>VEOW01000130.1 GCA_012026785.1 Chloroflexota bacterium | reverse complement strand
TCGATGGGCGTTGCCGTCTTCCCGCCCGGCAGCCGCCCGATCGGTCACGTCCATCCTGGCGAGGAGGAGACGATCTACTGCGCCGCCGGCCGCGGCCGGATCGTGACCCCCGACGGGACGGCGGAGATCGAGCCGGGCGTCGTCGTCCACGTCACGCCCGGGACCTTCCACGCCACCGAGTCGGACGGCCCCGAGGCGCTCGAGCTCGTCTGCATCTTCTCGCCGCCGGTCGTGTTCGGCTCGTACGAGGCACTCAACGCCCCGCCGGACGCGAAGGGCGCCCGATGAACGTCGGCGCCGCCTCCCCGGCCGCGACGGTCGATCTCGACGCCCTGCGAGAGGTCGCCCGGCGGATCCGGGTCGAGGTCATCCGGGCGGTCAACCACGCCCGGGCCGGCCACATCGGTGGCCCGCTCTCGGAGGCCGAGATCCTCGCCGTCCTGTACTTCCACGCCCTTCGGGTTCGGCCTGATGACCCGGACTGGCCGGACCGCGACCGGTTCATCCTCTCGAAGGGTCATTCGTCCATCGGGCTGTACGCGGCGATGGCGCTCCGCGGCTACTTCCCGGTCGAGGAGCTGCTGACCTTCGACGCCGCCCACTCGCGCCTCCAGGGCCACCCCGATATGACCCGCCTGCCCGGGCTGGACATGTCGACCGGCTCGCTCGGCATGGGCATCTCGGCGGCGATGGGCATCGCCCTCGGCGCTCGCCTGACCGGCCGCGACGAGATCCGCTCGTTCGTCCTGCTCGGCGACGGCGAGTGCCAGGAGGGCGAGGTCTGGGAGGCGGCCATGGCCGCCCCGCGCTACCGCCTCGACAACCTCATCGCGATCGTCGACCACAACCGGATCCAGCAGTACGGCTGGCCGGGCGACGGGCCGGACGGCCGGATCCCACCCCAGGAGCCGGGCGAGCTCGTCGCTAAGTGGCGGGCCTTCGGCTGGCGGGTGCTGGAGGTCGACGGCCACGACGTCGGCGCGCTCGTCCGCGTCCTCGACGAGGCGGTCGAGGGCGACGGCCGGCCGGTCGTCGTCATCGCCAACACGATCAAGGGCAAGGGCGTGTCGTTCATGGAAGGCCACTGGTTCTGGCACACCCGGGCGATCAAGCCCGAGGAGTACGCGGCGGCGATGGCCGAGCTCGGCGAACCCCTGCCCGCCGCGACCGATGCCGACGGAGGGCCGGCCCGATGACGCTCGCCACGCCCCTCCCGATCGGCCGGCCGATGCGCGAGATCTTCGGCGAGACAGTTGCCGAGCTCGCGGCGGAAGACTCCCGGATCTACATGCTCGACGGCGACGTCGGCAGCTCCACCCGGGCCGACATCTTCGAGAAGGCCCACCCCGACCGCTACCTCCAGATGGGCATCGCCGAGCAGAACATGCTCGGCGTCGCGGCCGGCATGGCGACGTTGGGTCTGATCCCGTTCATCAGCACCTTCGTGTCGTTCGCCGTCGTCCGGCCGCTGGACCAGATCCGGGTCCTGATCGCCCAGCCGCGCCTCAACGTCAAGATCACGCCCGGCTATTCCGGCATGTTCACCGGCCAGACCGGTATGAGCCACATCGTCGTCGACGACCTCGCGATCATGCGGTCGCTTCCGAACATGGTCTGCGTCGCCCCGGCCGACGACGTCGAGGCCGATCTGGCTCTCCGCTGGGCGGCGGCCTACGACGGCCCGTGCTACGTCCGCCTGGTCCGGGATCCGACCGCCCGGCTGTTCGACGACGACCACCGGTTCGAATTCGGCAAGGCCTCGTGGGTTCGAGACGGCGGCGACGTCAGCCTCGTCTCGACCGGCGCCCAGACCCCTCGGACGCTCGAAGCCGCCGAACTCCTGGCGGCCGACGGCATCGACGCCGGCGTCCTCCACGTCGCGACGGTCAAGCCGCTCGACATCGAGGCCCTCGTCGGAGCCGCGGAGCGGACCGACAACGTCATCACCGTCGAGGAGCACACGGTCCTCGGCGGGCTGGGTGGCGCCGTGGCCGAGGTTCTGTCGGAGCATCGGCCGACGCGCGTCCATCGAATCGGGCTGCGCGACGTCGACGTGCAGTCGGGGCCGAACGACGCGCTGCTCGACATCTACGGACTGTCGCCGGCGCGCGTCGCCGAGCAGGTCAGGGCGATCCTTCAGGCGAGCTGACGCCGGCGGTCAGCCGAGTCGCATCCCGTCCTCCGGCTCGTCCTGCCAGTCCACCGCCAGCTGCGCGCTGGCCTTGGCGAAGTGGTCGCGGAGGGCGGCCTCGACCGCTGCCGCGTCGCGCCGCCGCAGGGCAGCCACGATGGCCGGGTGGAGGCCGGCCGTCCAGTGCGTGTCGGCATGGGGTCCGACGAGGGTCAGGTAGGTGCGCGAGTAGGGTTCGAGCGAGTGCCAGACCTTCTCGAGGGTCGAGTTCCCCGCGAGCCGCACCAGGCGGCCATGAAAGGTCGCATCGGCGACGGCGACGGCGTGACGGTCTTCGGCATCGGCCGCGCGCTCCATCGCCGCCAGCAGCTCCTCGACCTCGGCGAGGTCGGCGTCGGTCATCCGCGGCACGCCGAGCCGGGCCGCGAGGGCCTCGAGCTCGGCCCGCACGGCATAGGCCTCCAGCAGCTCATCCCGCGAGGGGTGACGGACACGCGCACCTCGAAACGGCAGGATCTCCACGACGCCGAGTGCCTCCAGGCCGCGGCGCGCCTCCCGCACGGGCGCCTGGCTCGTGCCCAGCTCCCGGGCGACCCGGGTCTCGACGATCCGGTAACGCGGCGGATACCTGCCGGACAGGATGTCCTGCAGCAGGCGGTCCTTGATCTGGTCCGCGAGAACGCTGCGCGAGATGGCCTGGTCGGCGGACATACGGGGGCGGTTCCTCGTGGCGGGCGCAGGCGAAGTCTAGCGCCGGCCCGGGGCCCCTTTGGCACCGTCTCGATCACCGTCACCCACGCGGGCGGAGCGTTCCCAGGCCTCGGGGTCGGCAAGCGGGGCGAGATGGGCCACGACCAGCTCCAGGCGCCGCAGACAGTCCACTCGCCACTGACCCGCGGCGATGAACGCGTCGTGGCCGCCCGGCGCTCGGAGATCCACCCCCGTGAGCGTCCGGCAGTCGAGGGCGCCGAAGGTCGCCTGGAACTCGTCGATGACTCGGCCAGTCAGCTCGCGGGCGACCCGCTTGGCCTCGCGGCGGTCGGGAATCCGCTCCGCAGCCAGGCGCCCGAGAGCGAGCGCCGCGCCGGTGATCGCGCCGCACGTGCCGCCGCTGTAGCCGACGCCGCCGTTGAGGGCCATCGCCGCCGCGCCGTCGCGCTCGTCCGGCAGCCCGAACTGCTCCTGGAGCGTGATGAGGGTGGATTCGGCGCAGCCGTAGGGGTTACCCGGGGCGAGGAAGCGCGACCGGACGGCCCGACGCGGGTCGCTGGGTCGACCGCGTGCTCGCTCGCGACCACTCATGCTAGTATCTGATCATGACAGAGCAGATTTTGCAAGATTCTGCCAAGGTCGTCGCGCTGCCTGACCTCGCAGCCCGGCGCCGGCAGCGACTTGCAGCCCTGGTGGAGGCTCGGGGAGCCGCGCGGCTGGAGGAGCTCAGCGCCGCCCTCGGCGTATCCCAGGCCACGGTCCGCCGCGATCTCAACGCCCTCAGCGCCACCGGCCGGCTGCGGCGGGTCCACGGCGGCGTGGTGGCTGCCGACGCCCGTCTCGACGAACCCCAGTTCGAGGACAAGGCCGGCACGGCGGCGGCCGAGAAGGAGCGGATCGCGGCGGCCGCGGTGAAGCTGATCTCGCCAACGGACACCATCTATCTCGACAGCGGCAGCACGGTCCTGGCCCTCGCCCGGCTGCTCCACGGCTGGGACCGCCTGACGGTCGTCACGAACAGCCTGCCGGCGGCGATGGAGCTCGCTGGTCGCGGCCCCCGGATCATCGTCGTCGGCGGCGAGCTGCGCGCGACGAGCCGCGCGATCGTTGGCCCCCTGACCCGCCATCTCCTCGACGAGATCCGGGTCGATCGCGCGTTCATGGGCAGCTACGCGCTGTCACTCGCCGACGGGCTCACGACGACCGACCCGTCGGAGGCGTACACGAAGCGCCTCGTCCTGCCGCGAGCCAACGAGGTCGTCCTCCTGGCCGACAGCTCGAAGCTTGGCAGCCGCTCGTTCGTCGCCGCGGGCCAGCTTCGTGACCTCGACGTCCTGGTCACCGACCGCCGCCTGGACGCGCGGGCCGCCCGGGCCCTGGCCCGGCGCGGGGTGCGGGTCATCACGGCATGAGCGCCGTGCAGCAGGGGCCCGCTCGAGCGGCCTCCGACCCGACGTACCGCAGCGACACCCGTCCCGACTTCGAGCCGTTCGAGGAGGCCTGCGGCTCGATCGTCGGCTTCGCCTATCGAGGCGACCTCGCAGCGGAGGTGGCCGAGGGTCGGCTGGGCCGGGAGGCCGCGCTGGACCTGCTGGACGACATGCTCGCCATCCGCGAGCTCGAGGAGATGATCGTCCGGCTGCGCTCGGGCGGCTACGACCCGCTGCCGGGCTACGACTATCGCGGGCCGACCCATGTCTCGATCGGCCAGGAGGCGACCGCCGTCGGCGCGGCCGCGATGATCCGCGCCACCGACCACCTGACGAGCAGCCACCGCGGCCACGGGGACGCGATCGCCAAGGGCTTCGCGGCCATCCGGACGATGACCGACGATGAGCTCCGCGCGCGGCTGCCGGCGGACCGCGTCGGCGCTGCCATGACCCACGAGGAGCTCCTCGAAGCCGCCCTGGAGGAGCACGTCTTTCGAACGATCGCCGAGCTGTTCGGCAAGGAGGAGGGCTACTGCCGGGGGCGCGGCGGCGGGATGCACATCGGCGATGCGTCGACGGGCCACCTCGGGGCCAACGCCATCGTCGGCGGCAGCGTCCCGATCGCGACCGGCGCCGCGATGGCGGTTCGCTACCTCCGCGACGACCGGGTCGTGATCTGCATGGCCGGCGACGGGGCCTACGCCAACGGCGTCGTGCTCGAGTCGCTCAACTGGGCCGCCCAGGCCCAGTGGACCAACCACCTCGCCGGCGACCGGCCGTACGGCCTGCCAATCGTGTACGTCATCCAGAACAACCACTACGGCATGACCCACCGGACCGACGACGAGGTCATGGGTGTCCGCCACCTCGCCCGTCGGGCGTCCGGCTTCGCCGAGGACAACCTGCACGCCGAGGTCGTCAACGGGATGGACGTCCTCGCGGTCCGCGACGCGGTCGGCCGAGCCGTCGCCCGCTGCCGGGCCGGTCAAGGGCCGGTGCTGCTCGAGCTGAGCACCTATCGCTACTACGGCCACTCGCTGTCCGACCCCCGCAACGAGTACCGGACTCGAGACGAGGAGGCCGCCTGGCGGTCGGCCGACCCGATCGAGCGCCTCAAGACCCAGCTCCGCGACGCGGAGGTCGTCGACGACGCCGGCCTCGCGGCAATCGCCAGCCGGGCGGCCGAGCGGAATGCCCGGGCCGCGGTGCGTGCCGCCGGCGCAACCGACCCGGATCCCACCGATCTCCTGGCCCACCTCTATGCCGGCACCTTCGACACCGACGTGCCGGCCGAGTTCCAGTCAGCGGCCGTCCACGCTGACCCGCCCGTCGCGGCGCGCGACGCCGAGGGTCGGATCAGCTATCGCGACGCCATCCGCGAGGCGCTCGTCGGGGAGATGCTCCGGGACCGGCGGGTGATCGCCTACGGCGAGGACATCGCCGACTACGGCGGCGCGTTCAAGCTGACGAAGGGCCTCCTCGAGGCGTTCGGCCGCGACCGCGTCTTCAACACCCCGATCTCGGAGGCGGCGATCTGCGGCACGGCCGTTGGCGCCTCGATGCTCGGCCTTCGACCGGTCGTCGAGCTGATGTACATGGACTTCGCGCTCATGGCCTCCGACCAGATCGCCAACCAGGCCGCGAAGTGGCACTTCATGAGCGGCGCGCAGCTGACTGTGCCGCTCGTCATCCGGGCCTCGGTCGGCGCCGGCAAGGGCTATGGCGGCCAGCACTCGCAGTCGCTCGAGAGCCTCTTCACTCATACCCCGGGCCTGGTCGTCCTCTACCCGGCGACCCCCGAGGACGCCAAGGGCCTGCTCGCGTCGGCGATTCGGAGTCACGACCCGGTCCTGTTTGTCGAGAGCCAGGGCCTGTACGGCACGAAGGGCATCGTGCCCGAGGGCGAGCTCCTGACGCCGATCGGGGTGGCCCGGGTCGCCCGCGAGGGATCGGACGTCACGCTCGTCGGCTGGGGTCCGGCCGTGCCGGACATGCTCGCCGCCGCGGCGGTCCTGGAGGCCGAGCACGGCCGCTCGGCCGAGGTCATCGACCTGCGCAGCCTCGTGCCGCTCGACATCGAGACCGTCCTCGCCTCGGTTCGCAAGACCGGCCGCTGCGTCGTCGTCAGCCAGGCCGTCCTCGTCGGCAGCTTCGTCAACGAGATCGTCGCCCGGGTCCAGCGGGAGGCCTTCGACTTCCTCGACGCCCCGGTCGGGCGGGTCGGCGCGGCGAACGGCATCTCGCCCCAGGCCGAGGGCCTCGAGCGAGCCTTCCTGCCGAGCCCGGACGACATCGTCGGAGCGGTCCTCGAGCTCGGCTGAGGTTCGAAGGGAGGCGCCATCGAATGGCTCACGCGGTGCGGATGCCCAAGCCGGGCCAGATGACCGAAGAGTGCGTCCTCTCGATGTGGCGGCTGGCCGAGGGCCAGCCGGTCGCCAAGGGCGACAGCGTCTTCGAGATCGAGACCGACAAGTCGACGATGGAGGTCGAGTCCTTCCACGACGGGGTCCTGCTGCGGCAGGTCGTCGAGGAGGGCGCGACCGTGCCGGTCAACGAGATCGTGGCCTGGATCGGACAGCCTGGCGAGGCGGTCCCGGACGCGGAGCTTGCGGCCGAGCCGCCCGCCCAGGCGGAGGCCGCGGCCGAGGCCGAGGCTCCGGTCACCTGGGCGGCTGCCGAGGCGGCCGTCGAGACCGCCGCTCCCCCGCCCGCCGCCGATCGGATCGCCATCAGCCCGCGCGCCAGGACGCTCGCCCGCGACGCCGGCCTGGCGGGCGAGGCCATCACCGGGACGGGGCCTGGGGGTCGGATCGTCGAGCGCGACGTGGCCGCCCTGATCGCGACACGGGCAGCTGCGGCAGCGGCAGCACCGCCCGCCGTCGCGGCCCGGGCCGCGCAGCCCGCGGTGCCAAGCCTCGAGGGCGAGGCCGAGCCTCGGCCGCTGAGCCGGATGCGACGGGTCATCGCCGAACGACTGACCCTCTCGGCGACCACGATCCCGACGTTCACCGCCACGGTCGCGGCCGACGTCACCCGAGTTCTCGAGTTGCGAGACGAGCTGCGGGCGACCGGGATCACCCTGAGCGTCAACGACATCGTCCTGGCCGCGACCGCCCAGACCCTCGCCGAGTTCCCCGACGTCAACTCGCGGACCGACGGCATCTCGGTCTGGGAGCGGCGACGGGTTCACCTCGGGGTCGCAGTCGCCTTACCCGCCGGGCTTGTCGTCGCAGTGATCCGCGATGCCGATCGGCTGGGCATCCTCGAGCTGCACGAGGAGGCGTCACGGCTCGTGGCCGCGGCGCGCGACGGGACGTTGGGCGTCGACGACATGACCGGCAGCACGTTCAGCGTCAGCAACCTCGGGATGTACGGGATCGATGCCTTCAGCGCGATCATCAACCCCGGCGAATCCGGCATCCTCGCGGTCGCGTCCGCGATTCCGATGCCGGTCGTGCTCACCGGCGGGATCGCCATTCGAACGGTCATGAAGCTGACGCTGCCCGCCGATCACCGCCTCGTCGACGGCGAGCTCGGGGCACGGTTCCTCGGCGCCCTGCGCCGGCGGCTCGAGGATCCGGCGGCCTTCCGGCGGGAGCTGGCCAGCGGCTGATCCTCCGCCGCGCCGCTGCGATGCGGCACGGATTGGGCCGATCGGCCCTACCCGGGCGCGCTACCGGGCGGCAGGATGCATCCACGCGGGGGCCCGGCAGGGCGATCCGGCGGTGGCCGCCGGGACCGTGTCGAGCCTTGAGTCCCGACCCGCGAGCTCGGAGCGAAGGCTCCGATCGGACGGCGACGACCCGGCGGACACCCACCGTGGAGATCGCGCCACGGCCCCCGCGACCAGGGCGTTCGGCCGCGATCAGCGCACCGGCACAGCCACCCGTGCGTGCTGGGAGAGCAGTTCGGCAAGCGTCACCGCCTCGCCCCGCTCTCCGAGCCGGGCCATCCCGCACTCGGTCGCCACGAGATACGGCCGGCCGGCCGTGTCGGCCGCGGCGACGAGCTCGTCGACCCGAGCGGCGGCGTTCTCGTAGTCGATGACGCCGAGCGCCAGCTCGGCCCCGTCGAGCTGCAGATCGCGCAGCGCCGCGAAGTACTCTGGCGCGCGGCCATGGTCCCGGTCGACCGGCATGTGGACGAAATCGAACGTCGCTCGCGCTGCCACGGCGTTCGTCAGTCGGACGAGCAGGCCGAGATCGGTCGGGGCCTTGAAGTGGCGGTGCTTGTAGTCGCCGTAGCACAGGTGCAGCCCACGCTGGGCCGGCGGTTCGACTTGCTCGAGGCAGGCCACGAGCTCGTCGACGACTCGGTCGAAAGACCGCAGCTCGTCGATCGGCTGGAAGACGCCTTCGAGGGCCCCGATTTCGACCGCGACGTCCCATTGGATGGCGAGATCGGTAGCCGGGATCGCCTCCTGGATGGCGGCGACCTCGGCGAACAGGGCGTCCTTGTACGGCTGCCACAGCCGCCGTTGTGACTCGCCCGCCGCCCAGGCCACGACAACGGCGTAGGGGGTCGGGATGCTGGCCTGGAAGCGCACGCCGTGCGGGATCACCCCCGCCTCGCGCAGGCGGGCGAACTGGGCGTACGACTCGACCGCCGCGTCGCGGTAGCCGAGCGCTCCGGCGGGAATGACCACGTCCTCGGCGACGAGCAGCCCCGGAAAGATCGAGTAGTCGGGGTTGCCGGTCTCGGGGTTGACCTGGGGCGGCCCGAGCTCGATGCCATCGATCGCGGTGAGCTTGTCGACCTGCCACCAGATCCACTGGCTGCGGGGGCCCGTCTCACCGTCGGTCAGGCGCGCGAGGTGCCGGCCAAGGACCTTGGCCGTCGTGGTCATCGCCTCGGTGGCGGTTGGAGCAGCGAGCCCACCGACGAGGTGGGCACCACGAGCTTGCGACATCTCGACCTTCCCTTCTGCTGGGGCGGTCGGACCGGCCGTGAGAAACGGGAGACCCCTCCGGTGTCGGAAGGGTCTCGCGAAGCGCGCCCTATCTCGCAGGCGGAGGGCCTGCCCGGACTTGGCACCTTGCCGGCCCATCGCCGGTAGGTTGTCGTGGCTTCACAGGGCCGGTCCCTCCACCACTCTTGATACGTCGCTCTTCAATTGCCGGGCAGTCTACCCGGAACCGGGCCTCGGGTCTAGAATGGCGCTCTCCCGAGCGGGAGTAACTCAGTTGGCAGAGTGCTTGCTTCCCAAGCAAGATGTCGCGGGTTCGAATCCCGTCTCCCGCTCCACTCCCCCGTCCTGAGCGAAGCCGGCTCAGAGTTCCAGCGGGATCGACGGTGCCTCCGGGGTGGCGGGCGGTCGCGATGGCGCGACCTCGTGGTGCGCGTTGCAGCGCGCCTCATACGTCTCGACCGCGGCGTGGTCCATGCCGCCGATGACCACGAGCGGGTCGTCGATCGCGGCCGGACGGCCATTCACCAGGCGCTGCGTGCGGGTGGCCGTGCCGCCGCAGATGACGCAGATCGCCGTCAGCATCGTGACGTCGTCGGCCCGGGCCATGAGCTCCGGCATCGAACCGAAGGGGCGGCCGGCAAAGTCGAGGTTGAGGCCCGTCACCACCACGTGGCGGCCCGAACGGCGCAGCGTCTCGACCGCCTCGATGATGTCCGGGCTGAAGAACTCCGCCTCGTCGATGCCGATGAGATCCGCGTCCAGCTCCCGGGCCAGCGTGACGATCTGTAACGGCTCGTCGGTCGGCACGATCCGGGATGGGTAGCGCGCCCGCGAGCGACTCTCCGCGTACTCGGGCGGCGTCCGGGTGTCGAGATCCGGGCGGACCAGCAGGATCCGCCGCCGAGCGTACTCGGCCCGACGCAGGAGTCGAAGCAGCTCGTCGGTCTTGCCCGACGACATGCAGCCGGCGATCACGTGGAGCCACGGGTCGGCCCGGTAGAACATGGCCCGAGGGTACCCGGGCAGGAGCCCGATCGGGCGTCCGCTACTCGACGACCACCTCCGAGCTGCCGTCGGTCTGGACCGACCGCGAGGCCGGCTGGCCGACCAGGTGGAGCTTCGAACTTGCCTGGCAGGCGCCCTCGACCGACAGGCTCGCCCGGACGAAGGCTTGCGAGGCGCTCGAGATCGCGACGTCCGCGGTCTCGACCGCGAGGGCCCGGAGCTCGGCGGTGCTGGCGGCGAGGACGATGAGGTCGAGGTCGCGGACCCGGCCCGAGGCTTCCAGTCGAGCCGCGCTCGAGAGCGATGCCGAAAGGCGGTCGAGTTCGAGGTCCTCGACCGTCAGCTGGGCGGAGGCCTGGAGCGTCAGCGACTCGATGGGTCTCGCCGCCGTGACGACGATCACCGGCAGCAGGCGCGTCTCGATGCTGCCCTCGATCGTGACCACGAGGGTGTCGTCGCGGACCTCGGTGACCACCGCCGACAGCAGGTTGTCGTCGGTCGTCACGACGGCCTCGTCGCGCTCGCCGGCCACCAGCTCCACCCGGACGGCGCTCGTTGCCTCGATCGCGCCGAACGGCTCGAGCGGCCGCGTGACCGACGCCGACACGCCCGAACCCGCGAGGTAGGGCGGCGAGCCGACCTTCGTCAGCGCCGGCGTGCTGGACATGCAGCCGGCGGCGACCAGGATCGCGACCGACAGGGCGAGGATCGGAACAGAACGACGTGAACGTCGAGTCATCGAAACGGGCACCTCCGGTCACAGCGTGCGGCCGTCCCGAGCGGCTGGAGTAGTGCCGCCGGGCACGGCGCGGGCGAGCCGGCCGACCCGAACCGTGGCCCGCGACCGAGCTCGCTCCCCTCCGTTCAGGGCGGCGTCGCGCCCGAGAGCTCCAGCCAGAATGTCGCGCCGCCGCCGGGCGTCGGCTCGACCCCCACCCGGCCGCCCAGTGCGCCGACCAGGGCCCGCACGATCGTCAGCCCCAGGCCCGAGCTTCCGGTCGCCCGGTCCCGCGACGGATCACCCTGGTAGAACCGATCGAACAGGTGGGGGGCGTCACGCGGATCGACCCCCGGGCCGGTGTCGGCGACGGCGATCCGCACCGTGCCGTCGGCATCGATCACGGCCACCGTCACGCTGCCGCCCCTCGGGGTGTGGCGGACGGCGTTGTCGAGCAGGGCGCCCAGGACCTGGGCCAGCCGCTCTGGATCCGCCCGAACGAAGCGGCCGCTCGCGCCGGACCGGCGGAGCGCGATGCCGCGAGCGTCGGCTCGAGCCGTGAAGGCGGCCACCGCCGCGTCGACGGCCGCCTCGACGTCCACCGGCTCGAGATGCAGCGGCAGATGGCCCGTCTCGGCGAGGCTGACGGTCCGCAGGTCGTCGACGATCCGGGCGAGGACCCGGGCCTGGCCCTGGATCGTCGCAACGTGCTTGCGGTCGTGGTCGTAGCCGCCGTCGAGGACGGCCGTGGCGGTCGCATCGATCACCGCGAGCGGCGTCTTCAGCTCGTGGGCGGCGTCCTGGAAGAACCGCCGGCGCGAGTCGTCGGCCGCTTCGAGCGCGGCCGCCATGCTGTCGAACGAGCGTCCCAGCTCGCCGATCTCGTCACGCCGCTCGGCGAGGCCGCCTCGGCGCCGGAGATCGCCGCCGGCGACGGCCTGGGCCACCACGCCCAATCGCCCGAGCGGGTCCACGATCCGGCCGGCGATCAGCGCGCCCAGCAGCGATGCGGCGCCGGCGGCGACGAGCGCCACGACGACGATCGTCTGGGTCGTCTCCTGCTGGATGACGGCCGCATGACCCGGCTGGCCCGCGCCCTGGCCCGGCCCGGGTCCGCCCGGCGGTCCCGCGCCCTGGCCCTCGCGTTGCATCCGGGCGAAGCCGGTCCCGATGATCGAGGGGGCCGTCAGCGCGACCGCGAATCCGGTGAGAAGGGCCACGAGGGCAAACGTGGCCGCGAGCCGGACTCGCAGGCGGGTCATCGGCGGGCCGCCCGGTAGCCGACGCCCCGGACGGTCTCGACGTAGCCGCCGCCGTCTGGTCGCGGGCCGAGCTTGCGACGGAGGTTCTTGACGTGGCTGTCGATGGTCCGATCGAAGGCGTCGAACGCCTCACCGAAGACCGCGGCACCGAGCTGCTCGCGGGTCTGCACGACGCCGGGGTGGGCCGTCAACGCCGCCAGGAGGTCGAGCTCGACGCGGGTCAGGCCGAGCGGTGCTCCGTCCCGCAACGCCTCGCGAGCTTCGAGGTCGACGTCGAGGTCGAAGAACCGCCGGCTGGCGGCGTGATCCGCCAGGTCAGCCCGGGTCATGCCGCTCGCCCGGCGGAGGATGGCGCCCACCCTCGCGACGAGCTCGCGCGGTTCGAACGGCTTGGCGACGTAATCGTCGGCCCCGATCTCCAACCCGGCCACCCGATCGACCAGCTCGTCACGGGCGGTCAGGAGGATGACGGGGATCGTCTCGCCACGGGCACGCAACTCACGCAGCACGTCGAACCCCGAGCGGCGCGGCAGCATCACGTCGAGGACGACCAGGTCCGGTCGCCCCGCCGCGATCTCGGCGAGGGCTCGTTCCCCGTCGCCGGCCGTGACGATGGTGTGGCCCTCTCGCTCGAGGTACGCGGTGACTACCCCGACGATGTGCGGTTCATCGTCCACGACGAGGATCCGAGCCATCGCGGTGAGGATAGGTGAGGGCCGGGTCGATCGACCCGGCCCTCGATGATCACGGGCTCAGCGACCGCCGGGTCCGTGCGGGCCGGTCCCGTCACAGGTCCCGTCGCCGTACTGGCCCGGGCCGGCGCCGGCGGCGCCGCTCATCCGACCGAAGCCGGCGCCGACGGCGGCACCACGCATGCCACCCGGCTCGCCCTGCTCCACCATCTCCCGCGCTCGCACCTCGAGCTGCGCCTGCAGCTGGGTCGCCTCATCGGGCGTCAGGGCGCCCGCCTCGACGCGGGCCTGGATCCGCTCGGTCCAGCGGGCCATCAGCGCGTCGACCAGGGCGTCGGGATCGACGTCCTGGCGCTCCGCGATCTCGGCCAGCGACAGGCCGTCGTGGCGGAGGTCGCGGACTTCGTCCCGGCTCAACCGGAGGACATCGACGATCGCGTCGCCGACCCCGGCTGGGCCATCGGGACCGGCCGCAACGGCCGTGGCGGCCATCGCGACCACGACCAGGCCGGCCGCGGCAACGGCAAGCAGCAACTTCTTCATGGCTCACACCTCCCGGCTGGTGGCCGGCTTCGCGTTCGTGGTTCGAGCGCTCGACGCTCGATGACGCTTGCCAGCCTGCGCCGGCTGCATGGACCGTTGATGAAGCCGACATGGAGGTTGCATGGCGTCGACTGCCACAATGGACGGCCATGACCGGCACGGCTCTTCCGTCGACGGCGAAGTCCATCGAAGCACGCCTGCGCGAGGCCGGGCTGCCGCCGCTGCCGCGGTCGGCCTGGCTGGAGATCGACCTGTCGGCGATCGAGGGAAACGCCCGGGCAATTCGCTCGATGCTGGCGCCGGGCACGAGCCTCGGCGCCGTCGTCAAGGCCGATGGCTACGGCCATGGCCTGGTCGCGACGGCGCACGCCGCGTTGACCGGTGGCGCCACGATGCTCTGCGTCGCAACGCTCGACGAGGCACTCGCCCTCCAGGTGGCCGGGTTCGAGGCACCCATCTTCGTGATGTTCACGATCCCGCCCGAGCTGCTCGCCGACGCGCTCGAGGCGGGCATCGAGCTGACGGTGATGGACGACGCCTCGGTCGAGGCGGTGGCGACGGCGCTGGGGCGGCGGGCGGGCCGGGCTCCGGCCCCCAAGGTCCACCTCGCGATCGACACCGGGATGACCCGCGGCGGCTTCCTCCCTGGCGAAGCCGTCCTGCCAGCGCAGCGCCTCTTCGAGGCCGGTCTGCCCCGCCTCGCCGGGACCTGGTCGCACCTCGCGAGCCCCGAGGACCGCGACGCGACGGCGCGCCAGGTCGAGGCGTTTCAGGCGGCCCTCGACGGCCTGGCCGTCGCCGGAGTCGAGCCCGGCGTGCGACACCTCAACTCGACCGGCGGGCTCATCGACGACGTCCCGGACTTCGATCTCGTCCGGGCCGGCCTGGCCCTGTACGGCGACCTCCCCGACGACGTCCGGGTGGAGCCCGATCGAATGGCGGCCGCGTCAGCCCTGCGACCGGCGATGCGGCTGAAGGCCCGCGCGGGCGCCATCGAGACCGTGCCCTCGGGGACCGGCGTCGGCTACGGCTCGACCTGGCGAGCCGAGCGAACCTCGCGCATTGCGATCCTGCCGGTCGGGTACGCCGACGGCTGGACGCGACGGTATGCCGGCGCGACGGTGGCGCGGACGCGGGGGGTCGACGTGCAACTTGTCGGGCGGGTCAGCATGGACGCGGTCGCCGCCGACGTGACCGACGTGCCCGACTTCTCGCCGGCCGATGAGGTCGTCCTGCTCGCCCCACCCGGCGAGGGCGGCAACACCGTGGACGACCTGGCCCACGGGCGCGGCACGATCGCCTGGGAGGTACTGGCCGACTTCTCGCCGCGGCTGTCGCGCGTCTACCTCGAAGACGGTCGGCCGTTCGGGGTCCGCTACCTCGCCGGCCGCCTCGTGCTCGCCGCCGGGGCCTCGCTTCGAACGAAGCCTGAGGACGGGGCGGCCGAGGGGGCAACGGCGGGCGAGACGGCGACGCGACGGTCGTAGCGGCCGAGCGCCCGGTCGACGGCCAGCCGCAGCTCGTCGACCAACCCGGTCAGCAGGATCCACGCCAGCCGCGGCGTCGGGCGAATGCCCGCCGCGCCGGGCCAGTTCATCTCGTCCTTGGCGAACATCCAGGCCGTCCCGCGAGGACCCGTCTCGGCCGAGGTCACCGCCGCCCGAGCGGCCGCGATCCCGCTCGCGACGGCATCGTGGGTCGCCTGGCTGCTGAGGCCGAAGCGCAGGTTGAGATCGTTGATCCGCTCGGTCAGGCCGTAGGTCGCCTCGACGATCTCGTCACGGGTCATGGCGTCGCTGTGGTAGGTCAGCGAGCTGGCCCAGTCGGGTTCGAGCAGCGCCCGCTCGTGGTCGGCGACCGTTCGAGCCAGGGGTCGGTAGCCAAGGGCGGCGTCCTCGAAGGCTCGGCTGCCGGGATCGAGGAACGGCGCGATCGGCGCGGCGAAGACCCGCAGCCGCCGCTCCGAGCCGAACCGCGCCAGGAGCCGCTCGCAGAACCCGGCCCCGGCGAGGGCCGATTCGAGCGTCTGGCCCGGGACGCCGATGGTCAGGAACACGTCGATGTTGCGGCAGCCCGCTTCGAACGCCCGCCCGATCGTCGCCTCGATCTCCTCGTTCGTGCAGCCGAACTTGCCGTTGCGGGCGCGGAGCGCCTCGTCGTGCGAATCGAGCGTCAGCTGGAGGCTCCAGCGATCGACCGCCCCGGACAGTCGCCGGAAGAACGCCTCGTCGGCCGGCCAGAACAGCTCCAGGACGAGCTCGTTGGGCATGCGCTCGCGGGCGAGTCCATCGAAGAACCGGGCGGCCCGCGACTCGCCACCCATTCGAGGGTCGTGGACCATGAAAACCGGCGAACGGGAGAAGCTGCGGATCGTTCGAAGGTCGGACAGGAGGCGGTCGGCTGAGCGGTACGCCGGGCTGGTCCTGCCGCACAGCCGCCGGTAGGCCGACGCGGAACCGCCGCAGGTCGCGCATTCGAGGACGCAGCCGCGGGCGTTGATCAGGACGGTCAGCGGCTCCTGCCACCAGCCGTCGTAGGGCAGCAGGTCGGCGAGATGGCCGTGCAGGGCGGCCGCGCGGAGCATGTACCTGTAGGCCGGCAGCTCGACGGCGTCGATGTCGGACGGCGACCAGCTCAGCGGGTTGACGACCGGTGAGCCGCCACGGCCCTTCCAGGTCAGGTTCTCGACGTCCCCGAGGGGAGCGCCGCGGCGGAGCGCGGACAGGAGCTGACGGCTGGGCTCCTCGGTCGAGTCGCCACGCAGCACGAAGTCCACCACCGGGTCACGGATGAGCTCCTCGTGGTAGTAGGTCGCCGACAGACCGCCGAGCAGGACGAGCGAATCGGGATGCAGCCGCTTGAGCAGCCGGGCGATGGCCAGGGCGCCCTGGGCGTGCGGCAGCCAGTGCAGGGAGATGCCGAAGACCTTCGAGCGCAGGCGCTCGAGGTGCCCGACCGGATCGTACGTGGGCTCGGCGACCATCCGCCGCCCGACGTTGACGATCCGGACGCGGTAGCCGTTCGTCGCGACGTAGGCCGCGATGCTGGTCAGGCCGACCGCGAACATGTCGAACTGATCGCTCGACGGGATGACCTCGGCGATCGGCCCCCGGAACTGGCGGCGGGCTCGGAAGTCGAGGACGGACGGTGGATGAACGAGGATCAGGTCGTGCATCGGCCGGCTCGAGCGCTCACTCGGTCGAGTCGAGCACGAAGGTCACCAGCACCTGCTCGCCGGGCGCCGTCTGCGAGGGCAGGCCGGCGCCGCTCGGCTGGTAGCCATGGTCGCCGAGGATCGCGGCCTCCTTCTGGGCGAGCTGCCGGCCTGCCGGGCCGCCATCGTAGCGCCGCACGACGACGGGCTGGGTCCAGCGATCGGTGACCCGCGACAACTCGTGGGACACCTCCCAGTCGGCCGAGATGCCCATGATCACGGCGATCCCGCCGACGATCGCGACGAGGATGAACGCGATGATCGCCGGCTCGTACACGACGTGATCATCCTCGATTGGACGGCGGCGGCCCCCGGCAGGGCCGGGGGGCCGCCGCTCCCCGCCACTCGGGCCGAGCGGCTAGGTGTTCGACGGGAAGACGAGGCTCAGCGCGGCCCGCCGGCCGGGCTCCGGCCAGCGGATCGTGACCTCCTTCTGGCGGGTGAAGAATCGCAGACCGTCCTCGCCGCGCATCGGCAGGTCGCCGATCGCGGACTCCTTGGCTCCAGAGAAGGAGAGGTAGCCGGCCGGGACCGGGATCGGCACGTTGACGCCGATCATCGGCACGTCGACCTCCAGCTGGTAGCGCCGGGCGGCGCCGCCGTCGGTCGTGAAGATCGCCGTGCCGTTGGCGTACTTGTGCGAGTTGACGAGCTTGATTGCCTCGTCGTAGGTGTCGACGCGGACGATGCCGAGGACGGGGCCGAAGATCTCCTCGTTGTAGATGTCCATGCCCGGCTTGACGCCATCGAACAGGGTCACGCCGAGGAAGAAGCCGTCGGGGTGCTCGGGGTGGACGACCGGCCGGCCGTCGCCGACGAGCTCGGCCCCCTCCTCGACCCCGCGGTCGATCCACTTGATGATCGAGGCCCGGTGTTCGCGGGTGTAGATCGGGCCCATGTCGACGCCCGGCGCCATGCCGTCGTCGATCTTCAGTTTGGCGATTCGCTCGAGCATCAGCGGCCGCAGCCGGTCGCCGACGTCGCCGACGGCGACGACAAGCGTCTGGGCCATGCAGCGCTCGCCGGCCGAGCCGTAACCCGAGGCCACCGCCGCGTCGGCCGTCTGCTCCATGTCGGCGTCCGGCAGGACGACCATCATGTTCTTGGCGCTCGTGAAGGCCCCGACGCGCTTGCCGCGCTTGGTGCCCTCCTCGTAGACGTAGCGGCCGACGGGCGTCGAGCCGACGAACTGGATGGCCGCGATGTCGGGGTGCTCGACGATCGCGCTGACGGCGTCTCGCCCGCCGTAGACGATGCTGAAGATGCCGTCGGGCAGCCCGGCTTCCTTCCACAGCTCGGCCTGGAGCTGGGTCGCGCCGGGGGTGTGGGAGGACGGCTTGAGGATGACCGCGTTGCCGGCGGCGATGGCGATCGGCACGATCCACATCGGGACCATGACCGGGAAGTTGAACGGCGTGATCGCAGCCACGACGCCGAGCGGCTGGCGCAGGGTCACGGCATCGCCGCCGGTCGCGACGTTCGGGGTGTTCATGCCGGCCAGGTGAACCGGCAGACCGCACGCGTACTCGACGGTCTCGATGCCACGGGTCACGCCGGCGAGCGCGTCGGCGAAGGTCTTGCCGTGATCTCGGGTGATGAGCTTGGCGAGCTCCTCGCGGTGCTTCCAGGCGACC
The DNA here is from genome assembly GCA_012026785.1 of Chloroflexota bacterium. Lineage (GTDB taxonomy): Bacteria > Chloroflexota > Limnocylindria > Limnocylindrales > CSP1-4 > UBA5189. The sequence goes on along the minus strand of VEOW01000130.1, from coordinate 9,251 downwards.
TCGCGGAAGGCGAACAGGACCTGGCTGCGAGCGATCAGCGGCATGTCCCGCCAGGCCGGGAAGGCCCGCTTCGCCGCCTCGACTGCCGCGTCGACCTCCACTTTGCCACCACGGGGCACGCGGGCGATGACCTGGCCGGTGGCGGGGTTGTAGACGGGCTGGGTGCCCTCGGGCAGGACCTCGACGGGCCGGCCGTCGATCCAGTGAGAGAGGATCGGGAGCGGAACGGCGGGCGCCGGCTCCCTGCGGGTCTCGATGGCCACGGTGCTGTGCCTCCTGGCAGTTGGCCCTGACGGGCAGGCGCGGACGGATTCGGACGGATGGATCGTGCCCCGGCGACCCACCGGCTTCCTAGGTCCAGATGCCCGTCGCTGACGTGCCGTCCGGCCCGTCAGCCGACCGGTGCCTCAATGGACGGCGGCGGCGCCCTCGAGCTCCTGGAACGTGATGCAGCCGTCGACCGGGCAGACGTAGGCGCACAGCCGGCAGCCGACGCAGTAGTCCCCGTCGACGACGAGCTTCGACGTCCCGTTCGAACCCTCCAGGCGGATCGCCTGGTGGGCACCGTCCTGGCAGGCCGTGTAGCACAGGTTGCAATGGATGCAGCGGCTCTCGTCGATCTGGGCCAGGAGCCGGAACGACTGGTCCAGCTGGCCCCAGTCGCCGAGGGTCCCGAGCGACTTGCCGACCAACTCGGACGGGCTGTGGAGGCCCTTCGAGCGGAGGTAGGTCGACACCCCGTCGACGAGATCGTCGATCAGCCGGTAGCCCCAGTGCATGACGCTCGTCCCGACCTGGACGGTCGTGGCGCCGAGGAGCATGAACTCGACGGCGTCGCGCCAGTCGGCGATCCCGCCGATGGCGGAGACCGGCAGGCCGACCTCCGGGTCGGATGCGACGGCCGAGGTCATGAAGAGCGCGATCGGCTTGACCGCCGGGCCCGAGTAGCCGCCGTGGCTGCCCTTGCCGCGAACGTCCGGCAGCGGCGCCCAGGAATCGAGATTCACGCCGATCAGGGAGTTGATGGTGTTGATCAGCGCCAGCCCATTCGCCCCGGCACGACGAGCCGCTCGCGCGGGCAGCCGGATGTCGGTCACGTTCGGGGTCAGCTTCACGAGGACCGGGACGCGGCTCCGCTCCATGACCCACTCGGTGATCATCTGGCAGTAGTCGGGCACTTGGCCGACGGCGGCGCCCATGCCCCGCTCGCTCATCCCATGGGGACACCCGTAGTTGAGCTCGATGCCGTCGGCGCCGGTGTCATTGACCCGCTCGACGATGTCGTACCAGGCCTCGGGCTTCGACTCGACCATGAGCGACACGACGACAGCCTGGTTCGGGTAGCGGCGCTTGATGTCGGCGATCTCGCGCATGTTCGTCTCGATCGGGCGATCGCTGATCAGCTCGATGTTCGAGATCCCGACCATCTTGCGACCGTCCATGTTCAGCGAGCCGAGGCGGCTGGTGACGTTGGTGATCGGCTCGCCGACCGTCTTCCAGACGACGCCGCCCCAGCCCGCGTCCAGCGCCCGGGCGACCATCTCGCCGGTGTTGGTGATCGGGCACGAGGCGAGCCAGAAGGGGTTCGGTGAGCGGATGCCGGCCATGTCGGTGAACAGGTCGACACCGGGGACGGTCGACTCGGTTCGCTTCGGCTCGATCCTAGTCGCGAGGCCGAGGGCATCGACGATCGAACGGGCGGCCAGCTTCCCGGCCTGGACGGCATTCACGACCTCGGCGCCGCCGTTCGCGATGTCGCCGATCGCCCAGACCTTGGGATTGTGGGTTCGACCGACGGCGTCCGCCTCGGCGACGCCGTAGGAGACCTGGATGCCGAAGCCGTCCAGGAGCTCCGTCGGGCCGGCCTGGCCGACCGCTCGAATGACCGTGTCGACCGGGACGTCGTAGCGCGAGTCTTCGACCCTGACGGGGCGGCGACGGCCCGATTCATCGGGCTCGCCGAGGGTCACCCGCTCGAAGGCGATGCCCCAGACGCGACCGTCGCCGAAGATCTCGATCGGCGCCGCCAGCCACTTGATCGTGACGCCGAGCTCGCGGGCCAGCTGGATCGCGTGCGGGTACGCCGGGCACTCCCCGGGGCCGCGGCGGTAGTAGAGGGTGACCTCCTCGGCGCCGAGGCGGACCGCGGCGGCGGCGGCATCGAAGGCCGTGCTGCCGCCGCCGACCACGGCGACGCGCTTGCCGATCTCCAGCTTGCCGCGTGGCGTGATGGCCTCGTTGATGACGTCGAGGGCGTCGACGACGCCGGGGATGTCCTCTCCGGGAACGCCGAGGTGCTTGCCGCGCCCCAGCCCCACGGCGAGAACCACCGCGTCGTGGTCGGCGAGCAGCGCGGCGGGCGAGACGTCTCGGCCGACGAGGGTTTCGGGCACGAAGCGGACGCCGGCCCGCTCGATTCGGGCGACGTCGGTCGCCACCGTCTCGCCGGGCAGCCGCCACGGGACGATGCCGTGATCGGCCAGACCGCCGGCTCGCTGGTTGGCGTCGAAGACCGTCACGTCGACCCAGACCGCGCGCAGCTCCGCGGCGGCGGCCAGGCCGGCCGGGCCGGCGCCGACGACGGCGACGCGCTTGCCGGTCTCGGCGGCCATGGCGATGTCGGTCACCCCACCGGCGGCCGTCTCGACGGCGTAGCGCTGCAGCCGGCCAATCTGAATCGGGTGGTCCAGATCGTTGCGGACGCAGGCGCCCTCGCACAGCCGTTCCACCGGGCAGGCCGCGCCGCAGGTCGCGCCCAGCGGGTTCGCGGCGAGGATCGTGCGGGCCGCGCCCTCGACGTTGCCGGTCGCGACCTTTCGAATGAACGACGGGACGTCGATGCCGGTCGGGCAGGCGCGCGTGCAGGGCGCGTCGACGCAGTACAGACATCGATCGGCCTCGGTCCGGGCCTGGAGAGGGCTGGGCAGCGGCAGCGGCAGGAACGGGTCGGGCATGCGCCCGACCGACGCGTCGACGGTCATGATCCTGGACCCTCGGTCAGTCGCCGGGAACGGCGAAGTTCGGACGCAGGGCTCGATTGTCAGCAGGCGGCGGCGCCCGGGGCCACGGCCGAAGAGCCCGGCGGGGACAGGCCAGACCGCACCTGTTCGGCGACCCGCCAGCTCTGCCGAGAGTCCGCCTGGCAGACAAGTCGACGGAATCACAACTGAGTTGAACGACACCGCCGGCGAACCACGGGTGTCGGCCCCTTCCTGACCTGGCAACCAGCTCGGTCGAGATCCTCAATGCACAAGCTGAACGTGGCCGGCGCCCTGTAGATGGCCGCCGCCGCTCCGTCGATCCGAGAACCTCGCCATTCGCGGGTCATCTGTTCAACTCAGTTGGCGAAGTGGCAAGGTCACCGGGAAGCACGCCCGGAATCGCGCCGCCGGGCCGGTGGCCCGGGCCGGCGGCGCTGCTGCGCTGGGATCGAGATTCGGGTCAGCGGACCAGGGCGGGCTCCCGCTTCTCGACCTTGCTGCGGGTGATCGGGCTGAAGCCGCGCGGCTCGCGCCGCAGGAACTTGCCGTGGCCGGCCCGGCCGAGCCACTGGTCACCCTCGACGATGACCGTGCCGCGAGACAGGACCACCTCGGGCTTGCCGACGACCTCTCGACCCTCGTAGCACGAGTAGTCGACGGCCATGTGGTGGGTCTTGGCGCTGAGGGTGTGCTTCTTCGTCGGGTCGTAGACGACGATGTCGGCGTCCATCCCGCCCGCGATCGCGCCCTTCTTCGGCAGGCCGAAGAGCCGGGCAGCCGCCGTCGAGGTGATCTCGACGAACCGCATCGGGCTGATCTTTCCGCTCACGACACCGCCGTCATGGAGCAGGTCGATCCGCTCCTCGACGCCCGGGACCCCGTTCGGAATCTTCCGGAAGTCGCCCCGGCCGAGCTCCTTCTGGCCCTTGAAGTCGAACGGGCAGTGGTCGGTCCCGACCAGCTGCAGGTCGTTCATCTGGAGGCCCTTCCAGAGCTCGACGGCATGATCGGGCGTCCGCATCGGCGGCGAGCACACGAACTTTGCGCCCTCGAAGCCGTTTCGAAGGTCGTCGAGCGTCAGGAACAGGTACTGCGGGCAGGTCTCGGCGTAGATCGGCCAGCCTTCGTCGCGCGCCTGGCGCACCTCCGCGAGGGCATCCTTGGCCGACATGTGCACGAAGTACACCGGTGCCTCGGCCGCCTGGGCGAGCCGGATGACCCGGTTCGTCGCCTCGCCCTCGAAGGCCGGGTAGCGGGCCAGGCCGTGGCCGATCGGGTCGGTCACGCCCTCGGCCACCAGCTCGGCGGCGACGACGTCGATGACCGGGCCGTTCTCGGCGTGCATGAGGACCATGCCGCCATTCTTCGCGGTCTGCTTGAGGGCCTTGAAGATCCTCGCGTCGTCGCTCAGGAAGACGCCCGGATAGGCGGTAAACAGCTTGAAGGTCGTGACGCCTTCCTCGACCAGCTGGTCCATCTCGGGCAGCAGCTCGTCGCGCATGTCGGAGACGATGCAGTGGAAGCCGTAGTCGATGCAGGCCTTGCCGTCGGCCTTCTCGTGCCACTGGGCGAGGCCCTCGTGGAACGTCCCGCCCTTCGGCTGGACGGCGAAGTCGATGATCGTGGTCGTGCCGCCGACGGCGGCCGCCCGGGTACCCGTCTCGAAGGTGTCCTTGGCGAACGTGCCGCCGAACGGCAGCTCCATATGGGTGTGGGGGTCGATCCCGCCGGGGATGACCCACTTGCCGGACGCGTCGATGACCTTGTCCGCCGGCACGTCCAGCTCGGTGCCGATGAGGACGACCTGCTCGTTCTCGACGAGCACGTCGCCGTGGGTCATCGCGTCGGCGTTGACGATCGTTCCGCCCTTGATCAGGATGCGCATCCAATCCTCCTCGGGACGCCTGGTTCCTCGGGGACGCCTGATCAGGTTCGAAGGAGGCCCGGACCGCCGGGCCTCTGAAGTCGGGCTACAGGGCGACCAGGTCGCCGTACTCCTCCGGCCGGCGATCCCGGTAGAACTGCCACGTCTGGCGGACCTGCTCGACCATGTCGAGATCGAGGTCGCGGACGATCAACTCCTCCTTGTACGCGTCGCCAACGGCGCCGACGTACTGGCCTCGCGGGTCGATGAACGCGCTCTGGCCGTAGAAGTCGTCGTCGCCGAACTCCTGCTCGATGCCGACCCGGTTGATCGTGCCGACGAAGTAGCCGTTGGCCACCGCATGGCTCGGTTGCTCGATGCGCCACAGGTACTCCGACAGCCCTCGCGAGGTGGCCGCCGGGATGAACACGATCTCGGCGCCATTGAGGCCAAGGGCGCGGGCTCCCTCCGGGAAGTGGCGGTCGTAGCAGATGTACACGCCGACCTTGCCGACCGCGGTCTGGAAGACCGGGTAGCCGAGGTTCCCGGGCCGGAAGTAGAACTTCTCCCAGAAGCCCTTGACGTGCGGGATGTGGGTCTTGCGGTACTTCCCGAGATACGACCCGTCCGAGTCGATGACCGCGGCGGTGTTGTAGAAGATGCCGCTGGTCTGCGTGTCCTCCTCGAACATCGGGACGATAAGGACCATGCCAAGCTCGCGAGCCAGGGACTGCATCCGCTTCGTCGTCGGACCGTCGGGAATGTGCTCGGCGTAGGAGAAGTGCTGGGGCTCCTGGACCTGGCAGAAGTACGGCCCGTAGAACAGCTCCTGGAAGAGCATCACCTTGGCGCCCTGCTTGGCAGCATCGTGGGCGTAGCCCTCGTGCTTCTGGATCATCGACTCCTTGTCGCCGGTCCAGGTTGCCTGAAGCAGCGCGCCTCGAACGATTCGGGGCATCGAGCGGACCTCCTCGCAAACACTTCGAAGGCGGCGCCTGGGCGGTCGCCACCACGTTGCGTCAGGGTCCTCCGGGCGTCCCGCTGCGACATGAGCCGGAAGCCACGAAATGCCGGGCTGGGCGGCCTCCCCTCCGGGGGAAGCCCCAGGATTCGGGCCATCCGGCCCTGCCCGGGGGGCTTGTGCGCGTGCTCGAATCGGCTATCGTGCCCGCGGACGGAGGTCGACCGTCGCCCGCGGTGACCTCGTTCGAAGGCGGAGGAGAGGAAGAGGAATCCCGAAGAAGCCGGCGAAGCGCCGGCATCCCTGCGCTGTCGCGCGTTGAGCGTCCCCGATGCCCACGGAGGAACCCATGACAGCTGCTATGAGCGAGGAGATCGTCCATCCCGACGGTCGGCACGAACTGGCGCCGGACGTGGATGCGGCTCTCGGACAGTCGGTCCTTCACAACGAGGATCTCGCGCCGGTCCCGGTCCAGAAGCGGACCTGGACGACCTACAACTACCTGGCCCTGTGGGTCGGGATGTCGATCAACATCCCCACCTGGCTGCTCGCCTCGGGCCTCGTCGCCCTTGGCATGGCCTGGTACCAGGCCATCCTGATCATCGCGGCGGCCAACATCATCGTGCTCGTCCCGATGTTGCTCATCAGCCATGCCGGGACGAAGTACGGCATCCCGTACCCCGTTGTCGCCCGAGCGTCTTTTGGCGTCTTCGGCGCCAACCTGCCGGCCCTGCTCCGCGCCGGCGTCGCCTGTGGCTGGTTCGGCATCCAGACCTGGATCGGCGGCACCGCCAGCTTCGGCCTGGTCGGGGCGGTCCTCGGCTCCGGTTGGACCGATGCCGACAAGCTGGCGATCGGCTTCGGCTGGCCGGCGGTCGCCCAGCCGTGGACGCTCTACCTGAGCTTCCTCGTGTTCTGGGCAATCAACATCTTCATCATCCTGCGAGGCATGGAGGCGATCAAGCGGTTCGAGAACTGGGCCGCCCCGTTCATGATCGTCGTGTTCCTCAGCCTCATGGTCTGGATGATCTTCCGCGCCGGCGGATTCGGGCCGGTCGTGTCCAATCCCGGCCGGCTCGGCTGGGGCTCGGAGTTCTGGTCGATCGTCCCGCTCTCGCTGATGGGGATGATCGCGTTCTGGTCCACGCTCTCGTTGAACATGCCCGACTTCACGCGATTCGGGCGAAGCCAGCGTGAGCAGGCCTATGGGCAGGCGCTCGGCCTGCCGACGACCATGACGCTGTTCCCACTCATCGGCGTCCTGACCACGTCGGCCACGGTCGTCGTGTTCGGCGCCGAGCTGTGGGATCCGGTCGCCCTGACCGAGCGACTGGACAACACCCTGCTGATCGTCGGCATGCTGTTCGTGCTGGCGGTCGCCACGCTGTCGACGAACGTCGCGGCCAACGTCGTGAGCCCGTCGTACGACTTCTCGAACGCCTGGCCGCGCCGGATCAGCTTCCGCACCGGCGGCCTGATCACCGGCGTCCTCGGCATCCTCATCCAGCCCTGGAACCTGCTGGCGACGCCGGAGCTCTACATCTTCACGTGGCTCGGCTTCTACGGCGGCGTGACCGGCGCGATCGCGGGCGTCATCATCGCCGACTACTGGCTCATCCGGCGAACCCACCTCAAGCTCGCCGACCTGTACCGCTCCAACGGCATCTACCGGTACGCCAGCGGGTGGAACTGGCGGGCCGTCGTCGCCTTCGCGATCGGCGCGGTCGTCGCGGTCGGCGGGGCCTACTCCGGCCTCGACGCCAATGGTGTCCCGACCGGACCGTTCCCCCAGGACGGGATCATCTCGTTCCTGAAGCCGGTCTACGACTACAGCTGGGTGGCCGGCCTGCTCGTGGCCTTCGCCTTCTACTGGGGCTTCGCCCGCTTCCTCCCGGCCCGGGAGGTCGCCCAGCCGGAGACCGCCGCGGCCCAGCCCGTCTAGGCCGTTTCAAGCGCTCGGCGCCGCCGAGCGGCACATCGACGCAGGAGAGGGCCGGCCATCGGGCCGGTCCTCTCGATTCAGTCACCGGCCGCGTGGAGGACCGCCCTCGATCGCACCCGGCTCGCCCGGGCCGGTCGCGTCTCGAGGATCCTCCGCCCGCGCGCCCTGGTGGACCTCGCCGATCCGCTTTGCGTCCACGCCCTGGTCAAAGCCACGCGCGCCCGTCCCGCGCGTCTCGGAGGTCTGGGCGCCCTCCGGCAGGTGCGGGTCCTCCGGGTCGGGACCGAGCGGGCCACCCATGCGGGGTGGCTGGTCGGTGCCCTCGCGCGCGTTTGGGAGCCGGATCTTGCGATCACGCTCGGCCTCGGGCAGCCCCTCGCGGATCCGCTCCTCCGGGGTAGTCTCGCGCCTGACCGGTGGTGGCATTTCATCGGCCTCCGGAACCGGCCGGACGGCCGGTCCGAGGCGCTGGGCGCTCTGCTCGGCCGCCTCGCCGATGCCTGCCAGATGACCCTGGGTATTCGTTCCCGGCGGCGGCGACGAATAGGATTTGCGTGCCTCGCCCTCGGGCTGGCCACGCCGACCGGGCTGCCGGGATTCTCGGCCGCCCTGGGATGACTTCCAGCCGTCGTCCTTGCGCTCGCCTTGGTCCTGGTGGCCGCCGCCCGCGCCCGAATGTCCGTACCGTGCCGGCATGAGATCCTCCTGGTCTTCGGGTTCGAGGCCTGATCCTGCCGACCCCGTCTGCAGTGTTCGCGCCAGAGGAACGGCGGACCCCGTTGCACCCGGGTAACGTCGGGCCTGCTGAAGTGCGACCATGCGAACGTGGAGCATCGGTACGGTCCTGATCCTGATCGCGGTCATCTGCTTCGCCCTCGCGGCGATCGGCCTCGACGTCGCCGTCAACCTCGTCGCGCTGGGCCTGGCCTTCGGGTTCGCGGCGTTCCTCGTGGGAGACATGCCGATCCGTCGCTCCTGAGGCAGCCGTGAAAGGCGATCGGGTCGAGGCCGTCGTCGACACCGGCCAGGGCGTCCAGACCTTCGAGATCGTGGCGACCCGCGCGGGTCGGCGGATCGAGGTCACGACCGCCCGCGGTGTCGTCGAGGTCACCGAGGTCACCCGCGGTGGAACGCCGGTCCGGACCGGCCGCTTCATGGCCAATCGCCTGATCGCGCTCGTCGAGCATCCCGCCCAGGAGCGCGACGACGCCCGGGTCGAGGTCACCGCGCGGCGCCAGATCCGGGGCTGACGCGGCCGCCGTTCTCGTGCGCGGCCTTGACGGTGCAGATGACCACAGCCTGAGCATTCCCGGTCGTTGCGGGGCACAAGCGGCTCGGGGATCCACGTCGCCGCGGCTCCACATCCCGGGCCGAGCGTACGGCGGGAGAACGGCAACCTGCTCAAGTCACTTTCGATGGCCTTATGGCGTGGAAGGCCCGGATTTGACCACGTGCTGAGCACCGAGGGGCCCAGCGTCGCCGGGGACGGGGGGGCGGCGGGGC
>VEOW01000148.1 GCA_012026785.1 Chloroflexota bacterium | reverse complement strand
CCCCCCATCTGGCGCACGGTTCTTCGCCTGGGACCCGGCCCGCGCCGTCCTGGGAGGCCGGCTCCGCCAATTCGTGTCCTTCAGCCGATGAACCTTGCGTGGGACGCAGGGTTTGGTGGCCGAGGCCGGGACGCCGCTGGATCAGCCGAAGAATCGAGCGTGTGACGCGGGGTTGACGGCTGGAAGGTTCGGGCCGCCGGCCGAGGGGACCGCGCGCCCCGGCTACGGCGCCGATACCATCGACCCCAGGGGACGGAGGGAGGACCGGCGTGGGCGGGCTGCGGGTCTATCGCGAGCTGCTGAGGAACAGGCCCCTCGGCCGGCTGCTGGTCGGCGAGTTCATCAGCGGCATCGGCGACTGGCTGTACATCGTCGCGATCTTCGTCGTCATCTACCGCGATTCGGGCGACGCCGCGCTGGTCGGGGCATTCGGCGGGATCCGCCTCCTGCCGTACGTCTTCCTGTCGGTGCCGGCCGGCGTGCTGGCCGACAGGTTCGACCGTCGAATGGTCCTCCTCGTGTCGGACCTGTTCCGCGGCGCGCTCATGGTCGCGATGGCCTTCCTGGTCGAGACGAACGGCTCGGTCGTGCTGATCGCCGCGCTGGCGATCCTGGCGGCCTGCGGTTCGACCTTCTTCTACCCGGCGATGGGCGCCTACGTCCCGGCGCTGGCCAAGGACGAGAGCCAGATCGGGCCGGCGAACAGCGCCGTGGCGAGCATCCAGAACGTCAGCTTCATCCTCGGGCCGGCGATCGGCGGCCTGGTGCTGGCGCTCGGCAACGTCACCGCGGCGTTCGTCATCAACGCGATCACGTTCGCGATCGTCGCGGTCGTGCTGTGGACGCTGCCGCCGTCCTACGCCAGGCGCGAGGCCGAGGCGATCGCCGAGACCGAGGCGGAGGCGAAGGCGCTCGAAGGCGGGGCTGCCGCTGACGCCGGGCCTTCGAAGGCGGAGGTCGCTCGAACCTTCATGGGCGTCGCCCTCCTGCCGGCCGCGGGCCTGCTCGTCGTCCAGCTGATCGGCGGATTCCTCGGCGGCGGCTACCAGGTCATCACGGTCATCCTCGCGATCGACGTTCTCGGTGCCGGCGAGGAGGCCAACGGCTACCTCAATGCCGCGATCGGCATCGGCGGGCTGCTCGGCGCGATCCTCGCCGGGGCGCTCGTGCTGCGCCGCCACCTCGGGATGCCGATGGTCGTCGGGGCCGTGGTGACAGGGCTCGGCACGATCGCCCTCGGGGCGGCCACGAACCTGCCGTTCGCGCTGCTCACCATCGGGGTCGGCTCGGCCGGGGCGATGATCCTCGACGTCGTCTCGACGACGATCTTCCAGCAGCTGGTGCCCGACGCCATGCGCGGCCGCGCCTTCGGGATCCTGATGACCCTCGGGACGCTGACGGCGGCCGTCGGGGCGTTCGTCCTGCCGACCTCGCTCGAACAGCTGGGGGTCTTCGAAACCCTGGCCATCGCGGGGGCGGCCGGGATCGCCTTCACCGTCCTGGGGACCGTGATGATCGGCGGGGCAGCGGAGCGCGCGCTGACGCCCTACGAGGCGACCATCGAGCGGATCATGACCCTGCCGCTGTTCACCGGCGTGCCACGGGCCCGGATGCAGGCGGCGATGCGCCGGGTCACCGAGCGCCCGGTTGCCGCCGGCGAGGCAGTCGTCCGGCAGGGAGAGCCGGCCGACCGGTTCTACGTCATCACCAAGGGCAGCTTCAGCGTCAGCCAGGAAGACCCCGAAACGGGCGAGCACCGCCAGATTCGAACGCTCGGTCCGGACCAGGTGTTCGGCGAGCTGGGCCTGCTGAACGAGTCGCCTCGCAGCGCGGCGGTGACGGCCGAGAGCGATGGCGTCGTGCTGGCCATGGAGGCCCGCGACTTCCTCGCCCTGGTCGGCGCGGAGGGCCCGCTCCGCGGCCGGCTGCAGAGCCTGTACGTCGGCGCTCGAACGGTGACGCGCTGACCCGGGACGGGTCGCTGACCGCCGTGGTACGAACGGGGGAACGGCGGCGCGACACCGGGACGGCAGGCTTGGTACCGTCCGATTCGGGGGGAAGACGACAATCTCCGGCTGCTTCGGAGCGCGTACATGGGTGAATTCCTCGATCCGAATCAGGTGAGCTCGGGAGGCGGCGAACCCGACCTTTCGGGGCCCGACATTCCGAAGGCCGACCAGGCCGTCTCGTCGCAGGCCGATTCGATCGTCGTCCCCGAACCGGCTGGCTGGACCGACGCGCTGACGGGCGCCGAGGGCCCCAAGTACTGGGACCGCCTGATCTCCGGCGAGCAGGCCCGGTTACGGCGTCACCGGCGGCCGGTCACGATCGTCCTCCTCGACCTCATCGGCTGCGAGGCCCAGGCCGCGCGGCGCGGCGGCGAGGCTGCCCTGCAGAGCTTCGCCCGGCTCTCGCGCACCCTCGTGAACCAGGTCCGCTCGAGCGACCACGTCACCCGGGTGGGTCGAACACGGTTCGCCCTCCTGCTCGTCGAGACCGACGAGCTGCAGGCCCTGAACTTCATCGACCGGTTGCTGGGTCGAGTCCGCGAGGCGATCGACCGCGAGGGTTGTGACGTTCGAATCGGCGTGGGCTGGGCCAGCCCGGCGCCCGGCGATCGGCTGGCGGCCGCGATCGCCCTGGCCGAGGAGCGCCTCGCGACCGACTTCTTCCACACCCTCTGACGCAAGCGGCCGCCCGGCCGACGACCCCGCGTCAGACGCACGATCCTTCGGCTGAAGCCATGGGGGCACCCGGTCGCGACCCTCCCCTGGCGCGCTGAAGCCCCTTCAGGGGATGAATCGAGCGCCTCATGCTCGGGCCTTCGGCCGAGCCGGGGTGGCCCGCCTTTCAGGCGAAGAATCGAGCGTGGCATGCACGCTCGACGGTTGGTGCCGTGGCGTGGGCCACGGCCGGCGGCGCGCGGAAGCTGACTGCACCGGACCCGGACAAAACCGCACTTCACGGGTACGGAACGCAAGTACTCCCGGGTTAGTACTTCTGGTCGCCTCCCCGAGGGCACCCAACAGGAGTGAAGTAACCCCGTCAGTGACCCAACGGGAGTGCCCACCGATGGACTGGCCCATTCAGTTTCCGCGCGTCGCGGCGTGCGCGACGCCCATCGTTTCGCGACGATGAGCGCCGGCGCAGCAGCGTCCCCCGCCCCCTTCCCGATCGCTCGCCCACGTCAGCTGATGCTGTGGGCCTGCCTCCAGGTCGCCGTCGCGACGGTCGTGTTCATCGCCGTCGCCGCGACCAGCGAGGTCGACCCACGGATCGCGCTGGGTTGGCCAGGTCTCGCTCCCGAGGCGGCGGTCGTCGCGGGCGTGGCGTTCTGGCTGATCTTCGGACTGGTCGGTGGTCTTCGGGCCAGGTTCCGCGCCGGCGGTGCGGTCCTGACCTTCAGCATGCCGTTCATCGTCGCTGATGGGCCTGCTCGCGGAGTTCGAGCTTCGCGAGATTCAGCCCCAGCCGTGGTACGGCACGCTCGCCAACCACGCCGTCGCCATCCTCGCCGCCGTCGCCGCCGCGATGGTCGGCGAGCCGCTGTACGGCGCGCTGGACCGGCTGATCCCGGGCCAGGAACCACTCGTGTTCTTCATCTCGACGATGGCGATGGCCATCGTGTTCGAGGTCGTGAACGTCCTGCTCGTCATCCCGACCCTCGCGATGAAGGGCGGCCTGACGCTCGCCGAGGCGCGCCACACCCCCGACGCCTCCATCCGGGCCACCGCCCTAGCCGAGGCGATCCTCGCCTGGAACCTCGCCGCCGCCTACCTGATGGTTGGCTGGTGGGCGCCGATCGCGGTCGTCGCCCTCGTCATCGTCGTCTGGCAGCACCACGCCCAGGGCGAGGCCCTGCGCCGCGACCCGATGACCGGCCTGCTCAACAGCGCCGGGCTCCGCCCGTTCCTCGACGTCGCCGTGAACTCGGCGGCGACCGGCCGTCGACCATCCGCGCTCCTGATTATCGACCTGAACAGATTCAAGGCCATCAACGACACCTACCTCGAGAAGGCCGGCGACGAGGTCATCGTCGTCACCTCGCGGCGCATCCTCATGACCGTCCGGGCGATGGACTCGGTGAGCCGGCTCCACGGCGCGGGTGACGAGTTCGGCGTGCTGCTCGAGGGCGTGCCTGACGTGGCCACGGCGAAGGTCGTGGCGAACCGCATTCACGCCGCGATCTGCGAGCCAATCAGGCTCCGGAGCGCGCCCGCCACCGTCAGCGTCGGCGCCTCGATCGGTGTCGTCCTGATCGAGCTCGGCACGACCATGACACCCGACGCGATCGTCGACCTCGGTGACGTTCGAATGCAGGCGGCGAAGCGGACGGGCCGCGACATCGACGCCGAGACGCTCGACGACGCCGCATCGCAGGCGGGTCGGATTGCCGCCGAACCGCGACGCAAGGATGACGACCAGACTGACGAGCCCGAAAGGAGCTGAGATGCCGATCGTTCGAGCGACCGCCAGCGAGTACCTGCTCACCGGCCGTGCCGGCAGGCTCCAGAACCGCGGCTCGGCCGTCCAGGCGTTCCTCCTGCCGGGAACCGTGTACGTCCTCGTGCCGGCGGCGAAGCAGGAGGCGACGTTCGAGTTCACCCAAGAGACGAAGGACGGCATCCCGCTGCGCTTCAAGGGCATCGTCGTCTACCGGATCACCGAGCCCGTCGCGGCGGCCGGCCAGTTCGACTTCGCCCACGGCGATGGCACCTCCGAGATCTCCACCCTGCTGACCCATGTCTGCCTCGGCGAGCTTCGTCACGCCGTGTCGCACATGTCCATGGTCGAATGCATCGAGGGCCGCAAGACGGCGCTCAGCGCGGTCGTCGCTGCGGCTCTCGACGGCCTGCTCGCCCCGGCCGAGGGCGACGGTCGCGGCGCGTGGGGCATCACGATCGAGGTCGCCCAGGTCGCGCAGGTCTTCATCGTCGACCCCGAGCTCCGGGCCCAGCTCGAGGCGGAGGTTCGGAACGACATCAGGCTGCGGAGCGACCAGTCGGGCGTGAGGAGCGCCGAGGCCCTGGAGCTGGCCCGGCTGACCAGCGAGCGGCGGCTGCAGGCCGAGCGGGTCGCCAACGAGCGCAACGCCCTCAAGCTCGAGCTCGAACGGGTCCAGGCCCAGGTCGAGACCGAACAGGAGCGGGTCAACGCCGAAACGCCGATGCGGCTCCTCAAGATCGCCCGCGAGGCGGAGGTCCTGCGCGAGGACCTCGCGTTGCGGCGCCTCCAGGGCGAAGTCGAGGCGCTCGAGGTCGAGCGGCGGCTGCTCCTGCCACGCGCCGAGCAAGCGCTGCGACGGGAGATCCTGCCGCTCGAACAGGCGCCCGAGATCGTGGCGGCCGCGGCCCAGGCGCTGCACGGCACGAACCTCTCGATCTACGGCGAGGGCGCCGAGCTCGTCGGCCACCTGGCGCCGCTGATGAACGTGATCGCCGAGTCCGTCCGTCGTTCCACCGCCAGCCCCGGCGCCGGCCCCGGCCGCGGCTCGGGCACGCCCGCCTGAGCGCGACCGTCTGAGCCCGCTGAGCCCGCGCGATCCGGGCACGAACCGGGGCCGGCCTCGCATGCGCCGGGGATCACGTACGCGCCTACTGCGTCGTACGGACCGTTTCGGCCCGATCCGTGATCACTGACGCAAGAGGCGCGTGCTATCCACCGATCCGTCCGGATCGGTGATCAGGTACGCATTGGGCACGGAATCTGGGAGGGCGCCGAGCGTGACCTCTCGCCTGCCGGCTGATAATCGGTGGATACGACGCGCCCCTCGCGTAGGTGAAAACCGCTGCCCGTAACGGCGCCCTCCTCGCTGGCGGCCCGATCGGCTGGGCGTCAGGCCGCGGCGGGAGGTTCTTCGGGCGGTTCGGCCCTTCCGGCGTCGAGGCGGCAGCCACGACGATGGGCCACGTCAATGTCGTGGAGGGACGCGATGCCCGTCGCTCGACGCCAGCTCCTGATCGCCGCGGCCGTCGTGCCGACGTCGTTCGTCGCGGGGCGAGCGGCACGAGCGGTGGACGGCTCCGTGCAGGCAGCGGTCAGCGGGGCCGCGAGGGCGGCGCGACCAGAGCCTGCGGGCACCTCGGCCACACGCTGCGCCCGCTGCGGGGCGCCCGACCACACGATGCTCGATCCGCGCTGCCGGATGGCGCCGGCATTCCGGTCCTCCCGACCCCGCGCGCGATGACCCTCCGCCGCCGGACGTTCCTGAAAGGGGCCGTCGGAGCGGCCGCCGCGACCGCCGGTTTCGCTGCCGGCGCAGGCCCGTGGGCGCCACCCGTCCAGGCCGCCCGGGACTACGACGTCCCAGCGAGCCTGCCCGTCGACCGGGTCGTTCGAACCACCTGCTCGCCGAACTGCACCGGCAGCTGCGGCCAGCTGGCGTTCGTCCGGGACGGCGTGATCGTGAAGATCCAGCAGGCCGCCGACTACCCGGACGCGGCCTACAACCCGCGCGGCTGCATGAAGGGCCTGTCGTACCTCAACCAGGTCTACGGCCCCGACCGGATCATGAAGCCCCTGATCAGGACGGGCCCGCGAGGCGAGAACGCGTTCCGCGAGGCGAGCTGGGACGAGGTCCTCGACCACGTCGCGGCGGAGCTGCAGCGGATCGGCGAGCGCTGGGGCTGGGACTCGATCCACGTCTTCGGCCAGGTGCCCGGCTCGGGCTACATCCAGAAGGGCGCCAACTACCGCGCCTGCGCCCTCCTCGGCATGTCGCACGGCACGAGCTTCGACTTCAACGGCGACCTGCCGATGGGCATGCCGATCACGTTCGGCGTCCAGAACGCCGAACACGAGGCCAGGGACTGGGCCAACAGCCGGTTCCTGCTGCTGGTGGGT
>VEOW01000168.1 GCA_012026785.1 Chloroflexota bacterium | reverse complement strand
GTGCGGTGGTGACCGAGGGGCCGGCGCCCGCCGCTGACACGATGTGGGCCCGGTTTCCCGGGCCCTCTTCTCGGTCAGGTCCCTTGTGGGACGGCTGTTAGCGCTGGCTCTTGGCCCGCGCCGGCGTCAGGATGACGGCACCGGCGAGGAAGGCGCCGAGCGCGGCCACGAGGAGCCACGAGCCCTCGGACGGCCCGGAGGTCCCGCCACCAACCGTGCTCGTCGGAGGAAGCGTCGGCTCGTCGGTCTCGCCGCTCGTCTCCTGCGTGAACTCGGTCGTCGTGGTCGTCTCTTCGGTCGTCGTGGTCGTCTCTTCGGTCGTGGTCGTCTCTTCGGTCGTGGTCGTGGTTACCGTCGGGTTGCAGACGATGATGTGGCTGATGCCATTCGAGTCTGCACTGCTGTATGCGCCGTCCTTATTGGTATCGGCGAAGACAGTCTCGTCGGCCGCGACGTCCTCGAAGATCGTGTTGTCGACGATGACGTCCTTGGCGTTCGGATTCGCCTGCTTGACGATGACGACGTCGTAGGCCACGCCCAGCGAGGCGGAGCCATCCTCGTTCATCACTGCACCCAGGCCCTCGCCGTCGATCTTGGTGCAGTCGCCCTCGTCGAGGTCGAACCAAGCCTCCCAGAACTCAGGGGAGTTCGAGTTCTCGCCCTGCGCGTCGTTGGTGGAGTCGTACCACCCGTCGGGGGTCGCCCACTTGGTCACGCCCGACGCCGTGCCCGCAAGCGCCATCACGAGGGCGCCGGCGGCCACCAGGGCGCCAAGCTTTCGAAGATTGCTCATGTTCCCTAGCCCCTCCAATCCGAGACCGTGACCGATTTCAGGTGCACGAACTCGACGGCTCACGCCGTCTCCGCATTCATCGTCGGGCCCCTGCTCCCGATCGAGCGGACCCGTAGTGTGCACGAGGAGTACTGCTCCGTCTAGTACTTCTGGAGCGTACGGATTCATACCTATGTACTCACTCCTGCACCCAACCCTGTTCGAAACCGGTGCGTTCCGTCACAACTCGGTCCGCCGGAGTACTGGTTCCATGGTCCCACGCAAACCGCACCGCAGCCGACACGTCCGGCAGCGGGTCCCGGCGCGATCGATACCATTCAGCGCGTGATGAACCCATCGTCCGCGACGGCCCCGGCGACGCTTCGGGGCGCCGTCCGCGAGGCCCTTCAGCTGGCGCTCGAAGATGCCATTCGCCAGGGCGCCCTGCCCGCGCTCGATGAGCCGCGGCTGGTCGAGGTGCAGCGACCGGGTAATCCGGAGCACGGCGACTACGCGACGAATCTCGCGCTGCAGCTCGCCCGGCCGCTCCGCAAGCCGCCACCCGCGATCGCGGCCACGCTCGCCGAGGCCCTCGCCCGGCAGGGTGGTGTCGTCGCCGCTGCCGAGGCTGCCGGTCCGGGCTTCGTCAACGTTCGAGTCGCCAACGATGCTCTCGCGGAGATCCTCGACCACGCCCGCCGGGAGCCAGACCGCTGGGGTCGGCTCGGGGCGCCCGAGGGCCCGGCGCCACGCCACGTGAACGTCGAGTTCGTGTCGGCCAACCCAACCGGTCCGCTGACCGTCGGCAACGCGCGCGGCGCGTTCGTGGGCGACCTCCTCGCTCGGGTCCTCGAGGCCGGCGGGCAGCAGGTCACGCGGGAGTACTACTTCAACGACTCGAGCGCCCAGGTCCGAAACCTCGGCGCCTCGGTGCTGGCTCAGCGCGAGGGCCGGCCCGTTCCCGAGGACGGCTACCACGGCGACTACGTCGTGGCGCTCGCCAGCCAGCTGCCCGATGAGCTGGCCGCGCCGCGGCCCGGCGAGTCGGACGACGATGCCCGGGCATGGGCCATCGGCCACTGGGCGTCGGCCCGGATCCGCGAGGGCATCGAGGCCTCGCTGGCCCGCCTCGGCGTGCGATTCGATGTCTGGACCACCGAGGGCAGCCTGGCCGCCGAGGGCTGGGTCGAACGGGCGATCGGTCGCCTTCGCGAGGGCGGCCACCTGTTCGAACAGGAGGGAGCCACGTGGTTCCGTTCGACCGCCTTCGGCGACGACAAGGACCGCGTCGTCATCCGTTCGAACGGTGAGCTGACGTATTTCGCGTTCGATATCGGCTACGTCGTCCAGAAGTTCAGCCGCGGCTGCGACCACCTGATCTACATCTGGGGCGCCGACCACCACGGCACCGTCGCCCGGGTTCGCAACGCCGCCGAGGCGATGGGCTACGACAAGGCGCGAGTCGAGATGATCCTGACCGGCTGGGTCCATTTCGTCCGCGACGGCGTTCCGATCTCGATGTCGAAGCGGGCCGGGACCTTCATCACCCTCGACGAGCTGCTCGAGGAGCTCGGGGTCGATGCCGCCCGCTGGTACTTCGCCAGCCGCGGCGCCAACGTCAACATGGACGTCGACATCGAGCTGGCCCGCCGCCAGTCGAGCGAGAACCCCGTCTACTACGTCCAATATGCGCACGCGCGGATCGCCTCGATCCTGCGCAAGGCGGGTGATGCCGGCCTGTCACCGGCCGCGACCGTAACCGGCGTCCTGGACGAGCCGCCCGATGCCACGCTGGCGCGGATCGTGGCTCGCTTCCCGGAGGTCGTCGAGGACGCCACGGCCGCCCAGGAGACGCAGGGCGTGACGACCTACGCCACCGAGCTGGCGACGGCCTTCCACGCCTACTACCGTGATGCCCGGGTCATCGACGCGGAGGCGCCGGGCCGCAGCGCCCATCGCCTGGCCCTCGTGGACGCGACCCGGATCACGCTCGCGAGCGCGCTCGGCCTGCTCGGGATCTCCGCGCCCGAGGCGATGTAGGCCGAGTCGCCGCGACCCGCGCACCATTGCCATGTGCCAGTCTCCCGGGCGCATGACCGAAACGGCTCGACGAATGCCCCTGTCGCGGGCGGATGACAGAAACCGGGCGATCCGCCGTTCGATGCGCGGCAGCGATGCCCTCGAATCTGGGGCTCCCGCTACTCAGCGAGCGCCACGGCCAGGGCTTCCGCCTCATCCCCGAACGCGATCGCGACTCGGCGCTCGCCCAACACCACGATCCGGGCGCCGGCGACGAGCTCGGCTGAGGCGGTTCGGGCGGCGTTGGCAAACTCGTCGGCGTCGGCTGCGGAGTCCCACTCCGTCACGAGCGCCACGCCCAGCGCGCCGTCGGGCCCCCGCAGCAGGACGGCTCGATCGCCGCCCCAGCCGGCCGCGGCGAGCCCGGCCTGCGCGCCCTCCAGGCCACCCTCTCGCAGCCAGGTTCGAAGCGTCGCCTCGCCGAGGGTGTCCCGGCCTGCCTCGGTCCACCCGGCGCCGAGGGCCTCGGCCAGGCCAACCGGAATGGTCACCTCGACCGGGGCCTCCCGGGACGCGTACTTGTCGGGATGGATGACCTGCTCGGTCGAAGCCGGCGGGTCCGCGTACGCCGCATCAACCGCCGGGTAGCCTCCCCCGGCGAGGATCGCGCTGACGAACGCGAAGCCCTCGCGGTATGGGAACAGCGCCGTCTCACGGAGGATCGCCGGCGCGCGCCGCAGCACCTCCAGGGCCGCCGGGTCGACCGACGCCCGGACGATCTCCCCGAGCTCCTCGGGCGTGAGCGCCGTCTGCATCCAGGCGGACTGAGCGGCGGTCGCATCGCCCTCGATCAGCGAGAGGGCTGCCAGGGCCCGGTCGGTCTGATCGGTTGCATCGAGGCCGAACGTCCCAAGGTCGAAGTGCTGATCCTGCAGCTGGTGGGTGAACTCGTGGGCGTAGGTCGCCCACTCGACCGGTCCGATGCCGCCGGATCGGCTGACCACGAACAGCTCGTCGCGGTCGGGCGAGTAGTAGCCGGCCACCTGGCCGCCCAACAGATCGAGCTGCAGCTCGCGCAACGAGCTGTCGGGCGGCAGCAGCCCGAGCGTCGCGTAGAGGTCCTCGGTCACGGCGAGCTCCTCCGCCGTGTACTCGGCGTCGAACTCGGCCTCGAGGTTCTGCCGCAGCGTCGCCTCGTCGATGACCGTCGGCTCGACGTCGCCCTGCGGTTGGAGCCCGCGGATGTCGGACACGGCGGCTCGGATCTCGGGGAGCACGACCTCTGGCGCCGGGCGGGGTGTGCCGCTTGGCGTGGGAACCGTCGTGGGCGCGTCGGCCGTCGTGGTCGGCGCGGCGGTCGGTGCGGCGGTCGGCGCCGACGTGGGCGTCGAACCGCAGGCGGCGAGGACCAGGGCGAGCCCGGCGAGGGCGATTCGGGCGGGAAGGCGACGCGACATCGAGCGCCGAATCTACCCGCGGGTTCGTGATTTGGGGCGCCGCCCGTGACGAATTGGCGTTTCTTAACCAGATCGGCCGACCGGTCTGAACCCCATGTCCCTAGTCTCCTCCTCGGACCGAACCCTTCGAGGTTCCATCCTCCCTCCCTCCGACCGGGGGCGCCGATTGGGCAGGCGCCTCCGGTCTTTTCTTGTCCAGCGCAGGCCCTCGCTGCCCCCGGTGCCTTCCCTCGGCCGGTTCCCCTCGAATGCTCGTGGAGGGAGCACCGTCGCGGCCGCGACCGCCCACGTCCCATCACCTGCTCGCCTGACGGGCAGTTGGAGGAAGGCCCGAGCCGCAGCCCTCGCCGGTGCCCTGCGAGCGGGCAATCGAGGTAAGACGCGGCGGATGGGTCCGGCCGCGGCGATCGGACCAAGGGCCGGGTGTGCCAGAATCCGGCGCGATGGAGCTGACCTGGTACGGCGAGACGTGCGTCCGAATGCGAGGCCGTGACGCGGTCGTCGTCGCGGACGCCTACCCCTCGGTCGTCGGGCCGACCGGCCGCGGCATCACGGCCGACATCGCGACCTACAGTCATCCCGACGACAAGCCGCTGTCGCGGGCCAAGGGTCGCCGAACGCGCGACGGCGGCACGGTCCTGCCGACGAGCCTCGACGCGGCGTTCGCGCTCGACGGACCCGGCGAGTACGAGATCAAGGACGTCCTCGTCACGGGCGTTCGGACGTATCGCGACGACGCGAAGGGCGCGACCCGCGGCCGCGGCACCGCCTTCGTGGTCGAGCTCGACGGCGTCCACACGATCCACCTCGGCGACGTTGGGCACCTCTTGACCGAGGAGAAGCTCGGCGACATCGGCTCGGTCGACATCGCCTGCGTGCCCATCGGCGGCGCCCTCTCGGCGACCAAGGCCGCGGAGCTCGTCGCCCAGCTCGATCCGAAGATCGTCGTCGCGATGCCGATCTGCCCCGACGAGCGCGAGTGCGACGACGCCCTACGGAAGTTCTTCCACGAGATGGGCGAGGAGCCGACGCCGCAGCCCAAGCTGACGGTCTCGATCTCGACGCTGCCGTCGGAGACGACGACGGTCCTCCTCGAGGCCCGCGGCAAGACCTAGCCACGGGCACCCCTCGCCGGCCCCACTTCAGCGGCCGACGCCGCACCACACGCACGATTCTTCGGCTGGGCCTCCTCCGCGAACGCTAGGGGTGCCTCCGGGGACCTTCCAGGCGACAAACCGAGCTTCCCACGCTCGATCAGTCGGGTGAGACGGACGGGATCCAGGTTCGGGCGAAGAATCGAGCGTCAGACACACGCTCGTCGGCCGACAGGGGTCGGGTTCGAGCGGGGGTGCGGGGGTTCGAACGTCAGGCGGGCGGGCGCTCGAAGACGACCCGGCCGCGCTTGACCACGGTTCGAACGAGGGCGGCACCCGGCCAGTACGGGATCTGCCGGTGGTTCGGGACACCCCAGATGACGAGGTCGGCCGAGCGACCGGCCTCGAGCGAGCCAACCTCCTCGGCCAGGCCGAGCGCCGCGGCGGAGTTGACCGTGCAGGCCGCGAGGGCCTCGGATGGCGACAGCTTCAGGGTCAGGCAGGCCACGGTCATGACGAGCGGCAGGCTGGCCGTCGGCGAGGTGCCGGGGTTGAAGTCGGTGGCCAGGGCGATCGGCACGCCGCGGTCCACGAGGGTTCGAGCCGGGGCGTAGTGGTCATGCATCAGGAACCACGTCGTGGCCGGCAGCAGGACCGCGACGACCGGATGGCCGTCGGACGCGGCGTGGGCCAGCGCCTCGCTCCCCTCGGCCGACGGCGCGGCGAGGTGGTCGGCCGAGAGCGCGCCGAGCTCGACCGCCAGCTCCGCGCCGCCGCTGGGCGCCAGCTCGTCGGCGTGGAGCCGGGGCTGCAGCCCGAGGCGGGCCGCCTCGGACAAGATCCGCCGCGACTGGTCGGGCGTGAACACGCCCCCCTCGCAGAACACATCGGCGAAGCGGGCCCGACCCTGGGCGGCGACCCCGGGCAGCTGCTCCTCGAGCAGGTAGCGGACGTAGGCCTCCGTGCCGTCGGGACGGGTCCGGAACTCGGGCGGCACGGCGTGAGCGCCGAGCCACGTCGGCAGGACGTCGATTGGGCCTTCCTCGCCGAGCTGATGGGCCACCTCGAGGAGCCGCAGCTCGGTCGGCAGGTCCAGCCCGTAGCCGGACTTCGCCTCGACCGTCGTCGTGCCGTGTGACAGCATCTCCCCGAGCCACCGCCGGCCGTGCTCCAGCAGCGCCTCCTTCGAGGCCCCCCGCGTCGCCTCGACCGTCGAGAGGATGCCGCCACCGGCGGCAAGGATCTCGAGGTAACCCGCCCCACGCTGGCGCAGGACGAGCTCCGCTTCGCGCGAGCCGCCGAACAGCAGGTGGGTGTGGGGGTCGACGAGGCCCGGCGTGACCGTGCCGCCCGCCGCATCGAGCCGGGCGAAGCGCTCCAGCGGATAACCGCTGCCCTCGAGGGCCGGCAGCAGCTCGTCGCGCGGCCCGACCGCGAGGACGCGCCCGTCCCAGCAGGCGACCGCAGGTGCGGCCGGATCGCGCGGCTCGCCACCTGGCGCGACGATCGCCGCAGGATCGTTGAGGGCCGTGCCGCTCCTCGGCCCGCCGGCCATCGTCACGACCTCCGCGGCCCCTTCGACCAGCAGCCCGCTCGGGCCCTCCGGCGCCCGGCCGCCCTGGATCACCCGGAAGCCCACGGTCAGGCTCCGGGCCCGGCTGCCTGGTCCGCCGCCCGTGCCGCTTCGAGCCGTCGTTCGAGGACCATCAGCGGATCGGGGTCGCGCAGTCGCAGGTAGGCCGCGGCCGCGGCGAACCGCCGCTCCGCGGGCTCGGTGTCCGGCACGCCGGCGCGATTCGCCACGTCGTCGAATGCGGCCTGCGGCGCCAGCCCGATCAGCTCAGATTCGCGGACCTCGCCGCCCTCGGCCGCGGCCAGGCGGCCGACCTCCTCCCAGACCCGCCACATCGGCGTCGTCGCAAAGTCGAGCAGGTTCATCGAGACCTGGGCGCAGGCGAGCTCCTCGATCATGAAGCCGTTGCCCTGGACAGCCGGCAATCCGCCACCGGATTCGCGCACTGTTCGAGCGATCCGCCTGGCGATCTCGACGTCGGTCGTCTCGAGGTTGACGTTCCAGGCGATGAGGAAGGGCCGGGCTCCGACGGCGACGGCACCGGCGCGCGGATGCGTCCGCGGCGGCCCGAAGTCTGGCGCGCGGTCCTCGTCGCCCGAGGCCAGCGCATCGCGCAGGCCCTCGTAGCCCCCGCGCCGCACGTCGGCGAGCTTCACGCGCTCGGGCCGCGAAGCCGCCCGCGCGTACAGGTACACCGGCAGCTCGAAGCGCTCCGCGACCCGCTCGCCGAACGCCCGGGCCAGCGCCACGCAGTCGTCCATGCTCGTGTCGGCGAGCGGCACGAACGGGATCACGTCGACCGCGCCGATGCGGGGGTGCTCGCCGGAGTGGCGCTCCATGTCGATGTCGCGGATCGCGACGGCGATCGTCGCCTCGAGCGCGGCCTCGACGGCGGCCGCCTCGCCGGCCAGCGTCAGGACCGAGCGGTTGTGGGACGGGTCGCTCGTTCGGTCGAGGAGGAAGGCGCCCGTTGTCGCTTCGACCGCGCCCGCGAGCCGATCGACGACGTCGGTTCGGCGCCCCTCCGAGTAGTTCGGGACCGACTCGATCAGCACGCCTTCATCGTGCCACGCCGCCGGCGGCCGCGGGTGACGCCAGCGCCGACGGGCGACGGCGGTTCATGGCACCGTAGGCGATCGTGAATCTCACGCAGCGGCTCCGCTCCGCCCCGATCCTCAGCCCGCTCGAGGTCCGCGACTTCCGACTGCTCGTCGCCGGGGCCGTCGTGTCGCTGATCGGCGACGGGTTCTTCTACGTCGCCCTTGCGTGGCAGGTCTACGAGATCAGCAACGTCCCGACGGCGCTCTCACTGGTCGGCGTGGCGTGGACGCTGCCGATGGTCCTGCTGCTGCTGATCGGCGGCGCGATGTCGGATCGCTACGACCGGCGACGGCTGATGATCGGCGCCGACTTCATTCGAGCAGCGGCGATCGGCCTGATGGCCGTGCTCTCGATCGCCGGCGTCCTGGAGCTGTGGCACGTGGCCGCGCTCATCGCGTTCGTCGGCGCCGGTGACGCGTTCTTCAACCCGGCCTCAACGGCGATCATCCCGGATCTCCTGCCGGCCGATCGGCTGCCCGCGGCCAACGCCCTGGCCGGGATGTACCGCCCACTGACGTTCCGGCTCATCGGCCCGGCCCTGGCTGGTGTCGCGGTCGCGGCGTTCGGGCCGGGCCTCGCCTTCGGGCTCGACGCGGTGACGTTCCTCGGCTCGGCCGTCGCCGTCGCGGCGATCCGGACTCGCCCAACGTCTCGACCGAAGGGCCGCCTCAACCCCCGCACGACGATCGACGAGATCTCCGACGGCCTTCGCTTCGTGCGCGGCCAGCCATGGATCTGGGCGACGCTCGTGTCGGCGATGCTCAGCCTGCTGGTGTTCCTCGGCCCGGTCGAGGTCCTCGTCCCGTTCCTGGTCAAGAACCGGCTCGGTCTCGGGGCCGAATCGCTCGGGGCGATCTTCGCCGCGGGCGGCGTCGGCTCGATCGCCATGGCGATCGTGATCGGCCAGTTCGGGTTGCCGCGGCGGCGGATGACCGTGATGTTCGCGGCCTGGTCGAGCGGTGTCGCGGTCATGGCCGCCTACGGCTTGATGACGAACCTGTGGCATGCCGTCGTGGCGAGCGTCATCACCCACGCGATGTTCGAGTTGGGCCAGGTGATCTGGACGACGATGCTCCAGCAGCGCGTCCCACGCCAGCTGCTGGGCCGGGTGTCGAGCCTCGACTGGCTGGTCTCGACCGGGCTCGTGCCGATCTCGTACGCCCTGACCGGACCCGCCGCGGGCGTCTTCGGGCCGGAGGCGACGATGGTCGGCGCCGCGTTGATCGGGGCGGTCTTCATGTTCATGCTGCTGTTCGTGCCAGGCGTCCGTGACGCGGAGCGCGAGGTCCCCGCTCCCCAGGCCACGACCGGATCCACTTGACGGCACCCGGCGATCGATGGCCGCTCGGTGGCTCGGCTGCTGGTGGCAGATCTTACCTTTTGGTAAGTTAGGCTTGACATTTCATAAGTTCAGTTGCGATAGTAGTGGAAACATCGTCACCAACCTGAACCAGGGAACACCAGTCATGCAACCCAGGAAGCTATCGGCAAGCGACGCGGGGCGCTGTCCGTGATTCGGGCCCGGATCCTGCAGCCGCTTCGACGGCGTGACTTCAGCCTGCTCGTCGCGGGCAGCGTCGTGTCGCTGCTCGGCGACGGGTTCTTCTTCCTGGCCCTGACGTGGCAGGTCTACTCGATCAGCAACGTCCCCACGGCGATGGCCTTCGTCGGCGCGGCATGGACCCTGCCGTCGGTCCTGTTCCTGCTGCTCGGCGGCGCGCTCTCGGATCGCTTCGACCGACGCCGCCTGATGATCTCGGCCGACCTCCTGCGGGCCGGCGCGATCGGCGCCATGGCCGCGCTGTCGGCCGCGGGCGTCATCGAGCTGTGGCACATCGCCGGGCTCATCGCCCTCGTCGGTGTCGGCAACGCGTTCTTCAATCCCGCCTCGACGGCCATCGTCCCCGACCTGTTGCCGGACGACGAGCTGCCGTCGGCAAACGCGCTGGCGGGGATGTACCGGCCCCTCGCGACGCGACTGATCGGGCCGGCGATCGCCGGCTTCGTCGTCGCGGCGCTCGGGCCGGCGCCGGCCTTCGCCATCGACGCCGCCTCCTTCGTCGCCTCCGCCGTGGCGAGCGCCGCCATTCGAAGTCGCCCTCGCCCGCGGCCTGGGACCAGCCTCGGAGTCCGGCAGATGGCGTCCGAGGTGACCGAGGGACTGCGCTTCGCGCGGGCCACCCCGTGGATCTGGGCGACGCTGCTGTCGGTGATGTTGTCGCTGCTCGTGTTCGTCGGGCCCATGCAGGTCCTGATGCCGTTCCTCGTCAAGAACCGCCTCGCGCTCGGGCCGGAGGCCCTCGGCGCCATCTTCGCCGTCGGCGGCGTCGGCTCCATCGGCATGGCCGTCCTCGTCGGGTCGCTCGGGCTGCCACGGCGGCGAGTGACCGCGATGTACGCGGCGTGGGTCACCGGCGTGGCGCTCACCGCGGTCTTCGGGATCATGACGGCGCTGTGGCAGGCGCTCCTCGTCAGCCTCGTGATCCACGCCGCCTTCGAGCTCGGGCAGATCGTCTGGACGACGATGCTCCAGCAGCTCGTGCCCCGCGACCTGCTCGGCCGGATCTCCAGCTTCGACTGGCTCGTCTCGAGCGGCCTGGTGCCCCTGTCGTTCGCGCTGACCGGGCCCGTCTCGGGAGTCCTTGGCCCGGAGACCACGATCATCGCGGCCGGCCTCCTCGGTGCCGTCCTCATGGGCGCGATGCTCTTCTATCCCGGCGTTCGTGATCCGGAGCGAGGCAGGGTCGCTGGGTCGATCCCGGCAACCGCGGGGTCGGTCGAATGAGCCGCCAGCCGTCGTCGCCCCTCCGCATTCGAGACTTCCGCCTGCTGTGGCTCGGCGAGGCGGTCTCGGCGATCGGCGACCAGTTCGCGCTGATCGCGCTGCCGTGGCTCGCCCTCGTCCTGACCGGCAATGCCCTGGCCCTTGGCGGCGTGCTTGCGGTGATGGCCATCCCGCGGGCGCTGCTGATGGTCGTCGGCGGCGTCTGGGTCGATCGCATGTCGCCGCGGTCGGTGATGCTGGCCTCGAACGCCGTCCGCCTCGTCGCGGTGGCGGTCCTCGGGGTCGCCGCGCTCGAGGGTGCCATTGAGCTGTGGATGCTGTACGCGTTCGCGCTCGTCTTCGGCGTCGCCGACGCGTTCTTCTTCCCGGCCCAGACCTCGATCGTGCCCCAGCTCGTCGAACCGGACCAGCTGCAGAAGGCCAACGGGATCGTCCAGGGCACGGCCCAAGCCGCCGTGCTGATCGGGCCGGCCGCGGCTGGCGGCATCATCGCCGCCTTTGGATCGGCAGGAGCGGCGCCGAACCAGGCCGGGGTCGGGATCGCCCTGCTCCTCGACGCCGGGACGTTCCTCGCCTCGATCGTCACCCTGTGGCTCATTCGGGGGCGAGCGGGCGCCCGGGCGGCCGGCGGCGGCTCGCTGCTCGGGGAGATCGGCGAGGGGGTCCGGTTCGTGCTCCGCGCGCCGGCCCTGCGGGTCGTGGTCCTGCTCAGCCTCGCGGCGAACCTGCTCCTCGTCGGACCGTTCGAAGTCGGGATGCCGGTCATCGCCTACACCCGCCTGCCGGAGGGCGCCGCCGCGTACGGCATCGTGCTGTCGGCGTTCGGTGGCGGGTCGCTGATCGGCCTTTCGATCGCGGCGCTCCTGCCGACACCGGCGCCGCGGCTGCTCGGGACGGTCGTGATGGTGTCCGTCGGGATCGCCGGCAGCGGGGTCGCGGCGCTCGCCTTCGCGGGTACGACCCTCGTCGCCGCCGTCATGACCGCGATCGCCGGCATGGCCCTCGGCTACGGCAATCTGCTCGGCCTGACGTGGATGCAGGCGCGCATTCCGTCCCGGCTCATGGGCCGCGTGATGAGCCTGATGATGCTCGGCTCGATGGGCCTGGTCCCGGTCTCGCAGCTCGTCGCGGGCGCCGCGATCACGGTCAGCCTCGACGGCATGTTGATCGCCGCCGGAGCGGGGATGGCCGTCCTGGCCCTCGGCTCGCTCCTGTCGCGGACAATCCGTGACCTCGGCCTGACGCCTATCGTCTCCCGAGGCAGATCGGAGTCGCCGGCCGAGGAACCGGCGTCCGAGTGGGCCGCGGCCGATCTTGGTCAGCCGACGGTGGACCTCGAAGACAACGACGCCGTGTACGCCGCACTCGATCAATCGGCCTGAGCGCGGAGTTCCAGCGACGCGGCGGCACCTGCGGCCGTGCAGCCCACGGCGACAATGGGCGGCACGACGAGTCGAGCAGGGTCGCCGGCGCTACCCGGCCTCCCGCATCGGGATCCTGACGTCGCGCTCCTCGGCGACCTCGATGGCCCGGTCGTAGCCGGCATCGGCATGGCGGAGGACACCCATCGCGGGGTCCGTCGTGAGCACCCGCTCAAGCTTCTGCGCCGCGAGGTCCGTGCCGTCGGCCACGACGACCATCCCGGCATGCTGGCTGTAGCCGATCCCCACGCCGCCGCCGTGATGGATCGAGACCCACGTCGCACCAGCGGCCGTGTTGACCAGCGCGTTCAGCAACGGCCAATCCGCAACGGCGTCCGAACCGTCGCGCATCGCCTCGGTCTCGCGGTTCGGCGAGGCGACCGAC
The DNA here is from genome assembly GCA_012026785.1 of Chloroflexota bacterium. Lineage (GTDB taxonomy): Bacteria > Chloroflexota > Limnocylindria > Limnocylindrales > CSP1-4 > UBA5189. Next base: position 5,104 of record VEOW01000168.1, on the reverse strand, counting down.
CCGGAGTCGAGATGATCCCGCCCGATGACGATCGGCGCCGACACCTCGCCCGACCGGACCAGATCGTTGAACGCCAGCCCCGCCTTCGAACGCTCCCCGTAGCCGAGCCAGCAGATCCGGGCCGGCAGGCCCTGGAACGGCACGCGCGCCTCGGCCATCTCGATCCAGCGCCGCAGCGACGCGTCCTCCGGAAACAATTCCAGGATCGCCCGATCGGTCCGAAGGATGTCGTTCGGATCGCCGGACAGGGCGGCCCAGCGAAACGGCCCCCGGCCCTCGCAGAACTGCGGTCGAATGAACGCCGGCACGAAGCCCGGGTAGTCGAACGCGTCCTCGACCCCCTCCTCCGCGGCCTGGGCCCGCAGGTTGTTGCCGTAGTCGAACACGACCGCGCCGGCTCGCTGGAACGCCAGCATTGCCCGAACGTGGTCGGCCATCGAGCGCATCGAGCGCCGGACGTACTCGTCGGGCTGGGTCGACCTGAGCAGCAGGGCGTCGCCGAGCGCGATCTCGGACGGGACATACCCGGCCAGCGCGTCGTGGGCCGACGTCTGGTCGGTCACGACGTCGAACCGCTCACCGGCCTTGGCCCACGCCGGCTCGATCTCGGCGGCGTTGCCGATCAGCGCGATCGATCTGGCCTCGCCCGCCGAAGCCCAGCCCCGGGCGGTCGCGAGCGCCTCGGCCGGATCCTCGGTCAGCGCGTCGACGTAGCCGATCTCGTGCCGCCGCCGGGCCCGAGCCGGGTCCACCTCGATCGCCAGGCAGACGCCCTCGTTCATGGTGACCGCCAGCGGCTGGGCGCCGCCCATCCCGCCGAGCCCGGCGGTGAGCACCACTCGCCCCCGCAGCGTCCCCCCGAAGTGCTGACGGGCGCACTCGGCGAACGTCTCGTACGTCCCCTGCAGGATGCCCTGGGTCCCGATGTAGATCCACGACCCGGCGGTCATCTGGCCGTACATCATCAGACCGGCCCGCTCGAGCTCCCGGAAGTGGTCCCACGTCGCCCAGCGACCGACGAGGTTCGAGTTGGCGATGAGGACCCGCGGCGCCCACTCGTGCGTCCTCAACACCCCCACCGGCTTGCCGCTCTGGACGAGCAGCGTCTCGTCGTCGGCGAGACGGCGCAGCTCGCGGACGATCGCATCGAACGCCTCCCACGACCGCGCCGCCCGCCCCGTCCCGCCGTACACGACCAGCGCGTCGGGGTTCTCGGCAACCTCCGGATCGAGGTTGTTCATGAGCATCCGGAGCGCGGCCTCCTGGGCCCAGCCGCGGCACGACAGCTCGGGACCGCGCGGTGCCCGGACCGCCCGCGCACCCGGCAGCGCGTCCATCGTCGTCAGCCCTCCACCCGCAGGTTCGACATCAGCAGCTCGCCGAAGCGGCCTTCCCCCAGCGACCATGACGAGATCAGGATGCCGAGGTCGTCGAGCCGCACGTGGTAGGTCAGGATCCCGCCCTGGCACGACCCGATGTAGACCGTTCGACCACCGAGCGTGCCCTGGCCGTGCCCGATGTCGAGGCCGGCGTCGGCACAGGCGCCCTCGTCGTAGGAGTCGCGCCAGTCGCGGAATCCAGCCTCCCCGAGCGCGTCCGGTCGCAGCTGCACGACGAGCGCATAGAGGAGGTTGCCACTGGCGGCGTCCACCGCCACGGCGGCGTTGATCGCCGAGGCGACTCGCTGAAGGTCCTCGTTCGACAGGGCGAGCGTCGCTTCATCGAGCGATTCGACGACGGCGATGCCGTTGACGTCCGTCGGCAGCAGGTCGAGCAGCCCGGGGTCGATCGTCAGCGGGCTCGTTCCATCGTCCGGCGTCGGCGACGGCGGCGGCCCGATGGTCGACGGGGGCGTGTCGGTGGCCGCGCCGACCGTCGATACCGGCGTCGCGCTCGGCGGCGCGAGCGTCGGCCCCGTCCCGCCGCACCCGGCCATCGCCAGCGCCACGACCAGGAGCCCGCCGGCGACCCTCCGCATCTCGCGCTCAGAGCTCACGGCGGACGACGGGATAGCGCGCGTCGTCGACGACGAGCTCGAACCCACACGACTGCCAGAAGGCGGGATTGGCGGCGCTCGTGGCGTTCGGCCTGGCGTCCGGCTCGGGATAGGCCTCGACGGCGCTGAAGCCCCGCCGCCCGAGGTCTTCGACGACCTCGAGCACGAGGCGCTGCGCGAGCCCCTGGCCCCGGGCCGCGGCGGGCGTGGCGATGCAGGTGATGATCGCCGGGGCCGGCGAGGTAGGCAGCTGCGGGTACAGCTCGCGAACCTGCTGCGCCCGGGGATATGCCGACAGCGGCCCGAACTGGCAGTACGCGGCCGGCTCGCCGTCGACCTCGAGGACCTTGGCGTACGAGCCGAAGCCCGCGAGGCCGCGGCCGAGCAGCTGGAGCTTGCGTGGCACATTCGACCCGACGCTCGGCCCCCGCTCGCGGCGCGGCGCGAACGGGTTGTCGGCGGGCTCGTCATCCTCGTCGCCGAACAGGTCGAACGCGCTCGGGCGGCCGCCGCCGCCCGACGCCCGGGGATCGAACGGGTTGAAGGCGGGGGCCCGATCCGGCGGGGCGAAGGGGTTGTCGGCCGGGGCCGTCCGCGCGGCCGGTGGCGGGGCCGTCGGTTCGAGCCACGCCAGCCGGGCGGCCTTCGAACCGCGGTGCTCATCCTCCCAGTAGTCGCACGTTCGATGGTCGAACCCCTGGTCGGCGCACGGCGGGATCGCCCGAAAGCCGGCCTCATCGACGACGTCGCGGATCGTGACCCCGCTCATCAGTACACCTGGTCGTGGCTGCCGAGGTTGACGAGGAACAGTGTCTCGCTATCCCAGCGGAACAGGATGCGCAGATCCCGATCGACCGTGCACGCCCAGTAGTCGGCCAGCTCGCCGCGGAGCTTGTGCGTACCCAGGACCGGATCTCTCGGGTCCGCGGCCAGTCGCCGCAAGGCCGCTCGAAGCATGCTTGCCTGGGGCTCCTTCAGCTTCTTGGCCTTCCGGAGGAAGCGGCTCGAGGCCCGAACCCGCACGTCAGCCCTGGAGGCCGGCGATCAGGTCCTCGATATCGTCGAACGTCGAGGTCGCACCGGCACGGTACTCCTGCTCGGCCTCCCGCACCTCCGCGAGGAACAGGCCTCGGCGGAGGGCGGCAAGCTCGGCCTGGTCGCGCTCGTACTGCTCCGACCCGACGAGGTAGGCGACCTTCCTCGAACGCTGAAGGAGCAGCGCCGGCTCTCCATCCCGGACCTCCTCGATGATGTCCGCCGCGCGCTGTCGAAAGTCACTGATCGGTACCGTCTTCATGACAACCAATTGTACGTCTGGCCGTACGGTAGTCAAGCGTCAGGAGCTGCAGCCAAGGCCTCCAGCGTCCCGGTTCGAACGAGCTTCGTGGCGGCCTCGAGGTCCGGCCCGGGCTCGCGATCGCCGTCCCAGGGCCGGACGACCGCCCGAATCGCGGACAGCGCGGCCTCGACGCCGGCACCGGGGCGAGCGTCGGGCAGGGACTCGAGCCGCAGCTCCAGCGCGCGAGCGGCACAGACCAGCTCGATCGCGAGGATCCGTTCCACGTGCTCCAGGACCCGCTGCGCCCCACGGCCCGCGATCGGGCCCATCGAGACGTGGTCCTCCTGGTTGGCGCTCGTCGGGATCGAATCGACCGACGCGGGGTGTGCCAGGACCTTGTTCTCCGAGACGAGCGCCGCGGCCGTGTACTGGAGGAGCATCAATCCCGAATCGAGGCCCGAGGCCGAGCCGAGGAACGGCGCGAGACCGCCGTTGAGGCGCGGGTCCTGCAGCAGCGCGATCCGCCGTTCGGAGATCGAACCGAGCTCGGCCAGGGCGAGCTTCGCGAAGTCGAGCGCCAGCGCCACGGGCTCGCCGTGAAAGTTGCCCCCGGAGATGACCCGACCGCCGCCGGTGGCCTCGGTGGCGCTGTCGACCGCCGCGCCGTCGGGGAAGATCAGCGGGTTGTCGGTCGCGGCGTTCATCTCGATGGCGAGCACTCGCCGCAGGTGGTCGAGGGCGGCGCGGACCGCCCCGTGGACCTGTGGCACGCAGCGGAGCGAGTACGGGTCCTGGACCTTGTGCGGCGAGCCATGGTGAGCGGTCTGGACGGTCGAACGACGGAGCAGGTGCCGCAGCTCGGCGGCGACCTCGATCTGGCCCGGATGCGGTCGCGCCCGCTGGTAGGCATCGGCGAACGCGACATCGGTTCCGAGCAGCGCTTCGACGCTCATCGCCGCTGCAACACTGGCAGTTCGGACCACGCGGTCGGCGTCGACCAGCACGAGCGCCCCGATGGCCGACATGAGCTGGGTTCCGTTCAGGAGCGCGAGTCCCTCCTTGGCCTCGAGCGTCAACGGCTCCAGCCCGAGCTCGCGCAGCGCCACGAGCGCCGGCATGTGCTGGCCGTTCAGCTCCACCTGGCCGCGGCCGATCAGCGGCAATGCCAGGTGGGCCAGTGGCGCGAGGTCGCCCGAGGCGCCGACCGAGCCCTGCGCCGGCACGACCGGATGGAGATGTCGATTGAGCAGCTCCAGCAGCCGCTCGGCGACGATCGGCCGGGCCCCGGAGTGGCCGATCGCCAGGGTGTTCGCGCGCAGCAGCAGCATCGCCCGGACGACGTCGCGCGGCAGCGGCTCGCCCACCCCCGCGGCGTGGCTCATGAGGAGGTTCACCTGGAGGCGCTTGGCATCGTCACGCCCGATCGAACGGTCCGCCAGCGCGCCGACCCCGGTCGTCACGCCGTAGACCACCGCGTCGGCCGCCACGAGCTCCTCGACGACCGCTCGCGAGCGCTCCATGCGGGCCCTCGCCTCGGGGTCGAGGACGGCGCTCGCTCCGGCCCGGGCGACGGCCTCCACGTCGGCGACGGTCAGGTCGGCACCGCTCACGACCACCTGTCCGTCGATCACGAGTTGCTCCTATGTCAAGCCGCGACCGCTGTCAAGGGAGCAGCGATCGCGGCTTGGATGGCTTCGTCGACAGAGAGCCGCCGGAAGACCTCGTCGCTTAGCTTCCGGCGGAGGGCTCGGAGGGCCTCGGTCTTCGTGTCACCCTGGGCGCGACGGTGCTCGAGGTACGCCTTGGCCGGGCCGCCCAGGCGGGCCTGG
>VEOW01000205.1 GCA_012026785.1 Chloroflexota bacterium | reverse complement strand
CCACTGAGGATCCCGCCGATGATGCCGCCGAGGATGGCGCCGGCGATATCGCTCCCGGCCGACCGGGTCGGCGACGGGCCGCCGGCGTCCCAGCGGCCGAAATCCGCCGCTGCCAGGGAGTAGGCCTCCTCGGCCAGCCGCTCGGCTCGCTGGGCGGCGCCGAGCGCCGCCGAGGGATCTCGATCGCGCGTCGCCTCGGCCTGCTCGAGCATCCGCTGCGCCTCGGTGAGGCGGGTCCGTGCGACGCGGCCAACCCCGCTGCGCCGGGTGGCGATGAAGTCCGCCGCCCGCTGGACGTCGATGGCGGCCGACCGCAGGGCGGCATCGAGGGCGCCCTGGACCCTGGCTCGCTCGGCCGCGACCCCTCGAGCCGCCGCCAGGGCGGCGGCGGCGTCGGCCCGCGCCCGGACCGCTTCGCGATGGGCCGCGATGGGATCGCGCGGCGAGGCCGAGGCCGCGGCCCGCGCAGCCTCCAGCGCACGGGTGGCCGGCGTGAGGTCGGGGCCCTTGGCCGCGCCGGCGCCGGCGACGGGCGCATCGCGCAGCACGGTTCGGGCCGCCCCGAGGTCCGCCTCGGCCGCCGAGAGCTCGGCCTCGAGAGCCGCCTCGGCGTCGGCGACGCTCCTGGCCTGCGATTCGACCGCGTCGATCAGGCCGCGGGCACCCGCCACACCCTCCTGCGCCAGCAGGATCTGGCGAACGAGGCCGTGGCCAGTCGGTGGCGGGCTGGCGGTGGCGCGCGCGACGGCCTGCCGTGCGCCATCGAGGCCCTTGCGAGCCTCGACGACGTTGCCCTCGACCGGTTGCCAAGCCTCCGGGGCATAGCGTCGCAGCCGCCCGAGCGTCGCTTCGGCAGCCTCGAGTCGGCCCGCCTGCGCCTCGAGCTGCCCGGGGAGGGCCCCGAGGATCGCCGCGGCGTTTCGCTCCATGTCCCGCAGCTCCGCGATCCGAGCCGCCTGGGCGTCGAGGGCAGCGTTCGCCCGCTTGCCGCGCTCGACGATCTCGGTGAGCATCGCCTCGCGCGTCGGTGGATCCTCGGGCTCCGCGTCGTCGAGGCGCTGGCGGATGGCAAATGCCGCCTTCAGCTCGCCGCGGGCCTGGTCGATCGCCGTCCTGAACGGCGCCGCCTGCTCGTCACCGAACTCGGCCGCCACGAAGTCGGCCTCGTCGGTCGCGGTTCGAAGGCGGGCGTCGGTCGAAACGAGCAGCGCGTTCGCCTCGCGGGCCAACCGCCCGGTTCGACGGTCGCGTTCCTCCGCCTCCCGTCGTCCGGCGAGAACGCGCGACACGCGGCCCGTGAGCCAGACGAGGAGGATGACAATGCCGAGGCCGAGCAGGACGATGCCGAGGAAGCCCCCGACGTCCAGGGGGCCACCGCCGCCGTCCACGGGCGGCGCGGTCGGGCCCGGTCCGGGGGTCGGCGCCCCGGGTGTCGGGGCCACCGCGGCCGCGGCCTCGCCGAGGGCCCCGGCCGTCGCCACGACCGCGCCGACGAAGTCCCCGTCCGCGAGTCGCGGCTCCAGAGTCCGGCCGATGACCGCGTCGAGCTCCGGATCGGTGAGGTCGTCCTCGAGCCCGTCGGAGATCCAGATCGCGTCGGTCCGGTCATCGAGGGCGACGACGAGAAGCGCGTCGTTGACGCCGAGCGAGTTCCGCGTCGCGGTCTGGTCGGCAAACTCGGTGATCGAGAGCTCGTCGGTCGATTCGACGAACAGGACGAACAGCTGGACGTCGTGCTCGGTCAGGAGGTCGTCGAGGGCATTCTCGATCTCGCCGCGGCCGTCATCGAGGACGCCGGTCTGGTCGGTGACCAAGCCGTCGAGCGGGGGCGGATCGACGGCTCGAACGGCCGGCGGTGGGCCGGCGAGGGCGAGCAGCGCGGCGAAGGTGACGAGGATCGCGAGGCGGCGGATGGGAGCCCTCCCGGAGCGTCTGGGGGCTCCCGAATCGTAGTCGTGGACCGCCGAATGGGCAGGGGCGGACGGCCCGAGACCGACGGGCCGTCCGTCAGGGATGCCGGGAGGGACGCCGCGCCGTGGCGCCGCCGAGCGGCCCGGCTAGAGGGATCGAAGCCGCGGTGGCCAGGTCCAGTCGACCGGCAGGCCGGCGCCGGCGACGGCCCGCCGTCGACCGCTCTCGCTGGCCGCGAGGACGAGGATCCGATCGACCTGCGTCGCGCGCCCGGCCTCCGCGCCCCACAGCTTCGTCATCTTGCGATGGGCATGGACATCGTCGACCGCGATGCCTGCGAGGTGGTAGCCCTCGGGAGCGGCGGCTTCCTCCCAAACCCGCTCGGCCAGGCCGAGTCCGTCCGGGATCTTGCGTCCCCGGTCGGTGGCGACGTCGCCGCCCACGAGCACGGCGACGCCGTCCTCGGCCAGCGCCGGCAGGAGATCCCGCAGCACCTCGCGCAGGAAGACGAGGTACGGCGTGCGGCGGTGGGCATCGTCGAGCGTCGCGTCGATGGCCCGCGAGTCGAGGCCCAGGAACCAATGGCGCAGCCAGTTGTAGTAGCCGTACTTGACGACTCGCAGGTAGGGCGGCGAGGTCACGATGAGGCGGGCGCGCTCGGGCAGCCGTCGCTCGTGGAGGGCCGCCATCGCTCGCGCGCCCGCGTCGCGAGCGTCGCCGAGCAGGGCCATGCCCGCACCGCGGGGCAGGGGGCTGCGGTACAGGCGGTCCAGCTTCGCCGCGAGGCACTCGAAGACGTCGCGCTCCGGGGAGCTGAAGCCGGTCTTCGCCGCGTACTCCCGGACGTAGCGCGGCGCCATGCTGAAGGTGTTCGGCATGAGCGTCGAGAGGTATGACGGGCTCTTGCCGTGGAGGACGCCGGCCAGGGCTGCGGCCAGGAAGCGGTCGACCCGGGCTTCGAGATCGAGCGCCGACTGGGTGAACAGGAGCTGGGCGAAGGTTCGACGGTGGAACGCGACCGCGACCTCCTCGGGGATGGGGAAGGGACGCGCGCCTGCCGGGTCGGCCTGGCTCGCGTCGGCACGCGCCTGCCAGTCGTCGGCGGACGCGGCCCACGCCAGGCGGAGGGCGGTCAGGCGGGTCCGTGCCTCGGCCGGATTCGCCGGCTCCAGCTTCGCCGCAGTCAGCAGGTAGGCGAAGGGGTTCAGGTCGTTGCCAACGCCGACGCGACCTTCGGCTGCGGCCTGGAGCGGGGCCGTGCCGCGGCCCGAGAACGGGTCGAGAACAGCATCGCCGGGCCGGCTGTAGCGGGCAATGAAGGCGTGGGCCAGCGCCGCCGGGAAGCTCGCCAGGTAGGACGACATCGGGTGGAACGAGTGTCCCCACAGCCGCTGCTGGGCCTTCCACTCGGGCTCGATCGCGAGGCTGGGCAGGCCGAGGCCGAGCTCGAGCTGCCGCGCGGTCGACGGCTGGGCTGACGGCGGGCTCATTCGGGCGACCGCGAACCCTCCTGGCAGGCTCGGCCGGGCTGGCCGATGGGGCGCGAACGATAGCACGCCCGAATCGCGATTCCATGGGCCATCAGGGATATCCCGCGCTCTCCGGCTGCCCAGCGAGGCGAGCCAGCATCCAGCCCACGATCCGGGCGACCGCAGCGGGATCGGTCATCGGGGCCGTGTGCGAGCCATCGACCCACTCGAGCTCGACATGACCACCCGCCGCGCGCAATCGATCGACCCCGGGCGGGATCGTCGAGGCGGGGATCACCTCGTCGTCGCGGGCCGCGACGACCAGGATCGGTGGTCGGGCCGCGTGGTGGCCCGGGGAGTTGACCTCCAGCAGGCGCTGCCACACCGGCACGGTCACCGGATCGACGACGAAGGGCAGCCTCGTGAGCGTGGGGAGGTCCCACGGGCAGCGTTCCGTCAGGGCCGCGGCGAGCTCGCGCCCCTCCGGCGTCAGGAAGTCATCGAGCGGCAGGCCGTAGACCTCGCTCCAGGCGGCTGCGACCATCAGCGACTCGAGCCACGCGAGATCGTGACCTCCCTCGGCGAGGACGGTGTGCTGGAGGGCCCGGAGGTCGACCGGCGGCGATGCGGCGACGACACCCGCGACGTCGAGCTCGGGCGCGTAGGCCTCCGCAATCTCGCCGGCCCACAGCGCCGCGTGCCCGCCCTGCGAGATGCCGAGAACGATGGAGCGGCGGCCGGCGCTCGTCTCGGGGAGCGCACCTGCCGCGCGGATCGCGTCGAGGAGGGAGCGACCCTCGCTCACGCCGACGAGATAGGGGTGCACCCCTGCCGTGCCAAGGCCCTCGTAGTCCGTGGCCACGAGGACGAGGCCGCCGCGCACCAGGTCGGCGAGCGCGGTCACGTCTCCGCCATTGGCGCCCGCCAGCGACGGGGCGCAGGCGTCGGCAATGCCGGTGGTGCCGTGCGCCCAGGCGACGACCGACCGTTCGCCCGGCGACTCGCCGGCTGGGGCCAGGACGAGCCCGGACACGGGGACCGGGGTGCCGTCGAGCCCGGTCGAGCGGTAGAGGACGGCCCAGACCCGGATGCCCGGCGGGGCTTCGAGCTCGAGCGCATCGATCAGCGAGCCGGGCGGCCCAGCCAGCCCCGTCTCGCCGGCCTCGTAGAACACCGCCGGCGGAACGGACGGCAACGGTGGGCGCTTCACGCGTCGCATCGTAGCGAGCGCGGGCGGCCAGGCCCGGGACCGGAGGCGAGCGCGTCCGACCGCCGTCGCCGACGGCTTCTGATGGCCCGCCTGACCTGGAGCGTCCGCGCCTCGATCGATGGCCGCGGGGCGTCAGAGCCAGTGGTGGGGACTCGATCGGCGGTCGCCCGGGTGGTCGGCGAGCAGCACATCGAGCTGTTTGACCAGCCGCCCAATGGTCGAACGGCGGCCGCGCGGGTACTTCATCGGATCGACGAAGACGACCCCGAAATGGGCAACGCCCCGGAGGTCGGCGTCAGCGACGACGACGGCGAAGTCCGCGACGTTCTCCGTCACGACGGCGCGTCGCTCGTCGCCGGCGATCGCAAACAGCTCAGGATCCGGGAGGGAGCGAAGCTCTGGCCGCTCGGTGACGGCCGAGACGTCGTGGCCGCGGGCGCGCAACTGTTCAGCGACAGCCGCCGGATACATTTCGTCGAGCAGCAGCCTCAACCAAGCGCTTCCTGCATTCGCTCCCACAGCCGGCGCTGGCGCGCGGCCTCCTGACGGTTGCGTCGGATCCGCTCGTCAACCTCGTCGCGAAACTCCGCGTAATACGTCACGGCCGCCCGCACCTGGGCCGACGACAGGTTGCCCCAGCGAGCCGTCGCCGCAACCGCCTTCTCGCCGCTGAGGCGCGTGCCTTGAAGTGTCTCGATGACCTCCCAGACGTCGGGCCCACCCGCCAGGGCTGCCCGTCGGCCCGTCGGCCCGTCGCGGAAGGCGATCCCCGGGTGGTCCTCCATTCGGAGGCCCTCGTCGATCAGACGCTCGGCCGTGCGGGCCTTGGGTTCGCCGATCCTCCGCGCACGATCCTCCAAGCGTCGGAGGGTCCTCGGGCTCATCCGAACCGAGAACGGCTTCTGCGCACTCGAGGAGGTCATGTAGTGTATTGTAGTCACGGAGACTACGATGTGCCCAACTCGGCTGTGCCTCACGCGTTTCGTAGACTGGACCGCAGCCCACGAGTCCCCGTAGCTCAGTGGACAGAGCGGCCGCCTTCTAAGCGGCGGGTCGCAGGTTCGAATCCTGCCGGGGACGCCAGATCCGCACATTGCCCTAGTGCTCCGCCATGAGCCAAGCTCGTACGATCCTCGCGGAGCGCACCGCGCATGGAGGCATGCGGCGCGGGAGGGGCACCGTGATCGTACGGATCGTGCGGGGGAGGGTCGCACCCGGCCGGCTCGTCGTGGCGCGCCAAGCCCTCGCCGCGGCCGACCTGCTGCGCGGCGAATGGCGGCCCGGGGTCGTTCGACCGCACGCCTGGGTTCGAATGGGCGATGGGCCGGAGGAGCTCGTCTGGCTCGACTTCATCACGGCACCCTCCGGATCGAGGAACGGGGACGACTTCTCGGTGGCTTCGAGGCTGCTGGCACCCAACCTGGCGGCCCACCAGGTCGCGCATTTCGAGCTCGAGCAGCCGCTCATTCGCGAATCCGCGGTCGAACCCGCGATCCTCCGACTGACCGTCGGCGGCTTCTCGGCACGCGGCGCAGATGTCAGGATGCAGGACCTGCTCCGCGAGCGAATTCCTGCCATCAGCCGGGAGATGACCGAGGCGTACGTCGGCCGGCGGATCGTCGGACGGGCGGTCGAGGTGACCTTCATCAGCACCTGGATCCGGGCCGCGGCAGATCGCTCGTTGGCGGAGCCGCTGTGGCCGGACATCGCCGTCCGGTACGACACCTTCTACCTGGGCCTGTACCGACCGTTGACGGATACCGAGGAAGCCAGCGCGACACCCGGCTGAGGACCGGTTCGAACGAGACCGGTGCCAACCGGCCCACGCCCGACGGTACTCCCCTCAACCGGACCGAAGTACGGCTTCCGGGGACTCTCCACGATCCAATACGGTCCGGCCATCACGACCGACCAGCCATCCCGTTCCGACCAACCTCGCGATACCCGGGCTGGACGGGAAATGGCCTCTGGATCGAAAGGCACCAATGGGATGGGCTCGATGGCAGTGAACGAGCTTGGCCGGATGCTGACTGCCGCGGAAGTCGCGGAGATGCTCCACCTCCATGTGAACACGGTGAAGCGTCTCGGCGATCGCGGCGAGTTGAAGTACTACCGGGTCTGCAAGCGCGGCGACCGGCGTTTCCTCCTCGAGGACGTCCGGCGCTTCCTCGACCAGAACCGCTGACGACGGGCGGTCCGGCCGCCCACGCCGTTCATGGACCCGCGGGTGACGACCCCGCGGGTCTTGCGCGTCCCTAGAATTTGGGCGTGATCGATCTCCGCCCGACCGACGAGAACCTCCTCGTCCAACGCTCCGTCCACGAGTTCGCCGAGCGCGAGATCAGCCCCTACATCCGCGAGTGGGACGCGCAGGGCGAGGTCCACCGCGAGGTCTTCGAGCGGATGGCCGAGAGCGGCCTCCTCGGCGCGCCGATCCACTCGACGTGGGGCGGTGGCGGGATGGACTACATCAGTTTCGCGATGATCTGCGAGGAGCTGGAGCGGGCCGACACGGCCTTCCGGGTGGTCCAGAGCGTCCACGTTGCGCTCAACTCGCTGACGCTGATGCAGTGGGCGACCGAGGAGCAGCGCCAGCGCTGGCTCGTGCCCCAGGCCAGGGGCGAGAAGCTCGCGACGTTCGGTCTGACCGAGCCGGGGGTCGGGACGGACGCGGCGAATCTCACCTCCACGGCGCGCCGCGACGGCGATTCCTATGTCCTCAACGGCCAGAAGCAGTGGATCAGCCTGGCCGACATCGCCGACCACTTCCTGGTCTTCGCCTCGGTCGACCGTTCGAAGAGGCACAAGGGCGTCACCGCGTTCCTGCTCGAACGGGGGATGAAGGGGCTGTCGACCGGGACGCTCCACGGCAAGCTCGGCATCCGGGCCGGCAACACCGGGATCATCAACATGGACGATGTCCGGGTTGGGCCGGAGCACCGGATCGGCGAAGAGGGCGAGGGCTTCACCATCGCAATGAGCGCCATCGACCAGGGCCGCTACACCGTCGCCGCCGGCAACGTCGGGCTGGCTCAGGCCTGCCTCGACGCGTCGCTCAAATATGCCCACGAACGGCATACGTTCGACGAGGAGATCGGGCGCCACCAGCTGGTCAAGCAGATGCTGGCCAAGATGGTCGCGGGCATCGAGGCCGGCCGGCTGCTCGTCTGGCGGGCGGGGGTCCTCAAGAACCACGGCGGCCGCAACACCCGCGAGACCTCGCTCGCGAAGTGGCACGCCACCGACCACGCCGTCGCGAGTGCCCTCGACGCGATCCAGATCCACGGCGCCAACGGCTACTCGAACGAGTTCCCGGTCGAGCGCTACCTGCGGAACTCGAAGGCCGCCGTGATCTACGAGGGCACGAGCCAGCTTCACACCCTCATCCAGGCCGACTACGCCCTCGGCTACCGCGAGGACCGCCCGATCCGCTGCGAGCCCTTGCCGGCCGAGGGCTTCGAGCGGCTACCGGTCTCCATCGCCGCCCAGGCCGGCCGGGCCTGAGGTTGCGAAGGGCCGCCCCACGTCGTCCCTGACGGCCGCGGAGCGTTCGACCCTCGAGGTCCTCGCGGCAACGTTCGTCCCGGCCGGTAACGCGGGGCGGGTCGCCGAGATTGCGACGGATGCGCTGGAGCGGGCTGTCGATCCGACCCAGGTCCGCCAGCTGCGGCTCGTCCTGCGCCTCCTCGAGCAGCCTGTTGCGAACCTCGCGTTCGGCGAGGGACTGCGAGCGTTTGGCTCGATGGAGAGCGCGCAGCGAGAGCGGTTGCTGTTGCGCTGGGCGTCCTCGCCGCTCGCGCTGCGGCGCTCGGCGCTCAACGCCTTCCGCAAGCTCCTGACGTTCATCGCCTATGCGGATCCCGGCACCGCCGAAGCTCCGAACCCGCTGCCGTTGGCGGTCGGGTATCGGCTGGATGCGCCCGCGCTGGCGGCGCACTCGGCTGCGCTGCGGCCGCTCGAGGTCGACCGGACGGCCGACACGCCACTGATCCTCGAGGCCGACGTCGTCGTGGTCGGCTCGGGTGGGGGCGGCGGAGTCGTTGCGGCGGACCTCGCGCGGGCGGGCCGGGACGTCCTCGTCGTCGAGGCCGGGCCGTTCGTCGACGAGCGGGCGATGCCGCGCGACGAGCTCGACGCCTACGGCCGGCTGTACCTCAACCATGGCCTCCTCTCGACCTGGGACGGCGCCCTGACGATGCTCGCCGGTTCGGGCGTCGGCGGGGGGACCCTCGTCAACTGGATGACCTGTCTGGACGTCCCGGAGGACGTTCGAGTCGAATGGGCGGCCGACCACGGCCTCGACGGCGTCGACGGCGCCGAGTGGGAGACCGACCGGCTGGCCATCGAACGCGAGCTCGGGGTTGCGCCCTCGGTCGTCATTCCGCCGAAGGACGAGCTGCTGCGGCGGGGCGCGTCGTCGCTCGGCTGGCATGCCGACGTGACGCGGCGGAATGCCGCGGATTGTGGCGACTGCGGCTCGTGCCCGTTCGGCTGTCGGCGGGGCACCAAGCGATCCGGGATCCGGGTTCACCTCGCCGACGCGGCCGGGCAGGGCGCGCGGATCCTCGACCGGGCGCGGGTCCTCGCGATCGTTCGTGATGGTGGTGGCGCGGTCGCCGGCGTCCGAGGTCTCCTCGGTCCGGCGGAGGTCGGCGGCCAGGGAGGACCGCGGCCGTTCGGGATCCACGCCCACCAGGTCGTGCTCGCGGCCGGGCCGCTGCGGAGCCCCGCGATCCTGCAGGCGTCGGCGGTCGACCATCCGGCCGTCGGGCGCCATCTGCGGGTCCACCCGGTCGCCGTCGTCGGCGCGATCCAACGAACGCCGGTCGACATGTGGCGGGGCACGATGCAGGCCGTTCACTCGCTCGAGTTCGGGCGGGACGAGCGGGGACGGCGACGCTACGTCATCGAATCCGCGCCAGGTCACCTTGGCCTGATGGCCTTGGTGCTGCCGTGGGAGGGCGCCGCGGCGCATGCGGCCGAGATGGCGCGGGCCCGCTACTTCGCGCCGCTGATCGCGGTCACTCGCGACGGCGGCGAAGGTCGGACGACGCTCACCCAGGCCGGGCGCGTCCGAATCGACTATCGGCTGGACGAGGCTGGACGGGCGACCCTGCGGCATGCCCTCGGCTCGATGGTCCGGATCGCCCGTGCTGCCGGTGCCGAGGAGATCCTCGCCCTTGGAATGCCGCCGCAGCGCCACCGCCCGGAGACCGGCGCCGAACCCGACGCGGAGGCGAGATTCGCCGCATACCTCGAGGCCGTTGCGGGCATGAGCTTCGCGCCGAACCGCGGGGTTGTCGCCTCGGCCCACCAGATGGGCACGCTGCGAATGGGCGCCGACCCGGCGGACCATCCGGCCGATTCGCGAGGCCGGATCCGCGCCGACCGGGCAGGCGACCCGATCCGCGGTCTCTACGTCGCCGACGGCTCCACGTTTCCCACCGGCATCGGGGTCAACCCGATGCTCGGGATCATGACGATGGCGCGGCGGGTTGCTCGGACGGTGCTGGCCGAGGGCCCGTCGAGCTGAGGGGCGTCGTTGCGGTCGCCGCGGTCGTTGGCGAGGCGGGCGCCGGGGTGGGGCGAGATGCCTGCGAGGTGAGTCGCCCGCGGGCGCTGACGATGATCGCCACGGCCACGAGGACGACCGCCGAGGCCACGACCGTTCGGGCGCTGATCGGCTCGGCCAGGATCAGCGCGCCGAGCGCGACCGCGACGATGGGGTTGACGTAAGCGTACGTCCCGACGATCGAGAGCGGAGCATGGCGCAGCAGCCAGCCATAGGCGGTGAAGGCGATCATGCTCCCGAAGACGATGAGGTAGGCGAGGGCCAGGATCGAGGCCGCGGACACCTGCCCCGGATCGAACCGCTCGAACTCGCCCGTCAGCCAGGCCAGGACCAGCAGGACGGCGGCCCCACCGAGCATCTGGAGGCCCGAGGCCATGTATGGCCGGGACGGGAGCCGGGCCTTCCGCGCCGCGTAAAGCGTCCCGTGGGCCCAGCTGATCGGGGCGATGCCGAGGATGATCACGCCCGCCAGGTCGAACTGGTTGGCGCCCTCCCCGGCCGGCCAGACCAGGAGCGCCACGCCGGCGAACCCGATGACCACGGCGATCCCGACGATCTTCGGCAGGCGATCGCGGAAGTACAGCCAGCCGAGGACGGCGAACCAGACCGGAACGAGCGCGATCATGATCGCCGCGATCCCCGACGGAACCGTCATCTCGCCCCAGCCGACGAAGCCGTTCCCGAACGCCAGCAGCAGCGCGCCGACGATGAACGAATCGCGAAGCTCTCGTCCACCGGGGGTGGCCGGGCTCGCGCCGCCACGGCGACGGTCCAGGGCCAGGAGCAGGGTCCCGGCGATGACGAACCGGATCACCGCCATCAGGAACGGCGGGATCGTCTCGATGGCGATCGCGATGCCGAGATAGGTCGAGCCCCAGATCACGTAGACCGCGAGCAGGGCCGACCAGAAGAGGAGGGAACTGGGCGACGACCGGGGGACGCTTGGCATAGCAGAGTGGTCCAAGGTTCGAAGTCTAGCGCAGCTGTCCGGCGCGCCGCGAGACCTCCGTCGACGACCCTGCATCCTGAGCTCGATTCTTCGGCTGAAGCCTCGTGCCCCTCGCCGCGTGACCGTCCGCGAGCCCATCAGCCCGGTTTGCGCCGCCGAACCGTGCATCACACGCGCAGCTCGTCGGCCGAAGTGCCCACCGAGATGGCTCGGACGAAGAATCGATCGTCCAACGCACGGTCGACGGTCGGCGTGTGTTTCGCGGGCGATGTGACCGGGCGGCCCCGCCCGGGACCGGGCCGGCTATCCTCGGCGCCTCGTGAGACGGATCGATGCGGCGGAGCGGCGGCGGCGGATCGGCGCGCGGCACCACCTTGGCGCGCACCGCCACGCCGATCCGGTGACCGTCGCGGGCGACCTCGTCGGCATTCATGCCACCGACCCCGCGTCGGTCTATCTCGGCCTCCGGGCCCGGGTGCCGGATCTCGGACACGACGACGTCGCCCGGGTGCTGTACGACGACCGGGAGCTGGTCAAGGTCCTGGGGATGCGCCGGACGATGTTCGCGACGCCACCGGCACTTGCCGGCGTGATCCACTCGGCGGTGACGACCGATCTCGCTGCTGCGGAGCGCAAGCGCCTGTACGGCATGCTCGAAGGCGCCGGCATCACCAACGATGGGCCGCGGTGGGTCGCCAAGGTCGAGGCCGAGACGCTCGCCGTACTTCACGAGCTCGGTGAGGCAACGGCCACGGATTTGACGAAGGTGGTTCCCGAACTCCGCGAGCAGATTCCGTTCGGGGAGGGCAAGAAGTGGGGCGGAACGTTCGGCGTCTCGACGCGAATGCTGTTCCTGCTCGCCACCGAGGGCCGCATCATCCGCGGCCGCCCGAGGGGCACGTGGCTGAGCAGCATGTACCGCTGGGTCCCGATGGACCGCTGGATCGAGGGCGGACTCGAGCCGTGGCCGCCGGAGCTCGCCCGGGCAGAGCTCGTCCGGCGCTGGCTCCGAGCCTTCGGGCCGGGCACCCGGCGGGACATCCAGTGGTGGACCGGCTGGACGGTCGCCCGCACGAAGGCCGCCCTCCGCGCGGTGGATGCCGTCGCGGTCGAGCTGGACGACGGAGTCGTCGGCTACGTCCTGCCCGACGACCTCGAGGCGACACCCCAACAGGAGCCATGGGTCGCGCTGCTGCCGGCCCTCGACACGACGATCATGGCCTGGAAGGAACGCGACTGGTACCTCGGTGGTCACGCCGGCCAGCTGTTCGACAGCGCCGGCAACGCCGGCCCGACGGCCTGGGTCGACGGCCGCGTCGTGGGGCTATGGGCACAGCGGGCGAACGGCGAGGTCGGGCACTCGCTCCTCGAGGACGTCGGGGCCGAGGCTCGGCGGGCGCTGGACGCCGAGGCGGCCAGGCTGACGACGTGGCTCGGTTCCGACCGCGTCTTCCCGCGGTTCCCAAACCCGGCGTTCCAGGCGCTCGCCGCCTCCTGACGCCCCCAACGCCCCGCCGTGACCGCTCCATGGGCATTGGGAGCCCGAGAGGTGTCGATAGGGGCCCGCGCCACGGCCTTCGCTGCCATCTCTCGGTGCCCGCTCGGCCGGTTCTGAGCGTGGCCGAGCTCGTCACTGGAACCCCCGGCCGGTCCGATCCCGCACCGAGTCCGCTTGTGACGTGACGCTGTGCTCAGAGCGACCATGTACCGGTCATCGCTGCGTTCACGGTCCTGAGAGCAGGGCGTGGCGCCGATCCACCCGCCCTTACGCGGCCCGGCCCGAGACCGACACGGGCCGGCAGTGGCGGCACGGCCGGTAGCCCGCGGCCGCGGCCGCCTCGAGGCTCCCGACGCCCACGCGGTGGCGCCCGGTCACCCGCCGCGCGTCGCGGCAGGTCGGGTGGCAGACGATGTGCGTCGTGTCGGAGCCGATGAAGCGGATCCCCGACGACGCCTCGCGCTCCAGGGCCGCCGTGTCCAGCCCTTCCGCGCCGAGGACCCGGCGCTTGGCGTCAGGTCCACCCATCGAGTACTGGCCGAGCTTGCCGTCACTGCGAACGACGCGATGGCACGGGACGACGAGTGGCACCGGGTTGTGGGCGAGGGCCGTGCCGACGGCCCGCACCGCTCGCGGGCGACCGATCTCGGCGGCGATCCAGGCGTACGGCCGGACCTCGCCCCGCGGGATCTCGAGGGCCTTCGTCCAGACGGCGATTTCGAACGGCGTGTGGCCCCGCAGGTCGAGGGGCACTCGTGCCCGGCGGTCCCCGCTGAGCCGCCGCTCGATCGCCCGGGCGAGGCGATCGGGCAGCGCGTCGGCGGCTCGAATGGGCCGGCCGACCCGGGCCCGGAAGCTGGCCTCGAACTCCGCCGGCTCGGCGGCGCTGATCCACGACACGCCGCGGCCGTTCCAGGCGACGAACGCCCGGCCCAGCGGCGTGGCCAGCGGGGCATAGCGGTCGGCCAGGCCGACGTCGACGAGCGCGCCGAGGCCAAGGTCCGCTGGCGCCGAGGTTCGAAGCGCGCGCAGGTCCGCCTCCAGCGGGCGGTCGATGAGGTCGGTGGTCGTCATGGCAGGGCCTCCAGGATCGCCGGGCCGCGACGACGCGGCGCGTGGCTGGCGAGTTCAGGTGATGGCGGGCCGGCGGAAGGGCGAGCCTCGAGCTGTGCCCGGAGCCGGGCGAGGCCGCGATGGACCTGGGCCTTGATCGTGCCCTCAGGGCGGCCGAGCGCCTCGGCGGTCTCGGCGACGCTCAGCCCATCGACGTGGCGCAGGACCACGGCGGCCCGCACGGCCGGCGGCAACGTCAGGAGGGCTGCCGCCAGCTCGCGCTTCGTCTCCCGGCGGTCGGCCGTGGTGTCGGGCCTGGAACGGCCGTCACTCGGCGGATCGAAGCCGGCCTCGACGATCGGCTCCAGCGCGAGCGGGGGGTTGCGGTCGTCGTGCCGGCGACGCTTGTTCCGGGCGAGGTTGACCGTGATCGACGCGAGCCACGGCCCGAGGCGCAATTCGGCGATCCGGGGTGGGGGATAGCCGGTCATCGCCCGGTACGCCCGGACGAGCGCGTCCTGGGCCACCTCCTCGGCGTCGCGCCGATCGCCCAGCAGTCGGAGCGCGATCGTGTACAGCCGATCCGCCTGGGCCTCGACCAGCCGCGGGAAGGCCGCATCGAGGTCGCGGGCGAGCTGCGTGGCCAGGGCGACATCGGGCTCCATCGCCTTCCTCAACACCGTCGACCGCCCATCGGTTGCAGTGTGCCCCAGGGATCGATCCGTGGACCTCGGGCAACACCACGGCGAGATGCTGTTGCGATACTTGCAGACGCTGCTGTAACGCCCCTGTAGGCTCGCGCGGTGACCGCCACGCCCCGCCACACGCCGGCCGCGGCGGGCGGTCCTTCTCCGACGCGCGCGCCCCGACCCGGTGCGGTGCCCGGTGCGGTGGCCGCGGCGCTCGATCCCACGGCCTATCGCTGGACGATCGTCCCGCACACCCACTGGGACCGTGAGTGGTACGCGCCGTTCGAGCCGTTTCGCGTCCGCCTGGCCCGAACGATCGACGGGGTGATGGACGCCCTCGAGGAGGACCCCGAGTTCGAGGCCTTCACCCTCGACGGCCAGTCGGTGATCCTGGAGGACTACCTGGAGCTGCGGCCCGAGACCGAGCCACGGCTGCGGGCGCACCTCGCCTCGGGCCGGCTCATCGCCGGGCCCGCGTACGTCCTGCCCGACGAGTACCTCGCGCCGCCGGAGGCCCTCGTTCGGAACCTCCTCGTCGGGATGCAGGTCGCCCGCCGGCTCGGTGCGCGCCCGATGGCCGTCGGCTACCAGCCTGATCCCTTCGGCCATGTCGCCCAGCTGCCGCAGATCCTGCGGGGCTTCGGGCTGGACAACCTGGTGTTCACGCGAGGCCTCGGCAACGCGGCCGAGCGCGTCGGCGGCGTCTTCACCTGGCGCGGCCCGGATGGCTCGGAGGTCCTCGGCGTGCGTCAGCTCGGCTCGTACGGCAATGCCAGCCAGATCGGGCGCTGGGGCCGGGACGGTCGTGACCACCTCGGGGCGCCGGACGAGTGGGCGGCGGTCGCGGTCGATCGGCTGCGGCGGTTCCTCGAGCGCTACGGGCCGGAGCTCGAACGCGACGGGCTGCCCGACATCCTGCTCTGCAACGGCTCCGACCACGAGCCGGCCTGGCGGCCGCTGACCCGGATGGTCCGGGCGATCCGCGATGCGTATCCGGGCATCACGGTCGAGATCGCCGGGTACGAAGCCCATCTCGCCCACGTCCGGGAGGCGCTCGAACGGCGAGCCGCGGCCGGCGAGCCGCCGCCGGCCATCGTCGAGGGCGAGCTCCGGGAGGGGCACGACGCCCACATCCTGCGCGGCATCGACTCGGCGCGGATCTACTTGAAGCAGGCCAACGAGCGGGCTACGCAAGCACTCCTCGGGGCGGAGGCGATCGCCTCGCTCGTGGCGTTGGCGGGACGGGGATTGCTGGCGGGCGCGGAGCACGGGCGTGCGTGGCGGCTGCTGCTGCAGAACCAGCCCCACGATTCGATCTCCGGCTGCTCCGTCGATGAGGTGCATGCCGAGATGCTGACCCGCTTCGACCAGGTCGAGCAGCTCGCCGGTCGAATGGAGGTCGAGGCGCTCGCCGCGCTCGTGGGGCGCGAGGCGCCGTGGGACGCGGTCCCGGCCGCGGACGCCACGGGCACGGTGGTCAATCCGCTGCCGTCGGCCCGCCAGGCGCTCGTCACGGTGCCCATCCCCGGGGACCTCCCGGGCCCGCTCATCGCCGAGATCGACGGCCGGCCGCGGCCCGCCCAGCGATCGGCGCGCGGCGCCCTCGTCTCGCTCCCGCTCGAGGGCTTCGGGGCCGTGCCACTGCATCTGCGGGCTGGCGAGCCAGGTGAGGTGGCGAGCCAAGGGGCTGCGCGAGCGGTCGCGCCGGCGACCATCGAGAACGAGCGCTACCGGGTCGAGGCCGCCGCCGACGGCACGCTGACGGTCACCGACCGGCGAACGGGCTACGCGATCGAGGGCCTCGGGGCGCTCGAAGACGTCGCCGACCGCGGCGACGAGTACGACTTCTGCCCGATCGACGAGGAGATCGGCTGGTCGTCGCGCACCGCTGCTCGCGGGACGCGACGGCGGGTCATGGCCGACGGTCCGGTTGTTGCGGAGCTCGAGATCGAGTACCGGGCCGTCCTGCCCGCCCGGCTGTCGGCCGACCGGGGACGGCGCGTCGGCCGGGCCAGCTGTCGGGTGCGGACCGTCGTCCGGCTCGTCGCCGGGATCGATCGGATCGAGCTGACGACGACGATCGACAATCGCGCCCGCGACCACCGGCTGCGCGTCGCCTTCCCGTCGCCGGAGGGCCGCGAGCCCCTTCGAGCCGAGGGGCATTTCGCCGTCCTGCGGCGGCCGGCCCGGCCCGCGGCACCGATCCACCCGGAGCGCTGGGCCCAGTTGCCGCAGCCGACCCACCACACGACCGGCTTCGTCGCCGCCGGCCCGCTGGTCGTCACCGGCAAGGGGTTGCCGGAGTACGAGGCCATCCCCCGGCCCGACGGGGGGCTCGACGTGGTCCTCACGCTGCTGCGCTGCGTCGGCTGGCTGTCCCGCGACGATCTCTCGACGCGCCGTTTCCAGGGCGCCGGGCCGGCGCTGGAGACGCCCGCTGCCCAGTGCCTCGGGCGCCAGGTCTTCGAGTACGCCATCTCGCTCGACGGCGCCAACGGTGACGGGCCATTGACCCGCGCGAGCGCCGACTACCGGCAGCCCGCCCGCGTCGTGGCGGGCGCCACGGACGGCGCTGCGGTCGTTGCAGGGGTCGGCGTCGAGGGCGATGTCGCGTTCACTGCGCTGAAGCCCTCCGAGGCCGGTGACGGCGCGATCCTGCGGCTCTACAACCCGGGCCTCGCCCCCCAGCCCTTCGCCGTCGACGGCCCGGCCGAGCTTCGAACCGTTCGGCTCGACGAGCAGCCGCTCGGCTCGGCGGCCTCGGGGCGGCTCGAGGGCGTCCTGGCTCCGGCACAGATCGCCTCGATCCACCTGGCGGCGCCGAGTCCGCAAGTCGCGGCGCTGAGGAAGGGCGGGATCCGCGCGAGGACGCGCTTCGGCGGCGCCTACTTCGGCGTTCGCGACCCGGACCACTACCGGGCTGACCTCGCCGAGATCGCGCGCCAGGGCTTCGATTGGGTGCTCCTGCCGTTCACCCATGACGACGCGCTGTGGGAGCGAGCCACCTTCGGCGACCTCGTGGCGACCGCCCGGGCCCTCGGGCTCACGACCGTCATCAGCCCGTGGGGCGGCGACGAGTTCGGCGGCGAGGGCGTTCAGACGGCACTGTCGCTGGAGACCTGGCTGGAGCGCGCCCGGGCGAGCGGCGCCGACGTCCTCCATGTCGACGAGCCACGGCTGGCGTCGCGGCGCCTCGTCGAGGTCCTCGAGCTGTGGGCCGACGACGCGCGGATCTGGCTGACGATCCAGCCCGAGCGGGCCGCCGAGCTGCCGCCCGACGTCGTCCGGCGGGTCGCGGCGCTCGGCACGGACGCGTACGACGGCAGCCTCGAGGACCGGGTCGCCGCGACCCGGGCCTTCGCCCTGGCGACCGGCCGGCTGGATCTCGCGTGGGTCCAGGCATTCCGCGTTCGTGCGGGCCAGGAGGCCGGGGTCGGCGAGGCCGTTCGGTCGATGGCCGCGATCGCGCCGCTCGTCGGGATCTGGGGCTGGAAGGGCTCGAGTGGACGAGGTGACCTGCGCTCGGACGATCCGTCAGCGGTCCAGCGCGCGGTGAGCGAGGCGGGCAGCGAGGTGGTCGGCCTGCCGCTCCGGGGCTGACGGCAGCGGGCGCTCCACGAGATCGACCTCCTGCGGCTCCCGGGCGCCATCGTCGGGCAGCCGGAAGGTTCGAACGGACCACGGGTCGAGGGTGACCGCCAGCTCGCGACCGCCCGCCAGCCGGACCTGCGCGGGGGTATCGCGACCCAGCGTCTCCACGAGCCGGAGGACGGTCGCGTCACCGTCCTCGGCCCGCTTGAAGGCCGAGGCGACGACGCCCTCGCCCTCGACGGCACCGAGCGACCCCCTGGCCGGCAGCGGCCCGGCATGGAACGATTCGAGGAGGCTGAGCGGCGGCTGGGCGAGCTCCGCGGCGGCCCTGGCCGGCGCCGTCGCCCGCCAGTCGCCGGCGTGGGGCACGAGCCACAGCCGGAAGCGCCGCGGCCCCTGGTCGTGGTAGGTGAAGTCCTCGTTCGCCTCGTCGGGCACGCGCGGGTCGTGATGCGCGTAGATCGGGCTTCGAACGAGCGTCAGGCCGAGATCCGAGCCTCGGACATCGAGACCCGAGATCGCCTCGTTGACCACGACGAGCCCGGCCGCGGCGCCGGGCGCGGTCCGGCCCGAGACGTCCGCCCACGGCCCGGCCGCCTCCTCGCTCCCGTCGCGCGGCCGCTCGATTGCCCCGAACGCGATGCCGGCGGTGGCGACCGCGGCCGGCCCGACCAGGCCCGTCCCGAAGCGAAGCTTGAGCAGCCGCCGCCGCTCCCGCCAATCGAGCGTCCCACGCAGCTCGACCGCTCGAGCGCCGGCGGCCAGCGAGACGTCGAGCCGGAGTCGGGACTCGCCGAACCGGCCGTCGCCGCGGATCGTCGCCCGCACCGGGCCCGTCTCGACGAGCCGGATCGACCGCGGCTCGAAGCGCCCGATCGGCTCGCCGTAGCCGACGAGTCCGTGGCTCCAGGTGTCGCTCGGATCGTCGATCACGAGGGCCCGGGCCAGCCCTTCGCCGACCAGCTCAGCCGCGCCTCGACGGTCGGCGCGGCTGGTGATCCAGCCCGTCTCGCGATCGATGACGAGCCGGAGGTGCTCGTTCTCGAGGCTCATGTCGGTGGCGACGAGGCGCTGCGCCTCGGGCGCGGCGGTGCCGGCCGTGCGCTCGGCGGTGGCGATCCGGAGGGTCCGATAGCCCAGCGGCGGCAGCTCGATTGCGAAGACGTATCGCCGGCGCCACTCGCTTGCGGTCGCCAGGGACTGGATCCGCTGGAGCGGCAGCTGGCGGCCGTCCTCGTCGAGCAGGACGTCGTCGTCGGCCACGCCGCCGGTTTCGAGCTCGACGATCGAGCGGGTCGGCCACGGGTGGGGGTTCAGGACGACGATCGGCTTCGTCGCGGGGGCGACGGGGATGTCGATCCGTCGCGCCAGCCGTTGGAAGGCCGCATGCGTCGCCCGCCCGGCGATCGCCAGGGCCTCGCCGTAGGCGTCCCGGGCATCGTCGTAGGCCGGCTCGATGGCCGTCCCGGCGAGGATGTCGTGGAACTCGTTGAAGGTCACGTCCCGCCACGCCCCCTCGAAGGCCGGCGGGGCGGGCGGTTCGTCATCGGGTCGCCGGCCGACCTCCGTCTCGCCGATCAGCGAGCCGACCGAGGCATGCAGGGTCTCGGCGGTCACCAGCGCCCGCTCGGCCGCTCGGTCCCAGCGCTTGACCCCGGCGTGGGCCGAGTAGCAGCCGCGGGCGTGGTGCTGGAGATCGGCGCGCCAGACCGGTAGGTCCACGTCGCCGCCCTCGATCGCGGCCCGCAGGCCGGCGAAGTACCGCTCCGGGCTGCTGAGGACGATCCGCGGCCGGCCATTTCCGTCGGCGGCGGCCGCGTCCAGCTCGTGGAGGCTGTCGATGTTGGCGCGCGTCGGGCCACCGCCGTGGTTGCCGACGCCGTAGAACAGCAACGCCTCGTTCCAGCCGGAGGCGAGGTCGTCGAGCTTCCGGACGGCGGTCGCGACGTAGTCGTCGAGCGCGCCACGGGGCCCGCAGTACTCGTGGGGGATCCGCGCCGCCAGGACCCGCGAGCCGTCGATGCCCTCCCACCAGAAGACCTCCCCCGGGAGCTCGAGCTCGTGGGGCTGGGGACGCATGAACACGTAGTGCCCCAGGCCGGCGCCTCGGAGCAGGCCGGGCAGGCTCGCGGGATGGCCGAACGAGTCGACGTTGTAGCCGACCGTGGCCGTGCGCCCGAAGCGCGACTCGAAGTAGCGCTGGCCGAGAAGGGCCTGGCGGACGAGGGATTCACCGCCGGGCAGGTTGCAGTCCGGCTCCACCCACCAGCCGCCGGCGAGCTCCCAGCGGCCCTCGCGGACCCGGACCCGGATCTCCTCGAACATCCCGGGGTCGATCCGTTCGATCCACTCGTAATGCGCCGCCGACGCAGCCGTGAAGATGAAGTCGGGGTACTCGGTCATCCGGTCAAGGGCCGAGCGGAAGGTCGCCCGGACCTCGGCCATGCCCTCCGGCCACTGCCACAGCCAGACCGGATCGATGTGGGCGTTGCCGACCATTCGAAGGATTCGCCGGGTCATCGGGCGGCTTGCGACTCCACCGAATCGACCCACGCGTCGACGTGCTCGCTGCGCGCGTGGACGACGAACACGTGGAGCTCCTGGATCGGGGCGGTCCGCGCCGCCGGCATCACGAGCGCGTGGTCGGCGAGCGCCGCGATGCGACCGCCGTTGCCGCCGGTCAGGGCCACGGTCGTCGCGCCCGCGCGGCGGGCTGCCTCCAGGCCGCGCACGACGTTCTCGGCCTCGCCCGAGGTGCTGATGCCGATGACGATGTCGCCCGCCTTCGCGTTGGCCTCGACCTGGCGGGCGAACACGTCGGCGAAGCTGTAGTCGTTGGCGATTGCCGTCACGACCGAGGGATCCGTGGTCAGCGCGAGTGCCGGCAGGGGTCGCCGCTCGCGTCGGAAGTGGCCGACGAGCTCGGCGACGAGGTGCTGGGCATCCGCCGCGCTGCCGCCGTTGCCGAAGGCGATGAGCTTCCCGCCGCAGCCCAGGGCCTCGACGAGCACGGCGCCGACCGCGTCGATCTGGGGCACCAGCGGCTCGAGCCCGGCGACGGCGGCGGCATGCTCGGCAAGCGCGCTGACCGTTGAGGACTCGTCAGCGCGGATCCCGAAGCGATCCAGGGCCACCGCCGCTGCGCCAACGACCCCGAGGCGCTCGCCGAGTGCGGTGGCAACGATCCGAACCTCGCGCCCGGGCGCCCGGAGCGCCGCCTCGCGGGCGACCTGGCGGACCGGCACGAGCAGCAGCTCGCCGGCGCCCGCGACGCCACCCCCCAGCACGACCAGCGCCGGGTCGAAAGCGTTGATCGCATCGGCCACCCCCAGCCCGATGGCCGTCGTCGTCTCGCGCCAGATGCGAGTCGCCAGCGCGTCGCCGCGCCGCACGCCCTCGACGACGGTCGCGGCCGTGACCGCCTCGACACCCCCTGCCAGCTCGGGCAGGACCGACGGCTCGCCGGCCTCGATCGCCTCGCGCGCCCGGGCGGCCGTGTTCGTGCCGGACGCGATGGCCTCGAGACAGCCACGCCGGCCGCAGGCGCAGCGGCGGCCGTCGACGTCGATCGTCAGGTGTCCCAGCTCGCCGGCGTTGCCGGAGGCGCCCCGGAGGAGACGGCCACCGCTGATCACGCCGCCGCCGATGCCGGTCGAGATGGTCAGGTAGACGAGATCGTGGACGCCGCGGCCGGCCCCGAAGCGGCTCTCGCCGAGAGTCGCCGCCGTCGCGTCGTTTTCCACCCCGACCGGCCGCCCGAAGGCCTCGGCCAGCCGCTCGCCGAGGGGTACCCGATCCCAGCCCGGCAGGTTCATGGGCCCCGCGACGACACCCGTCGCCGGGTCGAGCGGGCCGCCACAGCCGACCCCCACAGCGACCAGCTCGTCGCCCTCGCCCTGGCTGGCCGCGAGGGCCTTCCGCCCGAGCTCGACCAGGCGCTCGATCATCGCGTCGGGACCGTCCTGGGCGCGGGCGGGTGCTTGCTCGAAGGCCAGCAGCTCGGCCGTGCCGGCCCCGGCATCGAGGACGCCGGCGGCGAGCTTCGTGCCACCGACGTCGAGGCCCAGCACAAGCCGTCGCGGTCGTCGCTCGGGCGTCATCGGGCGCTTTCGAGGGGCGCAGGGGCCTCGCCTCCACGGGCGAAGGCGCGCGACCGCTGGGGAAGTCCGTTGCGGCGCCGGTACGCCGCCCACGATTCGCGAAGGGTTGCGTAGTCGTCGGCGGCCAGCTGCTCGCCGGTGAGATCGAGCGAGGTGGCGTAGTAGAGCGACGGCACGCCGAGCGACGGCTTCACCGCCGCGTAGCGCCGCCAGGCGGCGAGGTCCGGCGCGCACCAGTCGTCGGTGTCGATCAGGTGATCCGGCATCGCCGCGGCCACGATCCGGGCCCGGTGGACCATCTGCTTGACGACGTTCGAGCGATCGTCCGGCTCGGACAGCCGCAGCATGTCGTTGAGCCGGAGCATGTCGGTCACGTCGCCGAACCACGGGTGCGGGGTGTGGGTGATGACGAGCCCGTCCTGCTTCGTCCGGTGAGCCTCGTCGTGGATGATCGCCAGGAGTCGATGAAGGAGCGCCACGCCCCACTCACGGCCGGCGCGGGCGAGGCTCGGCCCCGACGGGGGCAGCCCGGAGAAGTCGACCTTGAGCCCGTCCGCGTCGAGCCCGCCCGCGCCGGCCGTGAGT
>VEOW01000068.1 GCA_012026785.1 Chloroflexota bacterium | reverse complement strand
GTACGGCCACAGCGTCCAGGGGGCCGACGCGACGTACGTCGTGCAGGGCGTCAAGACGATCTTCCCGCTGCCCGACGGCCTCGGCTTCGACG
Organism: Chloroflexota bacterium; assembly: GCA_012026785.1. Classification (GTDB taxonomy): domain Bacteria; phylum Chloroflexota; class Limnocylindria; order Limnocylindrales; family CSP1-4; genus UBA5189. Next base: position 4,274 of record VEOW01000068.1, on the reverse strand, counting down.
AGGGCGCGGTCATCGACCCGGCCTCGATCGCGCTCCACGTCGCCAACCGCGGCGCCATCGCCCCCGGCGACACCGTCGCGATCACCGGCGCCGGGGCCATCGGCCTTCTGGGCGCCGACGCCGCCCGGGTCCGTGGCGCGGCCCGGGTGATCGTCGTGGGCCGCGGCCAGCGCCTCGCCAAGGCGGCCGCCCTCGGCTACGAGACCGTCAACACCGCGGCCGGCGATCCCGTCGGCGCGGTGCGGGCCATGACCGGCGGCTTCGGGGTCGACGTGGCCCTCGAGTGCACCGGGGTCCCCGAGGGTATCGAATGGGCCCTCGAGATGCTCCGCCGCGGCGGCCGTTGTGCCGCCGTGGGCATCCCGACCGTGGGCGTCGAGATCGCGATGCAGCGACTGGTCCTCGACGAGCTGGAGCTGGTCGGCTGTCGCGCCACCGCCGGCGAGATGCGGCGCGTGATGCCGTTCGTGGAGCAGGGTGCCATCCGGGTGAAGGAGCTGATCACCCACCACTTCCCGCTCGCCGACTACGCGACCGCCCTCGCGACGTTCAAGGACCGCAACAGCGGGGCGATCAAGATCATCGTCAATCCCTAGCGGGCGCGGCCTCGGCCAGCCCCAGGCTGAACCCACCGTCGACGTCGATGACGGCGCCGGTGACGAACCGGCCACCGGGTCCGGCCAGCCAGGCGACCGCCTCGGCGATGTCGCGCCCCTCGCCAGCGGTCGACAGGGCCTGGCGCCCGAAGTGCTGGCCGGCCTCGAAGCGGGCCCGCTCCTCGTCCTCGGTGAGACCCCGCAGCTCGCTCGGAACGATGCCCGGTCGGATGGCGTTGACCCGGATCCCGTCGCGGCCGAGATCGACCGCCAGGCCCCTGGTGATCCCCTCGACCGCGGCCTTGGAGACGACGTAGCCGAATCGCCCGCGGGGCGGCCGCGCGACGACCGTCGAGCCGAGGTTGATCACGCCCCCGCGACTCCGTCGCAGCTCGTCGAGCAGGGCTCGCGTGCACAGGAAGATCGACAGGACGTTGGCTCGCCACATGGCCTCGAAGTCGGCCCTCGCCAGCCGGTCGAGCGGGCCCTGAACCTCCATGCCGGCGTTGTTCACGAGGACGTCGACGCCACCGAGCACAGCGGTGGTGGCGGCGGCCATGGCGGCCGCGTCCGCCTCGTCGGTGACGTCGGCCGTGCAGGCCACGGCGCGGCCGGGCTCGCCCGCCAGGTCGGTCACCAGCCGCTCGAGCCGATCCGTTCGGCGGGCCACGGCCAGGACGGTGGCGCCGCGCCCGACGAGGCACCGCACGATGTGGCGGCCGAGCCCGCTCGACGCGCCGGTCACGACGATCCGCCGATCGGAGAGCGATCCGGCGGTCCCCGGGGTCATGCCCGGCCGGCCGCGACCTCTTCGGCCCGGCTCCGCCCGGCCAGCCGGATCAGGTCCTCGTGCAGCTCGAACCAGATCCCGTGGTAGCTGTCGACGCGCGGTGACGCGACGTAGGTCGGGTCGCCGGCCTGCGCGGCGGCGTTGGCCCGAGCCAGGCGCCGGAGGTAGACGCCGAGCCGCGGCAGTGCCGCGCCGAGGGGCCCGAGCCACGCCTCGGTGTCGGCATGCAGCGCCGCGAGATCGGCCAGGACGGCTGCGTCATAGGCCTTGTCGGCATGGTCGTTGAAGACCTGCTGGCCGTCGACGTCGCGCATCTGCCAGGCCGTCACGGTCGACTTCATCCGGTGATCCAGGGCCAGGAACGCGTCGAGCGCCGCATTGGCCTGCTCGCTACCCCAGGTCGCGGCGGCGGCCGCGATCCGCTCGGCCGCAACGGCCTTGCCATCCGCGGTGAGCCGGAAGGCACCGGCGGCCATCTCGCACAGGCCGTCGGCCACGAGGCGGTCAAGCACGGCCGTTGCGTCCTCGGGCGTCCGGTCCGTCGCCGCGGCGCACGCCTCGGGGCTTGCGTAGCCCTTGATGGCCAGGGCGCGCAGCACGTCGTCCGGCGGCAGGGGACCACCGGCTCCGCGGACCGCGCGCTCCCCCGCGGGGGGCAGCTCTGTGTCGCGTTCGACGCCCCTGATCTCGATGCCGGCGTCGTGGGCCCACTTCGTGAGGGTCGCCGCCTCGGGAACGACGATCGCCTTCCCCGCGGCCGCCCCGGCGAAGACCTCGCCGCTGCCGCCATCGATAGTGATCGTCTCGCCGACCCGCAGCGTCCGGTCGCCAACCGCGATCTCGTCCTCGCCGACCGTCACCGCGGTCGCGCCGACGACGGCCGGAATGCCCCACCCACGGGCCACGACCGCGGCGTGGCTGGCCAGCCCGCCGGACGAAGTCAGGATACCGGCCGAGCGAGCCATGCCGTGGACGTCGTCCGGCGATGTCTCGGCCCGCACGAGGATCACGGTCCGGCCCGCGTCGGCGGCCGCCACCGCCGCGTCGGGCGAGGTGACGATCTCGCCGCAGGCGACCCCGGGCGACGCACCGAGGCCGGTCGCGATCGGCGGGCCGACGTCGCCACGCTCGCTGACCTGGGTCGGCGGGCTGGCGAGGATGTCGGCGACGCGCCCGACCGCCTCGGCGCGCGTGAGCGGAAAGTCCGGATCCTCGCCCATGTCGAGCGCGATCCGGAGGGCCGCCTGGGGGCTCCGCTTGCCGACCCGGCACTGGAGCAGCCACAGCTTGCCGTGCTCGATCGTGAACTCGATGTCGCACAGGTCGCGGTGGTGGCGCTCGAGCGCGATCGCGTATTCCCGGAGTTGGCGCCCCACGGCCGGGATTCGCTCGTGCAGGGCGGCAATCGGCTGGGTCCGATGGTTGCCCGCGACGACGTCCTCGCCCTGGGCGTTGAACATCACGTCGCCGTACAGCACGTCCTCGCCGGTTGCCGGATTGCGCGTGAACAGGACGCCGGTGCCCGAATCGACGCTCCGGTTGCCGAACACCATCGCCTGCACGGTAACGGCCGTGCCGAGGTCGTCCGGGATGCCCTCGCGGCGTCTGTAGGATCGCGCCCGGTCGCTGTTCCAGGACTTGAACACGGCCTCGATGGCCGCCCGCAGCTGCTGCCATGGGTCGGCCGGGATCTCGGCGACGCCGACGATGTCGCGGTACATCGTCTCGAATCGATGCCGGCAGTTGGCCGCGAACTTCGGGCTCTTCGAGCGGGCCGCGAGACCGGCCGTCGTGGCATCGTTGAGCCCCAGGTTGAGGATCGTGTCCATCATCCCGGGCATCGAGACTGGCGCTCCCGAGCGGACGCTGACGAGCAGCGGGTTGGCCGGGTCGCCGAACCGCTCGCCGACGATGGTCTCCATCCGGGCCATGTGCTCGCGGAGCTCGCCGTCGAGGCCGGCTGGCCAGCCGTCCGCCAGGTACCGGCGGCAGGCCGCCGTCGTGACGGTGAAGGCCGGCGGCACCGGCAGCCCGAGGTCCCGGGCCATGACGGTGAGATTGGCCGCCTTGCCGCCCAACAGCGCGGTGACCTCCTCGATGTCGCCGGCGGGCGGGTTGTCGCAGTCGTAGACGAACGGCACGAAGCTGGTCTCCCGGGTTGCCTGCCAGGGCGGCGGCTCGGAGGCCGCCGCGCCGGTCACGGCCTGATGATGATCTTGATGGCCCCGCTCTCGGGGTCCTTGAAGGTGGCCAGCGCCTGGTCGTACTCGGCCAGGCGGAAGGTGTGCGTCATGACGTCGCGGACCCGGATCCGGCCCTGCTCGACGAGCGGCATCACGCGCCGCATCTCGCCCGCCGTGGCGCGAGATCCGACGAGCTCCAGCTCGTCGAGGACGAGCTTCTGCATCGGGATGCCGACGCCGACCGTCGGGATCCCCACGGCGGCACAACGGCCGCCACGGCGGAGCATGCCAAGGGCCCACTCGACGGTCGCCGGCACGCCGGCGCATTCGAGCACGACGTCGGCGCCGAAGCCGCCGGTCATCGAGCGGAGCTCGGTGACCGGGTCGACGGCGTCCGAATCCACGGTCTCGTAGCCCATCTCCCGGGCCTTCTCCAGCCGTTTCGAGTTTCGCTCGACGACGATCACCCGGGCCGCGCCACGGACCCGGGCAGCGTCGGCGCCCAGAAGGCCGATGGCCCCGGCGCCGGTGATCGCGACGGTGTCACCGGGGGCGATGGCGCCGCGGTTGGCGACGTGGAGCGCGATCGAGGCCGGGTCGATGACGGCGCCCTCGTCGAAGCCGAGGCCGTCGGGCAGCGGGAAGATCGTCTTGACGCCCTGCACGACGTACGTCGCGTCGGCCCCCTGGACGCTGTGGCCGTAC
>VEOW01000112.1 GCA_012026785.1 Chloroflexota bacterium | reverse complement strand
CCTCGGCCTCGAGCCAGTCGACGAGGGCCCGGGCCTGCTCCTCGCGCACCGCGAGATCCTCGGGCAGATGGTGGAGATGGGCGACCGCGAAGGTCAGGCTCGCGCCTCCAGAGGTCCCTGCCGGCACGCGGAGCGCAGAGCGGTTGCGGCCGCGCTCGAGGCGCTCCGCGGGGCCGGCGGACAGGCCCTCCCGGACGAGGACGCTGTTGCCGTACTCGGGCCGGCCGGCCCAGCCCCGGAAGATCTCGTAGCGCGCCTCGCCGGCGCCAGCCAGGAGGCGGTCCTGCTGCACCGCGAAGACGCACTCCTGGAGGCCGAGGAGATCCGGCTGCAGGGCGGCCATGTCGGCCAGCAGCAGCGGCAGTCGCTCGCCCCAGCGGTCGGCGATGTTGCGCAGGTTGAGCGTCGCGACCACGAGCTCGTCAACCATCGCCGCGCCCCGCCTCGCGCACCGCGTTCGCGAGGACCGGCTCCGCCGCGGGGATCGTGAACGTGAAGGTCGATCCCGCGCCCTCGACAGATTCGACCCGAATCTCGCCGCCGTGCCCGGCGACGATGTGGCGCACGATCGCGAGCCCGAGCCCGGTCCCGCTCTGGCCGCGAGTCCTCGCCCGGTCTGCCTTGTAGAACCGCTCGAAGATCCTGGCCTGGTCGGCCGCGGCGATCCCGATGCCCTGATCGCGGACGGAGCCGGCAATGCCCTCGCGATCGCGCCGGACGGCGATCTCGACGCTCGAACCCGACGGGCTGAACTTGACGGCGTTGTGGACGAGGTTGGCGAAGACCTGCCCGAGCCGCGCAGCCTCGCCTCGAACCGGCGGCAGCCCGGGTTCGACCTCGACCGCGAGCGCGACACCCTGGCGTTCGGCGAACGGCCGAAGGCGCTCGACGGACTCGCGCGCGACGGCGCCCAGATCGACGTCATCGAGATGGAGCTGCTGGCGGCCGCCGCTCTCGATGCGGGCGAGATCGAGCAGCTCGGCGATCATCTGGGCGATATTGCCGGTCTCCACCTCCAGCTTGCCGATTCGATCGCGCATCCGGGCAGGCAGGGCCTCCCCGGCCGACTCGGCATCCCGCGCCAGCGCCTCGACGAGGAGCCCAACGGTCGTGATCGGGGTCCGCAGCTCGTGCGACAGGTTGTCGATGAACTCCGCCCGGATGCGCTGAAGGCGGCGCAGCTCGGCGACGTCCTCGAGGACGACCCAGACGCCGAGGATCGGCGATCGGCGCGCCCGCACGACGAGCGTGGTGCCGGTTTCGTCGGGACCGAGGGTGACCTCGCCACCGGCCGCCCCGGCGTCGCGGGCGCCTCGCGCGATCGCCTCCAGGCGCTGGTCGCCGAGGGCCTCGATCGCCGTGCGGCCGAGCATCGAGCCCGGTTCGCGGCCGAGGAAGACGTGCGCCGCGGTGTTGGCGACCTCGACCCGCAGGTCGTCGCTGAGACGGACCATGCCGACCCCGACGAGGTCGGCGAGGTACGCCAGGTCGCGCAATCGCTGGGCCATCCCGAACTCCGCTGCCTCGGCCCGTCGACGGAGGCGACGGACGCGGTCGATCAGCGCCTCATCGGTTCGCTCGGCCGGGGAGATCGCCTCGTGGAGCGCCTCGCCGATCGCCTCGAGGGTGCGCCCGCGGGACCAGGCCACGCCCAGCGCAACCGCCAACGCGAGCGCCTGCAACGCAACGAAGACGATGACGACCTGATCCACGCTGCCGAGCATCGCACACGGCGCTACCCTGTGGCCCGTGCGATTCCGCTTCATCCCCCGGGACGAACGCTTCTTCGACCTGTTCGTCGAGGATGCTGCGAACGTCCTTGGCGCAGCACGCCTCCTGGAGGCCATGCTCCGCGCCTACGACGCGCCCGTCGAGCGGGCCCGGGAGCTGCGCGACGCGGAACGCCGCGGTGACGAGATCAGCCACGAGATCGGCCGGCGGCTCGAGCGGACGTTCGTCACGCCGTTCGACCGCGAGGACATCCACGCCCTGATCAGCGCCCTCGACGACGTCCTCGACCTCATCGAGGAGGCCGCCGACACGTTCGTCCTCTACCGCATCGATGCGCCAACTGCGGTCGCCGTTCAGCAGGCCGCGATCATCGCCTCGCAGTGCGAGCAGCTCCATGAGGCGCTGTCGGTGCTCCGGACCTTCAAGGGCCTCGACAAGTTCTGGATCGAGGTCCACCGCCTCGAGAACGAGGGCGACCTGCTCGCACGCAAGGCGATCGCCGACCTGTTCGCCGACGGCGAATCGCCGGTCGAGGTCATCAAGTGGAAGGACGTCTACGGCCTGCTCGAGGACACCATCGACAAGTGCGAGGACGTCGCCAACATCATCGAGCGAATCACGATCAAGCACGCCTGATTTCGGTCCCGCACGACGCTGCACGGCGCACGCAGTGGCCTAGACTGATGGCATGACCGACGTCGCAACGCCGACCTCGAAGTCCGGCCCCCGCCCCGAGGCAACGCGCACCATCCGGATGCGGCGCCGGCTGACCGCCTCGCCCGAGCGCGTCTTTCGGGCCTTCAGCGACCCCGAGGAGCTGGCCCGCTGGCTGCCCGAGCGTGTCGACGGCGGCCTCGCGGTTGGCAGCCGGACGATCCTCGTGTGGCCCCGGCGGCGGCTGTGGTGGGAGGTCCTCGAGGCGACGCCGAGCCGGCGGTTCATGTTCCGCTGGCCGTGGGACGACGCGGACCAGCTGATCACGACGGCGACGGTCGACTTCACGCCGGCCGGCTACGGCACGCTCCTCGACCTGGAGGATGGCCCGTTCCCGGTCGACACCGCCGAGGGGCTCGATGCCTGGGCGGCCGGACTCGAGGGCTGGGGCGAAGCTCTGGCAATGCTGCGGGCACATCTGGACTTCAGCGTGGACCTGCGACCGCTCGTCTGACATTCGGCTCGACTGGCATCAGTTCAGGGAGGGAGGGCGATGTCGTTCCTGGAGCGAGCGCGGCAGGCCGCCGAGCAGGCAGCCACGACCGCGGCGGAACAGGGCAGCAAGGCGGCGGCGCGCATGGACGCGACGATCCGCGACCCGGCCACCAAGGCCCGAGCGCAGGCGGCCATGAAGCGGGCCCGCCGCGGCCTCACGACGGCTCTCGAGCGAATCGATCCTGGCGTCCTGGCCGACGTCGTGATCAAGGCAACATCGCTGCAGGAACGGGCCAACGCCAAGCTGCGCGAGAAGGGCTCGGTCTACCGGATCAGCGAGATCGGCATCGGCGCCTCGATCCCGCCGAGCGTGACATTCACGATCTCGCGGGTGGACGACCCCGACGAGGGCGCAAAGTCGTCCCTGGAGATCCTGGCGACGGCCCCGGCCGGCGTCGCCGCGGACGGTGCCGAGGCGGTCGTCAGCCTCGACGGCACGACGGTCGACCACGAGACCCTCGACGAGCTCGCGGAAGACGGCGAGGACTGAGCCGCCAGTAGGCCGTATCGGCCTAGGCGGTCGGCATTCTGCTTCAAGCAAACACCCAGGCCCGAAAGGTGCAGGCTGGGCAGCCCGCTGGCCGACTGTCGCGGCCGACCGCCTGCCGTTCCACGCTCGGCCATACGTGACCACGTGGCGGGAGGCAGGCCCCAGGCGGCAGTCGGGGTTCGGATGTCTGCTGCTGGGCACCGAAGTGTCGGCTTGAAGTCGAATCTCGCCCCGGAGAAGGCTGCCGGGGCGTGCGTCGCCGCCAGGGCCGCTAGGCGGCCGGGAAGCCGTCGCGGAGGTAGCTCTCGGCCGTCTCGATCGGGACGGTCGAGCGCTCGCCCGTGGCCCGTCGCGTCAGCTCGACGCCGCCGGCGGCGAGGGAGCGGGGCGAGACCGTCAGGATCCAGGGCATCCCGAGCAGCTCGGCATCGGTGAACTTCACCCCCGGGCTCTCGTCGCGATCGTCGTACAGAATCTCGCGCCCTGCCTCCTCGGCCAGCGCGTGGAGCCGCTCGGCCGTATCGCGGACCGCTGCGTCGCGGGCCGCGCCGAGCGAGACGAGATGGGCCGCGTACGGGGCGACGGCCTCCGGCCAGACGATGCCCTTCTCGTCGTGGTGGGCCTCCACGATGCAGGCGAGGTTCCGACCGAGGCCGATGCCGTATGAGCCCATGACGATCGGATGGCGCTCGCCGTCCTCGCCGAGGTAGTAGGCGCCCGCGGCGACCGTGAAGTCCGTGCCGAGCTTGAAGATGTTGCCGACCTCGATGCCCTTGCGGAGCGTGACCGGCGAGCCGCAGCGGACGCAGGCATCGCCCTCGCGGGCGTTGGTGATGTCGGTGATGACGTCGGCCCGATAGTCGCGACCGACGTTGACGTTCCGGACATGCCAGCCGACGCGGTTCGCGCCGGCAACGAGGTTCGGCGAGCGCTCGACGAGCTCGTCGACCACCACGACCGCGTCCCGCGCGCCGAGCGGTGAGCCGTAGCCGGCCTCCATGCCGCGCGCCTGGATCTCCTCGACCGTCGCCGGCCGCAGCCCACCGCGCGCCTTGACGGTGTTGACGAGCTTCGTTTCGTTGACGTCGTAGTCGCCGCGGACGATGGCCACCACGAAGCGGTCGTCGCCGGTCACGAAGAACGCCGCCTTGGCCGTTCGGCTCCGGGGCACGCCCAGGAAGGTCGCCAGCGCCTCGATCGTCGTCGCCCCTGGGGTTTCGACGTCCTCCATCGGCAGGCCGTCCTCCGGCTCGGGGCTGGGCTTTCGAACCTCCGCGACCTGCTGGTTCTCGGCGTAGCCGCAGCTGTCGCACAGGACCAGCGTGTCCTCGCCGTACTCGTTGAGGACCATGAACTCGTGGGCGCCCGAGCCGCCCATGATCCCGACATCGGCGCCGACGGCGATGGCGCTCAGCCCGAGGCGCTCGAAGATCCGCTCGTAGGCCTCGTAGTGCTTCCGGTAGCTCTCGTCGAGGCCCGCATCGTCGAGATCGCAGCTGTAGGAGTCCTTCATCACGAACTCGCGAACGCGGATGAGGCCGCCGCGGGAGCGCGGCTCGTCGCGGAACTTCGTCTGGAAGTGGTAGACGATGACCGGCAGCTGGCGGTAGCTCTGGACGAGGTCGCGCAGCAGCAGCGCCACGACCTCCTCGTGGGTCATCGCGAGGACCATGTCGCGCTCGCCGCGATCCTTGAACCGTACGAGCTCCGGGCCGATCTTGAAGTATCGGCCGCTGTCCTTCCAAACCTCGGCCGGATGGACGACCGGCATCTCCAGCTCCTGGCCGCCGATCCGGTCCATCTCCACGCGGATGATCCCCTCGACCCGCTGCGTCGCGCGGTAGCCGAGCGGCAGCAGCGAGTAGATGCCGGAGCCCAGCTGGCGCAGGTAGCCGGCGCGCAGCAGCAGGCGATGCGACGGCATCTCGGCCTCGGCCGGATCGTCACGGAGCGTGGCGAAGAAGAGCTCGCTGAGACGCATGGGAGCCCGAAGGATAGCGGAGCGACCCGCTCGCCAATCGAGCTTGCGGCGGCGCACGCGCCGCGGCCGTCGCTGATAGCCTTCGAAACGTGCCCGAGGGCTTCACGATTCTCCTGCTCGTCGTCCTCGGCCTGGCCGTCCTGTTCGACTACATCAACGGCTTCCACGACACGGCGAACGCGATCGCGACGTCCGTGTCGACGCGAGCCCTCCGGCCGCACATCGCGATTCTCATGTCGGCCACCGCCAACTTCGTCGGAGCCCTGACCGGAACCGCGGTGGCCAAGACGAGCGCGGCCGGCATCGCGACGACCCCCGAGGGACACGACGGCCAGGTCGTGATCGCGGCCGCCCTGGTCGGCGCGATCACCTGGAACCTGATCACCTGGCGGCTCGGCATCCCGTCGTCGTCGAGCCATGCCCTGATCGGCGGCCTCATCGGCGCGGCCATCGCCGCCAGCGGCGTCGATGCGCTGAACCTGCCCGGCATCGGCGAGAAGGTGGTGTTCCCGCTCGTCGCCTCGCCGATCCTCGGCGTGCTCATCGGCTTCGGCCTCATGGTCATCCTGCTCAACGTGTTCCGGCATGCCCACCCAGCCCGGATCAACGAGCGTTTCCGGCGGCTGCAGGTCCTGTCCGCGGCCTACATGGCATTTAGCCACGGCTCCAACGATGCCCAGAAGACGATGGGGATCATGACCCTCGCGCTCGTCTCGGCCGGGATCCTGGCCGAGCCCGTGGTGCCGCTGTGGGTCATCATCGCGGCGGCCACGGCGATCTCGCTTGGGACCGCTGCCGGCGGTTGGCGGATCATCCGGACGATGGGCCAGAAGGTCGTCAAGCTCGATCCGGTCCATGGCTTCGCGGCCGAGACGACGGCGGCCACCATCATCGTCGGGGCCTCGCACTTCGGGATGCCGGTCTCGACCACCCACGTGATCTCGTCGGCGATCATGGGTGTCGGGGCGAGCGACCGCCTGTCCGCCGTGCGCTGGGGCGTGGCCGGCAACATCGTCATCGCCTGGATCCTGACACTCCCGGCCTCAGGCTTCGTCGCCTGGCTCGCCTGGGAGCTGCTCAGCCGGGTGCTATAGCGGCCTCATCACCGCACCGCTGAGGCGCCGGCCAGCACGGGCGACGGTTCGACACCGAACAGGCGCGGCGCGAGACGCATTGCTGACCAGACGAAGAAGAGCATCACCGGGACCTCGATCAGCGGGCCGACGACGGTCGCGAGAGCCACGGTCGGGCTGAACGCGGTGATCGCGATCGCGATCGCGATCTCGAAGTCGCGGCCCGTCGCATTGAACGCCACCGCGACGGCGTCCCGATACGGGAAGCCGAGCCGCCAGCCGACCAGGAGCACGACGAAGAACATTGCGGCGAAAAACAGCGTCATCGGGATCGCCATCTCGACGACGATCCCCGGCCGCTCGAGAATCAAGTCGCCCTTCAACGCGAACATCACGATCAGGGTGAACAACAGCCCGAGGATCGAGATCGCGTTGAGGATCGGCTTGAGGGCATCCATGCCCGCTTCGCCGCGCCGACGGACGACGAGCAGTCGCGTCGCCACCCCGAGCGCCAGCGGGAGTCCGAGGTACAGGACGACGCTTTCGGCCACCACCCAGACGTCGAAGCTGACGTTCCCGATCAGCAGCCGGGCATAGACCGGGATCAGCAGCATCTGGGCGACCGAGTTCAGGGCCACGAACACGAGGGCCATGGGCGTGTTGCCCTTGGCCAGGAAGGTGAAGATGATGACCATCGCGATGCACGGCGCGAGGCCGTACAGGACCAGCCCGGTATGCAGCTCGGGGTTGGCCACGAACACGTTCGCCAGACCAAGCATCACGAATGGTGCGACGAGGTAGTTGAAGACCAGCACGACCGCCAGCTGACGGGGCGATCGGAACGCCGCGCCGACCTCGCCCAGGCGAACGTTGGTCATCGCGGGGTACATCATCGCGAACAGCCCGATCGGCACCCCGAGGCTGATGAGGGCCGGCACGGACGGCTCGAACGTTCCGGCGACGATCGACTTGATGGCATCGATCGGTGGCGTGAGGGCGAAGTCGGAGATCCGGAGCGCGTTGCCGACCGCGATGCCGGCGACCATGCTGACGAGAACGAACATCGGCAGCAGCCGGAAGTCCTCCAGCCTTCCCATCAGGCGGCCCATTCGAACCCTCCTTCGAGCGTCTCGGCGCGGTCGCAACGTCTCACCGAGGCGGGAGGGTTTCGAGGGCTGGAGGTCACGGCCCGACGGGCCGTCGGTCGCAGGTGTGCGGGCTCGGGAGGCGGGCGGTCACTCGGGCCGACGGAGCACGTAGCCGACGCCGCGCACCGTCTTGAGGAGCGCCGGCCGCGACGAGTCATCTTCGATCACCGCGCGCAGCCAGTGGACGTGGACGTCGACTGTCCGCGTCTCCCCGGCGTAGTCGTAGCCCCAGACCCGTTCGAGCAGCTGGTCGCGGGTGATGACCTGGCCTGGGTGGCGGAGCAGGAACGCCAGCAGCTCGAAGACCTTCGGCTTGACCGGCAGCTCCTCGCCGCCGCGAAGGATTCGATGCCCGGCGAGGTCGATCTGGACCCGTCCGAGATCGACGAGCGCCGGCACGGTCGTGTCCGGGACCAGCTCCGTTCGCCGCAGGACCGCCCGGAGGCGGGCCGACAGCTCACGCATCGAGAAGGGCTTGGTGACGTAGTCGTCGGCGCCGAGCTCGAGCCCGACGACCTTGTCGATCTCGGAATCGCGCGCCGTGAGCATGATGATCGGGACCCGTGATTCGGCCCGGATCGTCCGCGCCACCTCAAGCCCGGAGATCTCGGGCAGCATCAGGTCCAGCAGGATCAGATCTGGCTTGGCCTGCCGGAAGGCTTCCAGGGCCCGACGCCCGTCAGCGGCCTGGGTGACTTCGAACCCCTCGGCCTCGAGCGATTCGGCGAGCGTCTCCCGAAGGGTCGGCTCGTCCTCGACAACCAGGATGCTGCGGGCCACGCAATCAGCATAGGCAGTCGTGTTAACGACACGTTGGCGAGCCGCCTGGGGCCTCGCCCGCCGTCGGTCCGTGGCCCATGGCGCTCGCCATGTCGGGTGCATGGTCAAGCTGAGCATGAAGGCCGCCGATATGTGCGCTTCCGGCAGTCCACCGGCTCAAAGGCCGTCGTTCCAGCGGGTTCACGCTCGTGAGGCGGACCTCGGGGCACCCGGGAACGCGTGGAGGAGGTGGTGCCAGCGCGCTATCGGCCGGGCCTGTGCTCAGGGAGTCCATGCAGCCGACATCGGACGAACCAAGGGGCTCGCTCGATGGCCGGGCACAGGAGGCCAGCACGCGGTGGCATCTCGACGAACGCCGGGTCGGGGCATCGACATGCGTCCATTCCTTCCGGGTCGCCGGCCACGACACACTCCGGCCGTCATTCCCCGGCACGCCCCCGATTCGAGGTCGCACCATGCAGCACCGCGCCCCATCCGGAGCCGCCACGCTCCTCGTCGTGTCCCTCGCCGTCGCGGCCTGCGGCGGCGGCGCCAGCCCGACCCAGGCACCCGACGGCGGGTCCACGCCGCCCCCGACCACCCCGGCCCCGACCGCAGCCGCCACCGACGCGCCCGATCCGGCCGACCCGACCCCCGGCACGGCCCTCAACGCCTGCGAGATCATCACGCCCGCCGACATCGAGGCGATCATGAAGACCGAGGGCGTCGAGGACGGCGAGCTCAAGGCAAACCCGACCTCGCTGTCGCCGGGCCGGACCGAGTGCACCTACGGCGGCGACTGGGGACGGGTGATCGTCCAGCTCACGCCCGAGGACGGGGCCAACCTCTACGACGCCGCCCGCGGCTCGTACGGCGACGCCTCCGACATCACCGGCCCTTGGGACGGCGCCTTCAACTCGAACCAGAACAAGCGGGCCTTCGTCTGGAAGGGCGCGGTCACGGCGATGTTCACGATGTTCCCGGTCGGGATGGCGCAGTACGACTTCGCCGATGCGCTGGCCAACGCCGCCGTTGCCAAGCTGTAGCGCGAATCGCTAGCGGCGCGGCTGCTTGACGTAGTACTCCGTGAAGGACCGGCAGCGCCCTGCGGCATCGAACTCGATCAGCCAGCAGTTGTCGTAGACCCGCTCGATCGTCGAGCGTGAGGCATCAGACCAGTAGGTCGAGACCCCGACGGCGCCCGCGCGCGAGCCCTCGATGGCATACGGGTGGTACTCACCGTCGTAGGTGCCCGGCGTGTCGCGGCCGCTCTCGTTGCCCTCCGGAGCCAGCCACGACCGGACGACCTCGTCGCGTCCGCGGATCGGCTCGTCGGCGGGGTAGAAGCGGTACTCGACGTCCTCACTGAACAGCGCCTCGATCTCGCCGGCGTCGTACGACTTCCAGGCCGCGAGGTAGTCGTCCAGCCAGCGCTGGACGTCGTCATGGGTCATGCAGCGGCTCCTTCCCGGGCGAGCAGCTCGATCGCCGCATCGAGCCGGGCGAGCGTCCGCTCGCGACCCAGGGCGACGAGGGTGTCGAACAGCGGCGGGGTCGCGGTTCGGCCGGTGACGGCCACGCGGATGGCCATGAACAGGTCGCCGGCCTTCCAGCCTCTGGCGTCGACGAGCGCCCGGAGGGGCGGCTCGAGCTCGTCCGCCTCGAACGTCACCGGGCCGACCGCCTCCTCGATCGTGTCTCGTGCCGCCCCCAGCGCGTCCCGCGTCGTGGCGGCGTCCCAGCGCTTCGGGACGAGCAGCTCGGGGTCGACCTCGAGCTGGTCGATCCACAGGAAGCCGACCAGGTCGCCGATCGCGCCCAGCGTCGGCAGCCGCTCCTGGACGATCGGCAGCAGGGCGCGGATCTCCTCGGGCGCCGGCAGCCGGTCGATGCGCCCGGCATCGAGGTCGGCCTCGAGGAAGGGCTGCAGTCGGGCGATCAGCTCGTCCTCGGGGAGGCGTCGGATCCACTGGCCATTCAGCCATTCGAGGCGTTCGCGGTCGAAGACGGCCCCGCCCTTCTGGACGTGGTCGAGGTCGAACCGGGCGGCCAGCTCGTCGAGCGACAGGATCTCCTCCTCGGTCCCGGTCGACCAGCCGAGGAGGGCCAGGAAGTTGACGATCGCCTCGGGCACGAAGCCCTGGGCCCGGTAGTCGGACAGCGCGGTCTGGGACTTGCGCTTGCTCATCTTCGTCCGGTCGGGGTTGAGGATGAGGGGCAGGTGCCCGAATGCCGGCACGGCGTGTCCGAGCGCCTCGAACAGCAGGATGTGCTTGGGCGTGTTGGAGAGGTGATCCTCGCCCCGGATGACGTGACTGATGCCCATTGCCGCGTCGTCGACGACCACCGTGAAGTGATACAGCGGCGTGCCGTCGGCCCGGACGATCACGAAGTCGCCGCCGAGGTTGGCCGTGTCGATCTCGACCTCGCCACGGACGAGGTCCTCGAACCGGACCTTCTCGGCCGGGACCCGGAAGCGCAGGGCTCCGGTTCTGCCCTCGGCCTCGCGGGCGGCGCGCTCGTCGGACGTGAGACTCGCACAGCGTCCGACGTAGCGCGGCGGTTGCCGTGCCGCCTCCTGGGCGCGGCGATCGGCCTCCAGCTCGTCGGGCGTGCAATAGCAGGGATAGGCGAGGTCGCGCTCCAGGAGGCCGCGTGCGGCCGCGGCGTAGCGCTCGAGCCGCTGCATCTGGCGATACGGCCCGTACGGCCCACGGTCCTCGCCGCCCGCGGCATCGGGACCCTCGTCCCACTCGAGCCCCAGCCAGTGGAGGCCCTCGAGGATGTCCTGTTCGAAGGCGACGCTGCTACGGGCGACGTCGGTGTCCTCGAGCCGCAGGATGAAGGTGCCGCCGTGGCGCCGCGCGAAGAGATAGTTGAAGAGCGCCGTTCGGGCGGTTCCGATGTGGAGCGGCCCGGTCGGGCTGGGCGCGATCCGGACCCGGGGCGTCGGCATGCCCGGAGTCTAGCCGGGCCCGTTCATCCGGCCCTTGGAACCCGGTGGAACAGGCTCGCGTCGGCATCTCCGGGGATGACTCGGATCAGCGAGGCTGGCCGCAGGCCGAGGGTTGCCCTGCCGATCGGGCCGTCGAGGGTCAGCGAATCGAGCGACTCGGAGCGAGCCAGGACCGTGATCGGCGTCCCGGGTCGGAGCCCTCGCGCTTCGAGGTAGGACAGCAGGCCGGCATCCTCCTCGGCCTCCTCAGTGATCCGGTAGATCGTCGCCCGTTCGCCTGCCTCGATTGTCGACAAGGGGACGCCGGCAGGGCGGCGTCGTGCGGCTTCGGCATCGATGGGATTGCCATGGGGGCACGTCTCGGGATGGCCGAGCAGCTCGTCGAGGCGAGCCTCGACGCGGGGCGAGATGGCGGCCTGGAGCCGTTCCGCCTCGGCATCGGATTCGGCCCAGCCGAGCCCGACGATCTCGGTCAACAGCCACTCGCACAGCGCGTGGCGGCGGAAGATGTCGTCGGCCGCCGTTCGCCCGGCCTTCGTCAGCTGCAGCTGGCGGCCCTCGGTGAGATTCACGAGGCCGTCGCCGGCGAGGCGCCGGAACATCTCGCTTGCCGCCTGGGTGCTCACGCCAAGTCGCCGCGCGACCTGCGAGGCGGTGATCCGCGCCCCGTCGCCAGCCATGACCCGCAGGGTCAGCAGGTACTCCTGCGCCGCGCTCGACAGCTCGCTCGGCGTTCTCGGACGCGACGCCGCGTGGCCCCTCACGGGGCCGAGGATAGCGAGGCACGTCGGGCTGTCGCGACCGCCGCGTAGGCGACACCCGCCAGCCAGGCGAGGGCGAGCAGGACCCCCAGGGCGAACCCCGCCTGGGGTGCCCCGCCGGCACCGATCGCGAGGAGGACCGCCGTGGCCGGGACAAGCGCCAGGAGCACGGCCACGGTGCCGAACGCGAGGAACCGGGCCACCGGCGGCAGGAGCATCAGCAGCGCCAGGATCACGACCTGTGCCAGCCACGGCGTGAGTGGGGCCACGCCCGTGCACGCCGCGGCCGCGACGGCACAGCCGGTGACGTCGCCGGCCGCGACCGCGGCGGCGACGCCGAGCGGTGGCCAGGCGATGAGGGCCAGGCGGAGGCGGCGAATCGGGTCGTCTGCGGCGCCCCCGAGCAACTGCGAGGGAGCCCAGGCCGTCTCGGCAGGAGGCCCTTGTGGCGCGTCGACCGCGCCGGCCGGGCGGGTCTCGCCCGTGGACGGGTGGCGCTCCGGCGGCCGGGCCAATGGCCGGGTCGCGGTCGCGCGCCGGCGGGACGCCTCGCGCACCGGAGGCACGCCTCGTGCAGGCTGGTCCTCGGGAACGGTCGAATCGTCGAACACGACCTCGGCTGCCGCGTCCCCGGCCGCCGATGGCTCAGCCGTCGTCGCCTCGGTCGGCGTCGCCTCTGCGGCAGCTGCCGTCGCCGCTGCCTCGGCTGCCGCCTCTGCAGCCGCCTGCCGGACCCGCGCCTGGTAGGCCGGGCCATGCTTGCGCGGGTCAGCGTACTCCCGCGGGTTGATGATCCAGTACTCGCCCGTCGTCGGCCCGTACCACGACGCGCCGCTCCAGGTCGCGTCGATCCGCTCGCGAGCCTCGTCGTAGCTCGTCGACCCCAGGGTCGCCTTGCGCGTCGTGGACCGGCGGCCAGCCTCCGTGCGGCGGCCCGAGCCAGGGCCCCCGCGCTCATTCGAAGCCTGGCCGGTCGTCGTGCCCGGCTGCCCGCTCGACCGGCGACCCGTCGCGCCACGCCGCGTGGCCCTCGCCCTCGCCGGGTCGGCCCGCCACGGCTCGCGTCCCGGCGTCCCGGTCGCGCCGCTCGCCGTGCCCGGCAGCACCCGGCCGGTGGTGATCCGCTCGTAGGCCGCGTGAATCGCGAGGAAGCGGGGCAGCGCCTCGGGTCCGGCCGAATCCGGGTGGAACGCCTTGGCGAGCCGGCGATACGCGCGCTTGACCTCTCCGAGGGGTGCGGTGGACGGCAGGCCGAGCATGGCGTACGGATCGCCCGAGAGCGCATCGTTCGGCGGGCGGGCCGGGCGCCGGGCGCGAGGATCTCCGGTCACCCGCACAGCCTACGCGCTCGGCGGGCCAGACCCGCCGCAGTCGTCGCTCGCCGCAGCGATGGCGTCGAGCGCGACGCCCTCCGCGCTATGCCTGTCGTGGGAATAGCCCCCACCTCGGGGGTTGGGCGCGGGCCCATTGTGTATTCCTGCGACAGGCACAGGCAGAGGCGAGTGTTGCGCCGTGCCGACCTGCTCCGAGGGCCTTGACCGTCGCGGCCGTCGCGAAGCTCAGCCGAGCAGCTCCCCCACCGGTGCCAGCTCGAAGTCGGGGACCGCCTCTGCCGCCGGCCGCCCGTGGGGATCCGCCGACACGGGCCGGTGATAGCGGCCGAGGACTCGCAGCGCCTGGCCCTCGAGCACACCCGCCTGGGCGAGCGCCTCGACCGCGGCCGCCCAGGTGCCACGGTCGTAGCCGTCACCGTCCTCGATCTTGACCGCCATCCCCGAGGCGGCCACTTCGTCTGAGCGGCCACGCGGCCCCGGCAGGATGGCCAGCCCGCGCAGCGCCTCCATACCGCCTTTGGAGACCACCCGGCCGGGCAACGCCTTCATGATCGAGGTGTCCAGACGATCGCGCGTCCCCGCGATCAGCTCCGGGAAGGCCAGGCAGGCATCGCGGACGACCCGCAGCGCCGGCGCCAGTGAGGCCCGGGCGTCGCTCTGTCCCACGGCCTCGGGCTCGGCGAGGAACGCGTAGGCCCGCGCGACCTCCCGGAGGGGGAAGGCGTAGGTCGGGATGCCGCAGCCGTCGATCCCCTGTCGCAGCCGCCCGACCGTCGTCCCGAAGGCCCGCGCAACCACCGCCTGGTAGGCCTGCTGGGCGGGGTGCTCGTCGAGCCAGTAGTCGTCGGTCCGCCAGCCGTTGAGCTTGGCCAGCAGCAGGAAGATCGAGTGCTGGCCGGAGCACATGTGGCGGATCGGCCCCGGTCGCTCGCCGTCGCGGGCGAGGCGGGCCGCGGTCAGGGCATCGAGCGGCATGCCCTCGGTGCCACAGGCGAGCGCCGTCTGGCTGATGCCGGTTCGCCGGTAGAGGGCCTGGAGCGTTCGAACGTGGAGATCTTCGCCGGAGTGGCTGCTGGCCATGATCGCGATCTCCGCCGGTTCGAGCTCCAGCTCCCGGGCGCCGTCGGCCTCCAGCAACGCCGCGACGCCGAACGGCTTGACGCACGACCGGAGGTAGACGACGCGGGCGGGGTCGCCGAGCAGCCGCAGCATCCGGCCATCGACGTCGACCTCGACGATGTCGCCGCGGTGGACGCTCTCCTCGACGCCGTTTCGGACCTGGCGGACGAGGATCGGCGGAGCGCTCCGGCGGCCGCGGCCAACGGGTGCAGCGGCCCCGGGGCGCGACGACCGCTGGCGCTGGGGCGGGCCCGGCTGGGTGGGCACTGCGGCAACGGTACGAAGGCGCGCGGGGAGCGTCAACCGGACGCCCACGGCGCCGGGACCCGCGCGGTGCGGACCGGCAACGGGACCCGGGGCGATGCTAGGCTGGCCGCCGATGGATCTCCCGTCGACCCTCCACGTCTCGACCCACCCGGCGGTCCTCCACAAGCTCGCGATCCTGCGCGACGAGGCGACGGAGCCGAAGAAGTTCCGCGAGGTCGTCCGCGAGCTGTCGTGGCTGCTGGGTTACGAGGCGCTGGCAGATGCCCGGGTCCGGACCCGCCGCGTGACCACGCCGCTCGAGGAGATGGACGGCCACGAGCTCGCCGATCGGATCGGCCTCGTGCCGATCCTGCGCGCCGGCCTCGGGATGGTCGATGCGATGCTCGAATTGATGCCGACCGCGGAGGTCTGGCACCTGGGATTGTTCCGCGACGAGCGGACCCTTCGACCCGTCGAGTACTACAACAAGCTGCCCGACTCGACCACGGTCGACCTGTGCCTGATCCTCGACCCGATGCTCGCCACCGGCGGCTCGGCGACGGCCGCGATCGAGGTCCTCAAGCGCTGGGGCGCCGTGAAGCCGGTGCGCATCAAGCTCGTCAACCTCATCGCCGCGCCCGAGGGCGTCGAGGCGGTCACGAACGCCCATCCCGACGTCGAGATCCACTGCGCCGCCCTCGACCGCCAGCTCAACGACAAGGGCTACATCATGCCCGGCCTCGGGGATGCCGGCGATCGGCAGTTCGGGACGGGCAAGGCCGGGGCCTGACGCGGGCCGTGGCGGTCGACGGCGGGCCGAGGCCCGTCGCCGGCCTCGCGGCGATCTCGGGCCTAGGTTGCGCGCTCGCGGACCACCTTGGCCAGGTCGAGCCGGCGGACCGTTCGAAGCGACGGCAGCTGCGACAGGAGCGCGACGACGACGATCGCGACGGCCGTGCCGAGGAAGGTCGTGGGCCGGACGGCGAGCTCGAACTGGAACAGGTCGCTCGAGAAGCTGGCCATGAAGACCGCGGCGAGGACGTAGGCGACCACGAGCCCCGGGAGGAGCGCGATGACGGTCAGCAGCACGTTCTCGGTTGTGACGATCCGGCCGATCGTCGACGCCGGCATCCCGAGCGCCCGCAGGGCAGTCAGCTCGACGGCACGCTCCATCACGTTCGCCGACAGCGTGTTGAAGATCAGCGCGAAGGCCATGATCCCGCCGAGGACGAGCATCACCCCGACGAACGCGTAGAACAGGCCGAGGAACTGCTGGGCGATGTCGTACAGGGCCTGGGTATTCACGACCGCGACGACCGACGGCGACTCCGCCAGGCGATCCCGGACGGCTACCGCGTCGGCCCCGGGTTCGAATCGAACGAGGGCGGCCTGGACGGGCGGATCGGACCCTGGCAGCCCCGCGGCCCGGGCGACCGTCGCAAGCGTCGTGTAGGCCTGCGTGCCGAGCGGCTCGTCGACGAAGCCCGCGATTCGAAGTCGAACCGGCTCGGCGAGGCCCTGGTCGCCGGTCCCGGCCACGGGCGCGATCGCGACCGCGTCGCCGACCCCGACGCCGAGGAGATTCTCCAGCGCGACGCCGAGCACGACCTCGCCGTCGGCAGGCGAGAGGACGTCGCCGTCACGCGTCAGGAGCGACCGCATCGTCGTTCCCGGGACGAGCCCGACGAGGGCGGTACCGTAGCGCCTCGAATCACCGACGATCGCCGCGGGTAGCTCGAGCGTCGGCTCGACCGCCGCGACGCCCTCGGCGTCGACCACCTCCGTGACGGTATCCGCCAGTACCGGCTGCGCGAGCACGACCCGGGCGTCAGAGCGATCGATCTGGACGAACTGGCGGTCGAGCAGAACCTCGACCGTGTCGATCATCGCCCAGGACACGAAGATCAGGCTCGTGGCGAGGGCGACTCCGAGGATCGTCGAGAGGCTGCGGCGGCGGTTTCGACCCAGGCCTCGGAGCGCGAGCCGCCAGCGTGTCGGCAAGCCGCGCAGTGGCGGCAACAGCCGTTCCAGGAGGCTGAGTGAGCCTCGTCCGCCTGGCGCGTCGCCGCGCATTGCCTCGGCCGGGCTCGTGGAGGCGGCCCGCCGCGCCGGCCCGAACGCCGCCGCGGCCCCGGCGATCGGCCCGATCACGACGCCGATGATGAGCGTCAGCGGACGAACCTCGACGACCGCCGTCGGGATGGCCAGCACCCCGGTATAGACGCCCGTGATCGCGGCCGCGGCGAGCGCGCCGAGGATCGCGCCGGGGACCGAGCCAACGATCCCGATCAGCAGCCCGAAGGCGAGGTAGTGCCACAGGAGGGTTCGCCGCCGGACGCCGTTGGCTCGCAGCACCCCGATCTGGCCACGGTGGGTGGCCACCATCCGACCGAGCAGGACCGACATCGCCAGGGCGCCAGCGCCGAGGAACAGCAGCGGGAACGCCAGCGACAGCTCGCCGAAGCCGCTGACGTCCTCCTGCAGCGCGGCGTTGGAGGGCTGCTCGGCCTGGGTGTAGGTCGAGCTGGCACCGGCCACGATGGCCAGCCGCGCCAGCGAATCGAACGCCCCTGCCGGCGCGTCGGGCTGGAGGCGGACGAGCGTCTCGGGCTGGCGGCTCGCTGCCGGCAGGGAGGACACGAACACCGGACCGGCGAACACGACCCCGAACTCGCCCGGCGGCACGAGGATCTCCTGGCGGCTCCTCGCCGGCCAGAGGTACTCGGCCGAGGCCACGACCCCGAGCACCGTCGCGGTTCGCCAGCCCGAGGCAGCGGCAACCTCGATCGTGTCGCCGGGCTGGAGGTCGAAGTGGTCGGCCATGTGCTGCTCGACCAGCACGCCGTCCTCCCGGGCCGGGGCAAGCCCGCTGCCGCGCAGGACGGTCACTCGATCCACGGCCGGCTCGCCGCTCGCCGGCAGCTCGACCACCCGGCCGAGGAAGCGATGCTCAGCGACCGAGAGCGGCAGGTCGGCGACCGATCGCGTCGCCACCGCGGCGACCGAGGGCTCGCCTTGGAGGTGGCTCGAGACGACCGCCGGGTCGCCGCCGACCGCCACCAGGTCGGCAAAGGCCAGCTGGTCGTAGAGGCCCCTGTACGACGCGTTGAGGTTCTGGAACGCATCGAAGGACGCGGCAAAGAGCGCCACGCCGAGCAGCATCGTGGCCCCGATGGCCGCGAACTGGGCCCGGCGTCCGCGGATGTCCCGCAGGAGGGAGCGGCGGAGGAGCGTCACACGTTCACTCCTTCAGCGGCTCACCAGGTGACCGCCTCCGGCTCGACCGGCGCGGGGACGAGCCTGTCGTCGACCACCTCGCCGGATCGCAGGCGGATCACGCGGTCGGCCATGGCCGCGATCGCGGAGTTGTGCGTCACCAAGAGGACCGTTCGACCGGCGGCCCGGCTGAGCTCGCGCAGGACGCCGAGGACCTGCCGCCCGGTCTCCAGGTCCAGGGAGCCCGTCGGCTCATCGCACAGCAGGATCGGCGGATCCTTGACGACGGCCCGGGCGATCGCGACGCGCTGCTGCTCGCCGCCCGACATCGCCCCGGGGAAGTGATCCGCCCGCTCTCCGAGACCCACCGCGTCGATGGCCCGCCGGGCGGCATCGTCGGGAGCCGCCACGAGCTCCGCGACCAGCTGCACGTTCTCGAGGGCGGTGAGCGTCGGGATCAGGTTGAAGAACTGGAAGACGAAGCCGACGCGCTCCCGCCGGAAGGTCGTCAGGGCCTCCCCATCCAGGTCACCCAGGGTCCGGCCCGCGACCTCGACGGAGCCGCTGGTCGCGGGCTCCATGCCCCCGACGACATTCATCAGCGTCGTCTTTCCGGAGCCGCTCGGGCCGAGCAGCACGACGAACTGCCCGGCGGCGATGTCGAGCGAGATCCCGCGTAGCGCCCGACCGGCGAGCTCGCCCGTCCCGTACTGCTTCCGGACGTCCACGAGCCGGACGGCGGGCGTCGCCGTCCCGCCCGGACCCCTCGCGCCACGTCCCTCGGTGGCAACCATCGCGACGCAGACCTCCTCTCGGACGCCGGCGTCAATAGTAGCCTCCCGGCAACCATCCGTCCACGGTCCGGCTATGCTTGCGCCATGCCCAGATCATCGACGGCAGACCTGCTGGAGCGGATCATGGTCGCGGGGGTGGCCATCACGACGCGGGCTCTCTCGGAGGCCCAGCCCGCCCTCGCCCTGACGTTCCCGCAGTGGCGCGCCCTGCTCGTCGTCGGCGAGCGTCCCGAGGGCGCTCGCGTCGGAGAGGTGGCAGCGCGGGTGGGCGTCACGCTACCGGCGACCCGCCGGCTGCTGCGGCGTCTTGCGGCCCGGGGCCTCCTGGAGATCTCGACGGACGAATCAGATCGAAGGGCGAGCCGCGCCCGACTCACCACGGCCGGCAGCCAGGCCCGCGACGCGATCCTTGCCTATCGCCGCCAACGCATCGTGGAGACCCTTCGAGGCACCCAGCTCGAGCCGTCGACGCGCGCCGAGCTCAACCGCCTGGCAGATGCCTTCGACGCCCACCGCTGATCGATCGAGCCCATACTCGAACGCATGGTGATCCCGCCGGCCACGCCCCCGGAGACCATTCCCGACGAGTTCGCCGTCTGGGCGGCGACGGACATCCACGGCCAGCTCCAGGCGACGCGGTCAGTACTGGAAGAGGCGCGCCTGGTCGATGCCGAAGGTCACTGGATCGCGCCGCCGGGCACGGCGTTCGTGGTCTGTGGCGACATCGTCGACCGGGGACCGGCATCGCTCCAGCTCCTGCGCTGGCTGGGCTCGCTGCGCGAGGAGGCCGCCGCCCGAGAGGGTCTCGTCGTCCTGCTGGAGGGGAACCACGAGATCCAGGCGCTGCTGTCGATCGAAGGCGACCCGGTGACGGCCGAGGCGTGGATGCTATTCGGCGCCGGCGCGCTGCTCGAATCGGCGGGCCTGGCGGCCGACGAGTTCGGCCCCGAGGTCCCACCCGTCGAGGTCGCCCGGCGGCTCGCCTCCCGGGCGCCCGATCTCGAGGGGCTCCTGCGCGGTCTCGCGCCCTACGCGACCTGGCGCGACGTGCTGCTCGTCCACGGCGGCCCGACCCCGGGCGTTGAATCGCTCGCGACCTACGCGGCCAGCGTGGAGCGACTCTGGATCCGCGAGGCCTTCTACGACGCCGCCGGGCCGTTTCCCACCGCGCCGACGTGGCACGTGTTCGCGGACGCGAACCTGGCGCGCGTCGTCTTCGGGCACACCTCGCGCGAGATGACGGGGCTGTTCCACGAGGGCCGGGCGATCAACCTCGACACGGCGCGCGGCGGCCGGGTGACGCTGGCGCGCCTGCCCGAGACCGGGTCTTTCGCCGAGATCACGCTCCTCTCGGCCGAGACCGAGCCGAGGCGGGCCGGGGATCCGCCGTTCACGGCCGACGACGTTCGAACCTGGGACGCTCGCCTGCCGCCCCACATCGACGGCCTTCGCGCGGCCGCGCGGGCTCGACTCAGCCCGGGCTGAGTCACTCCCCCGCCCGGGCGACCCGGATCACGCGGAGGTCGTCGTCCAGCTCCACGAGATCGGCCGCCTGGCCCGGCCCGATCCGGCCGCGATCGGTCACGCCGAGCAGCGCCAATGGGTTCCGGCTGGCGGCCGCCGAAGCCGCCGCGAGCGGCACCCCGGCGCCGACGAGGTTCCGCACCGCGTCATCGAGTGCGATCGCGCTCCCGGCGAGCGTGTCCGTTCCGGCGATGGTGAGTCGTGACCCGCGGACGTCCACCTCCAGCCCACCGAGGTCGGCGCGCTCCGTCGACGTTCCCGCCGGCGCGAGCGCGTCGCTCACGAGGACCAGGCGTCCGCTGGGCTTGGCGCGCAGGACCAGCGGCCACAGCCCGCGGTCGACGTGCTCGCCGTCGGCGATCAGCTCCACGGCCGCCCGATCGTCGGCCAGCGCCGCCGCCGCGAGCCCCGGAGCGTGGTGCGAGACGCCGGACATGGCGTTGAACAGGTGGGTCGTGGTCCGCGCGCCGGCGTCGTAGCCGGCCTGCGCCTGGGCAAGCGTCGCGTCGGAGTGACCGAGCGAGACGACGACGCCGTGGCCGACGAGCCAGCCGATGAGCGTTGGCGCGCCATCGAGCTCGGGGGCCACCGTCATGATTCGAAGTCCGTCGACCAGCGGGCCAAGGACCGCGTCGAGATCGAGACCGGCTGGTGAGCGGATGAACGCCGGGTTCTGGGCGCCGGCCCGAGATGGATTGATGAACGGGCCTTCGAGGTTGAATCCGAGCGGGGCTGCCCCGTCAGCCGGAGCGCCTGGCATCCAGGTTCGAACGCCTTCGGCGAACTCGCCAAGCTGGTCAAGCGGGGCCGTCACGGCCGTGGGCAGAAACGAGGTCACGCCCCGCCGAAGCAGCGCCCGGGCCATGCCGTCGAGGGCGTCGACGCCGCCCATCGCGTCATGGCCGCCGAAGCCATGGACGTGGACGTCGACGAAGCCCGGGGCGATGAACGGCCCGTCGCGCTCTGCGTCGTCGAGCTCGATCGCCGTGATCCGACCGGCTTCGACGACGAGCCGGCCCGGCGCGACGACCTCCTCGAGGACGAGCCGCCCGCGAACGATCGAGCTCATTCGAATGCCGCCGGCGGGGTCGGGTTCGACAGCCCCGCCGGCTCCCCTACCCGACGACCGCCTGGTCGGCGATGTCGAGCGCCCGGTCGATGATCTCGAAGCCCTCCGCCAGCTGATCCTCGGTGATGCACAGCGGCGGGTTGGTGTGGATCGAGTTGTTCGGCGCGAACGTGTAGAGGCCGTGCTCGCGGAAGTACTTCGCGATGGCCTTCATCTCGTCGCTGGTGCCGTTCCACGGCGTGAGCGGCGTCCACGGATCGTGACTCTTGACCAGGTCGATGATCCCGAACAGGCCGAGGTTCCGGTGGGCGCCCACCGACGGATGCTTCGCGGCCAGGCGCTCGTGGTGCGCCTGCATCACCGGCCCCAGCCGGGCGGCGTTGCCGATGAGGTCGTCCTCCTCGTAGACCCGGATCGTCGCCAGCGCGGCGGCGAGGCTGACCGGGTGCGAGGAGTAGGTCAGGCCGCCGTAGAACATCTTCGACTCGAAGGCCTCGGCGATGTGATGGCGCATCGCCACGGCGCCGAGCGGCAGGTACGAGCTGGTCAGGCCCTTGGCCATCGTCATCAGGTCGGGCACGACGTCCCAGTGATCGACGGCGAACCAGCGGCCGGTCCGCCCGAAGCCGGCCATGACCTCGTCGCAGACCATCAGGATGCCGTAGCGGTCGCACAGCTCGCGGACGCCCTTCAGGTAGCCGTCGGGCGGAATGAGGATGCCGTTGGTGCCGACGATCGTCTCGAGGAAGATGGCGGCGATCGTCTGGGGCCCCTCGGCCTGGATGACGTATTCCAGCCCGGCCAGGCTCTCCTCGACCGGCCGCGGCTCCTTCTCGCCCCACTTGTGGGTGTCGGGATAGCGCACGACCCCGACGATCCCGGGTTCGTTGGCCCAGCGGCGGTAGTCGCCGGTCAGGGTCATCGCGCCGTGGGTGGCCCCGTGGTAGGAGCGATAGCGGGCCAGGAGCTTGTGGCGACCGGTGAAGTGGCGAGCAAGCTTGATGGCGTTCTCGATGGCCTCGGCGCCGCCGAGGGTGAAGAACACCTTGTCGAGGTCGCCCGGCATGATCTCTGCCATCTTCTCGCCGAGGCGGGCCCGGATCTCGGTCGCGAACGCCGGCTGGACGTACTGCAGCTTCGTCGCCTGCTCGGTGATCGCATCGATGATCCGCCGATCGCCGTGGCCGGCGTTGACCGACATCAGCTGGCTGTTGAAGTCGAGGATTCGCCGGCCCTCGGGCGTGTAGAGGTAGACGCCCTCGGCGTGATCGATCGCGATCGGATCGAGCTGGCCCTGGACCGACCAGGAGAAGAAGGTGTGGGCCCGGGAGAGCGCGACGATCTCCTCGCTCGTCATCCGGCTGCTCGTGGTCTCGATGGCCATGACCGATCACCTCGGCGGACGCAAACGTCAAACGCGTCGCCCTGCTGCGACGTCGAGGCTCATTAGACCACGGCCAGGGGGCGACCTCCCCTGCCAAATGGTCCGAATGCGCGGGCGCCGCGGCCGGCGCAGGCCCTGGCTGGCGCCTGCCGCGCCCCCGGAGTCAGGATGCCTTCGCGCGCTGCTCCTCGTCGCGAGCCTGCTGCTCGACCTCGCGGGCCTGCTCTTCGACCGTGCCCAGGGCATCGCCCGCCGCGTCGCCGGCCTTGTCGAGCAGCTCCCGCGAGGGACGCCCGATCGTTCGGCGTTCGAAGTCCGTGGCCGGCAGCGCCATGCCGATGGCGGCCCCCACCGCGACGGCGATGGCGCCCATCGCCAGCGGGTTCTCGCGGTACATGCGGCCGGCTTCATCGCCGGCCTGGCGAGCCACGTCGCGGGCCTGGTTGGGCATCTCGCCGGCCATCGCGGACAGCTGGTCACCGCCGCGCTCGACCGTTCGGCCGAGCCGATCCGCCACCTCGCCGGCACGTTCGCCCAGGTCGGACGACCCGCCACTCGGCTCGCTCCGGTAGCGCCATAGATCGCCACCGCGGGCGTAGCCGGGGTAGCGGTATCGGCCGGTCTGCCGGTCGAACGGCATCCCGCCGGTGTTCCGGGCAGACATCGCCAGCCAGCCGATCCCGATCCCTGCCAGGGCCGCCGGGACGGGGTTTCGTCGGATCGTCTCGATGATCCCGCTGCCGGCCTGTTCGACCGCCTGTCCGGCCTGGTCCACCATCTGCTCGGCGCTGTTCGCCATCTGCTCCACCTTTCCAACTGTCGCGTCGCGAACGCTCGCCTTCGCGTCCTCGACCATGTTCCTGGGGTCCAGCCGGTCGCCGATCTCCTCGACGGTCACGGTCATTTCCTCGCGCGTGACCTCGATCTCGTTGACCAGCTGGCCGACCGTCGGGTCTTCCTGTCGCTCCGTCATTTCACCCGCTCCCGCGCCCATTCCACGTCCTCCTTCACGGTTTCGATCGTTTGGCGTGGGACGAGCTCCCGCCGCTGCAGCTGATCTCGTCCGACCTGGATGAGGACCCCACCGAGGACCCCGACGACGATCGCCACGACCAGGAACGCGAGCCACGGCGCGAGCCCCAGCTCGGCCAGCAGGAGCGCGATCGCGACCAGCCCCAGCAGCCCGGCCGCGTGGACCAGGACGGCCCCGGCGCCGAGCATCGTGGCGTCGCGGGCCACCCGCATGGCGACGTCCGTCACCTCGGTCCGAGCGAGCTCGATCTCCTTTCGAACGAGGGTCCCGAGCTGCTGCGAGAGGTCCCCGAACAGCTGCCCGAGGGAGCGGTCATCCCGCTCCATCCGCCGTGCGTCCATCAGCGCCGCCGCCGGGTCGTCGCGGGCTCCGTCCGTCCACTCCCGGTCACCGCCGGCTCGAGGTCCTCGGTTCGGGCCGTGTCGCGGAGCCGCGTCCCATGCCCGGCGGTCTCGCCGGTGGCCCGGCCAGCGGTCTCGCCGGTCGTCTCGCCGCCATACTCCCCGGCGCCATAGCCCGTCCCGTAGCCAGTGCTCCCGCGGGGTGCAGCGCGATAGCCAGCGGCGCCACGCGTCGGCTCGTAGCCGTACTCGCTGCCGCCGAGGCCCGCAGCGGTCCCGGAGCGCCAGCCCTGGTCGCCCGCCGTTGGATCGCTCCAGCTTCGATGGCTCCAGCCATCGCTCCGGCCTCGGTCGCTCCCGCTTCGCAGGAGCCGCCCGAGGGTGATTCCGAGCGCCAGCCCGCCCCCGATGACGAGCGCCGGCTGGCTTCGAGCGACGTCCTGCACCCGATCGAGCACCTCGGCGGGATCGTGGTCTCGGAGGTAGGCGCTGGCGTCCTCCACCCGGTCCGCCGCGGTGCCCATGACGCCGGCGATCTCCGGCTGCTGCGGCCGGAGCTCGTCAACGGCCGTTCGGAATGCGCCGGCCACCTGGTCCAGCGACTCGCCGGCCTTTGTCATGAGCGTGGAGGCCTGGGCCTCGGCTGTCCTTGCGGCCTGGCCGGCGAGGTCGCTCGCCGCATGCTCCAGCTCGCCCTTGCCACCGTCGTGGCGGCTCTTGCCGCCGCTCCGTCCTTCGCTCGTCATCGTTCGCCTCCTGGATCTGCCGCGGGAGACGCGCCCGCCGAGTGGCGCGGCGACGTCACTGATTGGCGACGATCCTCGCCCGCGCTCGCTGACGGGAGACGTCGAGAAGCGCCCCCAACCGCTGACAGGCGGATAACACGCGCGAGCCGCCGCGGGTCCGACGCGGCGCCGGCCGCGGTCCATGGGCCGTCCGCGACGGTCAGCAGCGGTTCAGGGGTGTTGCCGTCGACGATCCTCGCCCGGAATGCCGTTCTCGGTCAGGGCGGCCGCGAATCCTTCGAGATCGGCGACCGTGACGTACAACGCCGGAATCCTGAAGAAGGCGAAAGGAACCCGATCTCGGAAGTCGATCCGGCCGCCGCCTCGAGGCGTCCCGCCGAAGGTCAGGTCGCCACCCCGGAAGCTGCGTCGAACGCCAAGGGCCGTGATCGCCCGCCAGGGTCCTTCGATCGACCAATGAACGCAGTTGCCAAGCGGAGTTCGAACGTCGAACCAGCCGAAGCGGGCATGGAGGTCATCTCCCAGCTCGACCCAGGCGTTTCCGTCGCGGACGCCGAACAGGCGCAGCAACCAGCGATACCGCGGCTCGACGAAGAGGGCAAAGCGGGACGAACCCCCAGCGCTCGTCCCGTTCGCCCGAAGCATTCCCGGATCTTCCCCCATCTCGCCGCTGCGCGAGATGGGGTGTTGTGTCTCAGTCGGCA
The DNA here is from genome assembly GCA_012026785.1 of Chloroflexota bacterium. GTDB lineage: Bacteria > Chloroflexota > Limnocylindria > Limnocylindrales > CSP1-4 > UBA5189. The sequence continues at coordinate 1,296 of VEOW01000112.1, read as the reverse complement.
GGTTCGAGGGTTCGAATGACCCGCTCGCAGCTCCGCCCGACGACGTCATGGCGACCGGCGAAGACGACATCCCAGCCGGGGCCGCACCGGACTGCGTCGGCCGTGGAGTCGCCACCGACCCGGATCACGTCGTTGCCACGCCCGCCATAGACGAGGTCGCGTCCCGCGCCGCCGACCAGCACGTCGCCCCCGCCGCCGCCGTACAGCACGTCGTTCCCCGCGCCACCGCCGAGCCGATCGTTGCCCCGACCACCAGCCAGCCGATCATTGCCGTCACCGCCCCGCAGCCGATCCCAGCCGGGTCCGCCTCGCAGCCCGTCGTCGCCCGCACCACCGAGGAGCAGGTCGCTCCCGCCACCGCCGTACAGGAGGTCCGCGTCGGCTCCGCCATCGAGGGTGTCGCTGCCCCCGAGGCCCTCGAGGATGTCCTCGCCGGCGAGGCCCTCGATCGTGTCCGGATCGGCGGTGCCGACGAGGTGATCCGGCCCGTCGGTCCCGACGAGGCTCGCCGCGAGAGCCGAGCCGGGAATGGCGAGCGCGACCAGGAGCGCGGGCATGAGCGCCGCCCCGACCGCCAGGCCGCGCATCCGGCGGCCGATCTTCTTGGCATGCATCGTGTCTGTCTCCCTTGCGTTCGCTCGGTCTCACACGAGCGACTGCGCGGACCGTACGACCGGACTCGGCGCGCGTCGCCAGCCTGGACGAAAGGCCGGGTAAGCGGTGTGTAAGGAACCGGAGCAGCCTCGTGACCGGTGTACCCTCTCCCCTTCTGTCCACGATTGCCGGCAACGATTTCTGTCCACCAGTTCTGTCCACGATGGGAGCGGGGAGGCGAGGGCAAGATGCCGAGAGTCGTTCGAGGGGCGCTGCTGCAGGCCAACTGGACCGGCGACAAGGAGTCGATGATCCAGAAGCACGAGGCCGCCGCACACGAGGCGGCCAAGCAGGGTGCGCAGGTGATGCTCTTCCAGGAGCTGTTCTACGGCCCCTACTTCTGCCAGGTCCAGGACGCCAAGTACTACGCCTACACCGAGCACATCCCCGACGGCCCGACGACGAAGCGGATGCAGGATCTCGCGAAGCAGACCGGCATGGTCCTCGTCGTGCCGATGTACGAGGAGGACTCGCAGGCGACCGGCGTCTACTACAACACCGCGGCCGTCATCGACGCCGACGGCCAGTACCTGGGCAAGTACCGCAAGACGCACATCCCGCACGTCAAGGGCTTCTGGGAGAAGTTCTACTTCCGACCCGGCAACCTCGGGTATCCGGTGTTCGATACGGCCGTCGGCAGGG
>VEOW01000121.1 GCA_012026785.1 Chloroflexota bacterium | reverse complement strand
GTGTCTGACGGCCGGCACAACGCATGAAGGCCACGCCATGCAGGCGGGCAGGCAGGCTACGAGCCAAGCCGTCAGACGCTAAGGAGGGTGACACTCAGATGCATGCTAGAGAAGCCCTCAGGCGGCGTTCGACTCCAGCCAGCGGGCGACCGACTGCAGATCGCGGACGAAGGCCGCATAGGCGTCATCGCGGCGCTCGCCAGCCCGCAGGATCGACGACGGATGCACGGTCGCGGTCACGAGCGCCGCATGGGGCAGCGACAGCGGTCGCCCCCGGTCGCGGGTCACCGAGACGTCGGGCCCGGCCAGGGCGGCGGTCGCGGTCGCACCGAGGAGCACGAGCGCCGCGGGCCGAACCAGGGCCAGCTCCGACTCGAGCCACGGCAGGCAGGCGCCGACCTCGGTCCGATTGGGTCGCTCGTGGAGGCGGCGCTTGCCCGATGGGCGCCACTTGAAGTGCTTCACGACATTGGTGACGAAGGCGGTCTCGCGGTCGATCCCGACCTCGTCGAGAGCCTTGCCAAGGATGGTTCCCGCGGGCCCCACGAATGGCTCGCCCTCGAGGTCCTCGCGGTCACCGGGTTGCTCACCGACGAGCATCACTCGGGCGGGGACCGGTCCGGCACCGAAGACGGTCTGGGTCGCCCGCTCCCAGAGGTCACAGGCCCGGCAGCCGGCCGAGGCCCGGCGCACGACCTCGATGCTCGCGCCCCGATCGCCCGCCGCCCGGGCGGCCGTGGGCCGGATCTCCGGTGCTGCGAGCTCGAGCTCGCGCGCGATCGAGGCCATCGTTCGTGGAGCGTGCCGCGGCCCATGCCCGGCCCGCGACCGGCGCCGGCACCGGGGCGGTGACACTCGCCTTGCGAACGCGGCGTCGGTCCCGACCCACCCGCTGGTAGCCACGGGCGGCGGCGACCACCAGCCGCCCGAACCAGTCGTCGACCCGCCAGCACAGGATCGGGGCGATGGCACCGAGATAGACGTAGCTGCCGAAGTAGCCGCCGAACTGGGCTACCACGAACGTCGCGGTCCCGGCCAGGATCACGCCGTCGATCGTCGGCCGGCTCAGGCGGACGTAGCGGAACCCGAGCGCCGCCGTGAGCCCGGCGAATCCGTAGCGCAGCGTCTCGAGGAATCTCGGTGCGCCACCCGGGAGGAGGCCGTCCCAGATCGCGGCAACCGACCAGTACGCTGCTCGGAGGTGGGCTTCCTCGGCCAGCGCAAGGCTGCGGAGGTACCGCGGGATGCCCCAGGCGAACAGCACCGGCGCCCAGGCCACGACCGAGACCGCGGCGAATGCGACGAGGACCGGCAGACCACCGAGGGCGATCAACGGCGGCAGCCACGCGGCCGCGTATGGCTTGAAGGCCACCGCCAGCGCGAGCAGCCCGGCCCCGAGCCGCGGTCGATGGCCGGCGACCACGAGGGCCACCAGGATCAGCAGGCCAGCGCTCGTGTCGTTCGAGCCGTCGACCGTCGCCAGGACGAGCGGCGGCGCGACGGCGTAGATCGCCAGCCCGATCGGGTGGCCGTTCCCGGCACGGACCGCCAGGGCGACCAGGATGACCGCCGAGACGATGCCCTCGATGATCGTGGGGTCGTTGACCGACGGGAGGTACCAGGCGATCGCCACCGGCCCGTATGGCCAGCCCGCGCCGTACGGCACCGACGACATGTAGCCGATGCCGTAGGGGCTGAGGCCGCCCAGGAACCGCAGGATCGCCGCCCGGGTGACGTCGTCGACGTCGGATGCGTCGACCCCCCAGCTCGCCAGCCGCAGGATCACGCCAGCCGCGACGAGGACCAGGACCGGCAGCCACCGCAGCTCCCAGCGGGCTGCCGCGAGCATGGTCAGGAAGATCGCCCCGGCGATACCGACGGCGACGCCATCACGCCAGATCGGCTGGATGGCCAGGAGGAGGGCGATCCCGAGCGCGATGAGCCAGGGGCCGCTGCGACCGCGCGGCGGCAGCCGGAGAAGACGGATCACGATCGGGACAAGGGGCGTTTGACAGCCTCGACGGCCGCTTCGACACTCAATCCTGACAGTCCCCCCGACGCGGTCGCCGACGACCGAGGCAAGCCCGAAGGAGTTCTCATGTTCCTCACTGCCGTCGTTCGACTCCTTGCGCCGCGAACCGTCGCACGAGCGCACTGTGATCTGCCCTGCGGGGTCTACGACCCGGAGCAGGCTCGAATTGAAGCGGAGAGCTGCTACAAGATCATCGAGAAGTACGCGGCGAATGACGATGCTGCATTCAGAACTCGGGCGCTCCACATCAAGGAAGAGCGCGCCGAGCTGGTGAAGCACCACCTCGACGTCCTGTGGCATGACTACTTCAAGCCCGAGCACCTCGACACGGTCTCTGGGCTCCATGACCTGTTCTGGCAGGCCACCAAGCAGGCTTCGAAGGTCAAGGCCTCGACCGATCTCGCCGACGCGCAGAAGCTCCTCGATTTGATCGACCAGGTGGACGCCGCCTGGAAGGCGACCGGCGGGCCCGGCAAGACGCGGGTTGCAGGCCGTCCGGGCTGAACCCCCGTCGCTCGAACCATCCCCCGTGCCGGCCCTCGCCGGTCGCCTGGCCGGCCCGTGGCGGGTCGCCGTCACGGAGGCTTCGATGACGCCGGCCATCGAGCCCGGTGACTGGCTGCTCGTCGATCCCACGACCGCCCGCTGGCCGCGTCGCGGGTCGGTGGTCGTGTTCCGCGAGCCCGATTCCGGTGCCCTGGCGATCAAGCGCGTCGCGGCCGGCCCGGGCGATCGGGTTGGCTTCGCGGGCGGGTACCTCGTGATGGCCCCCGACGAGGCGTGGCTGCTTGCCGACGCGTCCGAGGCGGTGACCGCCGCGGCCGGGCACGGCCCGCCGATCGATTCGCGCCGCTTCGGACCGGTTCCGCTCGACCAGCTGGTGGGCCGCGCCTGGTTCCGTTACGCGCCCCTCCGACGGATCGGTCGGATTCCCCGGCTCGCCGCGGCCGCGCCATGACCACGATGGCGCGCAGCGACCCCGGCGCTCCCCTGCCGTCGGCGCCCGACCCATGGGCCGCCTCGTCGTTGCCCTCTCGGCGAGACGGACCGCCCTACCACATGACCGAGATGATCGAGGCCGAGCCGGCCCTGGCGGCCCGGATCCTCGGCCGGCTCGCCGATCCCGCCAGGGGCGCGGCTGCGCGCGCCGCCGCGATCCGCGAGGCAGCGGTCAACGGCCGGCCGATCCTGCTCACCGGCTGCGGCACGAGCGAGCACGGAGCGCTCGCCGGCGCCGAGATCCTCGGCGAGGCAATGCGGACGGCGGGCCTGCCGGCGGGCACAGGTGCGGGCAGCGCTCCCGTCGCGGTCCAGGCATTCGAAGCGTCGCTGGAGGAGAGCCTCGGCGTGCGGGGCGGCCTCGTGATCGGGATCAGCCACGAGGGCGGGACGTGGGCCACGAACCGGGCACTCGAGCGGGCCCGCGCCGCAGGCGCTCGGGTCGGCCTCGTCACGGTCTCGGACCGCTCCCCGGGCGCCGCTCTGGCGGACATCGTCGTAACGACCGAGGAGCTGGACCAGAGCTGGTGCCACACGGTCGGCTACCTGTCGCCCATCGTCGCCCTGGCCGCGGTCGGCGATCACCTCACCGGGCAGGCCACGCCCCCGGGCGCCGTCCAATGGCTGCTCGCTGCCGGCCTGGCGGCCTCGGCAGTCGATGCGGCGGAGCGCATGGCTGCCATCCTCGCCGGGGTGGACCGCCTGGTCGTGATCGGCAGCGGGGTCGACCGGGTCGCGGCGCGTGAGCTGGTCCTGAAGGTCGAGGAAGGCACGTACCTGCCGGCCGCCTTCCGCGAGCTCGAGACGTTCCTCCACGGCCACCTGGCCGGCGTGGACGCCGCGACCGGGCTCGTGCTCGTCCTCGCCGACGAGACCGCGGCGAGGGAGCGGTCATCTCGCGCGGCAGCGGCGCTGGCGGCCGCGTCCGAGGTCGGCATCCGGGCTGCGGGCATCCTCGGCGCGACACACGACCGATTCATCGATCCAGCGCTCACGCCCGCTGGCCGGATCGTCTCGCCGGCGGCGCCAGCGCTGCCACCGCGACTGGCCTCGATCCTGGCCACGCTCGTGCCCCTGCAGCTCCTGACCGAGCGCCTCGCCCGGGCCCGAGGGGTGAACCCCGACCCGATCCGTCGTGACGACCCGCGCTACCTCCGCGCCGCCGAGGCCGCCGAGTCGTGAGCGCCTAGACCCGCCCGATCAGCTCCTCGGCCATCAGCTCGACCATCGCGTAGTCGAACGGCAGGAAGTCCTGGAGCATGATCCGCTCGATGCCCGCCTCGGCGTAGCGTTGGACGGTCGCCCGTGCCTCGTCGGGCGTGCCGAAGCTCCAGCGCGCTCGCCGCTCCGCGAGCCACGCCGGATCGGTGTCTCCGGCCATGCCGAGGACCCCTCGCAGCTCCGCGGTCCGTCGCTCGACCTCCGCCGCATCGCGCCCCACCAGGACCCCGACCATCGCCGAGCGGGCGAGCGTCGACGGCTCTCGACCGCCCGAGCGGCAGACCTCGTCGAGCTCGACCATCTTGGCCCGCGCGACCTTGGGCGACGACGACGACAGGTTGAACTCGTCGGCCCAGCGAACCGCGATCCGGAGCGCCCGCGGCGACCCCTGGCCGCCGGTGATGATCCGTGGCCGGGCCCGTCCGTTCGAACGGGGCCGCCCGGGCAGATCGACCGGACGAGGGTTGAGCTGCCCGCCTTCGACTCGAACCTGGTGGCCGTCGTACGACCAGCCCTCGTCCTCCGTCCACAGCCCGTGGAGGATCGCGAGCTGGTCCTCGAGCAGGTCGGCCCGCTCGTCGATCGGCGGGAACGGCAAGCCGAGCCGGACGTGGTCGTCGTCGTTCCAGCCGGCTCCGACGCCGACCTCCAACCGCCCGCCGGCCATGTGATCGACGGTCGTGACGAGCTTCACGAAGTTGCCGGGGTGGCGGAACGTCACCGGGCTGACGAGTGTCCCCAGCGTGATCGTGGTCGTCTCGCGCGCCAGGCCGGCCAGGACGGCCCAGGCGTCGGTCGTCTCCACGTCGCCCGGGCCAGGGAAGCTCGCGTAGTGGTCGCTGCGGAAGAAGGCCTCGAAGCCGCTTCGTTCCGCGACGCGCACCAGCGCCAGCTGGTCCTCGTAGCCCATGCCCTGCTGGGGCTCGGTCATCAGCGCGAACCGCATCTCGCCTCCGTGGTTCCCGGCGGGTTCGTGGAGAGAGGCGATCGTAACCGGGCCGGCACTCGATCGGTTTCCCGGGGCTCCGAAGGGCGCGTCAGCCGCGCCCGATCCGGATTTGAGAGGCCACAACGGAGGCTTCGGTACGCGGCTGCACGGCCAGGACGACGAGGGCCAGGAACAGTGGGACCTGCAGGAGCCGGAGTGCGACCCCCCAGAACTCGAATGGTGGATGCCGGTTCACCGAGACCGCGACGTACAGCACGGCCACCGCCACCTGAAGGATCGCACCGAGAACCCAGAGGGACCGCCGATCGGACGCGACCAGCAGCAACGCACCGAAGGCGAACAGCGCGGCGGCGCTCATTCCGAATCCAAAGAGATCTGTGCCCACCGCCTGGTCCTCGACGACCTGCAGGATGTCGAGGCCGATGAGGACGTAGATGGCGGCCATCGCCGTGGCAATGAACGCGGCGGCATAGCGAACGCTTCGGCGACTCATGACCCGTCTCCCCTCGCTGCACGGTCCGGTCGGTGGCCAGCGTGGGCCACCGTCGGATGCCGCGGTAGGGCCAGATCGTCACACCCGGCGAGCACAACGGACCGAAACTCGGCCGACGACTCGGCACGCACGCACCCGTTTTATTCGCATTGCTAGAATAGTTCGCCTCGTGCGAACTACATCCCCCATCCCACCTGTTCCGAAGCGTACTGCCCTCGTCGGCGCCGAGCCTCTCGCCGACCTGGAGCCGGTGCTCGGTGAGGTCCTCGGCCTGATCCGGGAGATGCGCTGCGCCGCGATGGCCGGACTCATGCGCCAGGAGGTCAGCATGGGCCAGCTGCACGTGCTGTGGCTCCTCGACCACCGCGGCCCGACCACGATGACCCACCTGGCCGAGCTCCTCGACGTGTCGCTCCCGGCCGCCACCGGCCTCATCGACCGGATGGAGGACCGGGGCCTCGGCGAGCGAACCGGCGATCCGGACGATCGCCGCCGGGTGCTCGTCCGCCCCGGACCGGCGGGCCGCCTCGCGCTGGAGCAGACCGAGGGGCTGCGGCGAGATCGCCTCCGCCGAATCCTCCGGCGGCTCGACGAGCGCCAGCGCCGCCGCGCCGGCCAGGCCATTCGGGACCTCCGGTCGGCCGCCTCCGCAGAGCTCGGCAGCGGGTCCGAGAACGCCCCAACCCACCGCCACTTCTTCACCGACGACGACTGACCCGGGCAACCCCCGGCATCCCCGATGCGCTCGAAAGGACCTGCCCTGATGGCTTCCGTCCCCAACCCTTCCGCCGACCAGCACGAGGCCGGACTCGACCTGCCGCGCCGCGAGAAGATGGAGATCCTCCTCGCTATCCTCCTGGCGCTGTTCCTCGGGGCGCTCGACCAGACCGTCGTCGGGACCGCGCTGCCGCGCGTCGTCACCGACCTCGGCGGCAACGACTACTACGTCTGGGCCGTCACGATCTACCTGCTGACCTCGACCATCACCGTTCCCTTCTACGGCAAGCTGTCCGACCTGATCGGCCGCAAGCCGCTGCTGCTGTTCGGCATCAGCATCTTCCTCATCGGCTCGGCGCTCTCGGGGCTGAGCCAGGAGATGTGGCAGCTCATCCTGTTCCGCGGCATCCAGGGCATCGGCGCAGGCTCACTGTTCCCGATCGCGCTGGCGGTCATCGGCGACCTGTTCACGCCGGCCGAGCGGGGCAAGTACCAGGGCCTGTTCGGGGCGGTGTTCGGGCTGTCGTTCCTGATCGGCCCGTTCCTCGGCGGTGTCATCACCGACACGATCAGCTGGCACTGGGTGTTCTACGTCAACGTCCCGATCGGCCTGGTATCGCTGTACGTCGTGTGGCACCTGCTGCCGAACATCCGCCACCCGAACGTCAGCCGCTCGATCGACTACCTGGGCGCCGCCGTCTTCGCGGTCGCGATCACCTTCTTCCTCATCGGCCTGACGAACAAGCAGACCGGCGAATGGACGGACTTCGTCGTCGGCGGCTTCGTCCTGATCGGCCTCGCGATCGGGGCGGTCTTCCTGGTCATCGAATCGCGGGCCAGGGAGCCGATCGTCCCGCTCGGGCTGTTCCGGAACCGGACCTACGCGGCCTCGATCGCCGCGACGTTCCTGGTGTCGTTCGGCTTCTTTGGGGCGGTCATCTTCATCCCGCGGTGGTTCCAGGTCGTGCGCGGCGCCGGCGCGACCGAGGCCGGCTACCAGATGTTCCCGCTCCTGATCGGCTTGATCGCGAGCTCCATCCTGTCCGGCCAGATCATCGCCCGGACGGGGAAGTACAAGGTCCTGATGGTGGGCGCGATGGCGGTCATGGTGTTCGGGATCTGGCTGATGTCGCACATCACGGCCGAGGTCGACACGCTCACCCTCTACGCCTGGATGCTCGTGACCGGCATCGGGATCGGGCCCACGCTGGCCGGCTTCACGATCATCGTCCAGAACGCCGTCTCCTACGACAAGCTCGGCGTCGCGACCAGCAACCTGACGTTCTTCCGCCAGATCGGCGGCTCCATCGGGCTGGCGATCGCGGGCACGGTCTTCGGGCAATCGCTGCGCGAGATCCTGCCATCCAAGCTGACGCCGATCTTCACCGACATCGCGGCGGCCGTGCCCGCGCCGTTCCGCGATCAGCTCCAGAACCTCGGCGCCGGCGGCCTGCCGAATCTCGATCTCGGCGAGGCCTCGGGCGTCGGCCAGAGCTTCGGCCAGGCGTTGATCGACTACGCCAAGGCGAATGCGCCGACGCCGGCGCAGCCGCTCATCGACCAGCTGCTCGGCCCGTTCGTGCCGCGGCTCGACGCGGCCTTCTTCGACGCCTTCACGCTCGCGATTGGCCAGACCTTCAGCGTCGCGGTCGTGACGACCGCCCTGGCCGTGATCGCCGCGGTGGTCATGGCCGAGCTGCCGCTCCGAACGACGCTCGGCCGCCGGAGCGGTGCGCCCGCTCCGGGCAGAGCGGGTTCCGACGAGGAGCCGTCCGTCGACGAGGGTTCCCCCGCCCCGTCGCCGATGTCCGCGATGCACTGACCCGCGCGACGAGACCTTCATACCGACCAACCGGGCAACTTCTCAATTGAATTGAACGCCGTGGGCCCAAGCGGCGCCAGGTGACGCAGCCAGGCGGTCTGGACAGGGCCGGGAACGCCGCCCTGTTGATGGGCCCGAGCGTGGATCTCCGGGCGGGCGCCCGGGCTTCCCTGCGAACCGCTCGAATCCCCGACGACTCGTTCAACTGATTTGGTAACCCTGCCAGGTGGCGAGCCGTATTAGCATCGAGGCGTCATGACCGAGACCACGAAGAGCCTGTCGATCGCACCGTTCCCGCCCGAGCTCGTCGCGCCCGGCTCGGCCGAGGCGCCGTTCGTCGTCGCGCTGGCCGCAGAAGCGTTGCCCGAGGGGAGCCTGCGCCGGGTGACGTTCGGCGACCTGGACGTGCTCCTCGCCCACACGTCGAATGGCGTCGTGGCCGTCGACGACCGCTGCCCCCACATGTCGGCGCCGCTGTCGCTCGGCAGCCTCGACGGGTGCGTCGTCGCCTGCCCGTTGCATCGCGGCCGGTTCGACCTCGCCAACGGCGAGGTCGTCGGCATGCCGACCACCGGCGGCCTGCTCCCGGACGGGACCTACGTGCCCGTCTGGACGCCCGACGGCCAGCCCCCGAGAAGCGACCCCCCGGGGCCCAAGTCGGACGCTCGCCGCCTGACCCGCGTCCGGCGATTTCGCTACTACCCGCTCCGGCTGCACGACGGGCGGATCGAGATCAGGCTCCCGGCCGAGGTCGCCGCCGAGGTCACGGCCGGCGCCTGACGGTCAGCCGCCGTCGCCCGCGCCAGTGGCCTCGGGTCGCTCGGCCGATCGGCGTCGACCCGCCCGCCGGATGATCTCCACCACCTCCGCCGGATCGTCGGTCACCTGGATGAGGTCGACGTCCGCCGCCTGCACCATCTGCTCCTCGACGAGCTTGGCCCGCAGCCAGGCAAGCAACCCGCCGTAGAACGCCGAGCCGACCAGCACGACCGGGAAATGCCGGATCTTGCCGGTCTGGATGAGGGTCAACGCCTCGAATAGCTCATCCATCGTGCCGTAGCCGCCCGGCAGGATGACGAAGCCGTCGGCGTACTTGACGAACATGACCTTGCGGGCGAAGAAGTAGCGGAACTCCACGCCGAGGTCGACGTACGGGTTGATCGACTGCTCGTGTGGCAGCTCGATGTTGCAGCCGACCGACATCCCGCCGGCCTCCTGGCAGCCGCGGTTGGCGCCTTCCATGACGCCCGGGCCGCCGCCGGTGATGACCGTGTAACCGTCCTTGGCGAGCAGGTACCCGATCTGCCGGGCCGTCTCGTAGGCCGGGCTGCCGGGCAGGACGCGGGCCGAGCCGAAGATGGAGATCGCCGGCCCCAGGCCGGCGAGGGCATCGAAGCCCTCGACGAACTCCGAGAGGATCCGCAGCGAGCGCCAGGGATCGGTGTTGAGGAAGGCCGGACGGCCGGTCGGCGCGAGGAGCTTCTGGTCCTCGGTCATCGTCGCGTCCTCGGCCAGCTTGTCGGCCGCACCGCGACGGATCACCAGCCGGCCGGACCGGCGTCGCTCGCTCATCGGCTCGCCACCACCGGGCGGCGGGATCGCCTCTCGCGGATCGTCGATCCTCGTGTCCGCAGCCCTCGAGGTGGCGCCCCGTTCGTCGTCCACTCGGCGGTCCCGCGCGTCCCGCTCGCTCGTCGTCATCGCCGTCTCCTTGGCCTCTCCCATCCGCCTGTCCAGCGCAGGCCGGTCACGGGCTGTCATTCGCTCGAAGGGTGCATCCTACGCCGCGAAGGGCCAACGATGACCGAGCCACGCCGATCCCCTGCGTTCAAGCTGCTGCTCGCGGCGATCGTCGCGCTGACCGGGCTGGTCTGGCTTGCCCAGGGCCTCGGCGTGCCGATCGGTGGCAGCTTCATGGTCGGCGATCCCTTCTGGGCCGTCGTCGGCGCCGCCCTCGTGGTGCTCGGCGGCGTGCTGGCCTGGCGCGCGCTCCGCCGAACCTGACCGCATCCGTCGCAACCGTCCCTCGCCGTCCCTGGCCGTCCCCTCGCCGTCCCTGGCCGTCCCGTTTGCACGAGCCGCAACAAGGGACGGTTGGAGGGCGAACGAGCGGGCTGATAGGAGGCCTAACCGTCCTGCGTTGCTCTGGCCCAGCACGTCTGACGGTTGAGAGCCTCGTGCGGCCTCCCCCGCCCGCCTTCCGGGCAGCCCAACCGACCGTTGTTGCTCCAGCTGCAAACCCAACGGTTCGGCGCTCGGGCCCGCACGGTTCGGCGCCCGTTCGGCGGGCATTCGGCGGGGGCGCCGGCCGCGGTCGGCCGGCTGTCAGGCGGGCCCGCCAAGCAGTCGCTTCCAGGCGGCCTCGTCGCGCCCCGCCGCAACCCCGTTCCCGACCCGCACGAGCGGCAACCGCAGGAGCCGTTGGTCGGCAAGCAAGCGCTCGACGAGCTCGGCCTCGTCCATTCGAAGGTAGGCATGACCGGCATTGCGCCAAACCCGACCCTCGATGTCGGCGACCGCCATGGCCCCCAACCGCTCGACGAACCGCCGCAGCTCGCCCGCGGCGATCGGCTTGCGCCGAAGATCGACGAAATGCACGGCGACCCGCCGCTCCTTGAAGAACCGCAGCGCCGCGCGAGTCGGCTGCGAGTCGTTGGTCCCGAAGACCTGGGCGGAGACGCTGGGAGCGGTCACGACGCCAAGGGTAGGGCTGGTGGCCCGGCCAGCCGCTACCATCGATTCGAAGGGGGCAGATCGGTCGGCAGGAGGTAGGCCGCGATGATGGTCTGGTTCACCGTCCAGCTCGATGACCGGCCCGGAGCGCTGGCGCGCGTCGCCCAGGCGCTGGCGGACCGGAACGTGAACATCACCGGGATCGTCGGCGTCGCCGAGGACACCGACGGCGCCCTGATGTTGACGACCTCCGATCCCGCGGCCACCCGCGAGGCCTTCCAGTCGCTGGAGCTGCCGTTCGAGGAGCATGGCGGGGCGACGCCCGAGATGGACGGCATGACGATCCGCGACCTGCGGGGCAGCCGCTGACGCGCCCGCGCCGGCGCCACCCAACACGAACCGATGCGCATCGCGACCTGGAACGTCAACTCCCTCAAGGCCCGCCTCGAGAAGGTCGAGTGGTGGCTGGCCCGCGCCGCGCCCGACGTCCTGCTGATGCAGGAGACCAAGCTGTCCGACGCCGACGCTCCGCTGATGACCTTCCAGATGGCCGGCTACCAGCTCGTCCACCACGGCGAGGGGCGCTGGAACGGCGTCGCGATCGCGGTCCGGGACGGCCTCGCGATCAGCGACCCGATCACCAACTTCGGCGACGGCCCGGTCCGCGACAGCGGCGCGGGAGCGGCGGTGTCGCTCCTGGAGGAGGACTTCGATCCGTTCGACGAGGCTCGCATGGCGTCGGTCGTCGTGACGGCACCCGGGCGCGACCCCATACGAGTGATGAGCCTCTACGCCCCCAACGGCCGGGTCGTCGGGTCGCCGTTCTACGAGGGCAAGCTGCGCTGGTTCCGGCGCGTTCGACGCTGGCTGGACGAGACCCGCCGCCCGGACGAGGCCCTGCTGCTCGGCGGCGATCTCAACGTCGCGCCGGCCGACGAGGACGTCTGGGACCCCCGCCTGGCCCACGGCGGAACGCACGTCTCGAACGAGGAGCGCGAGGCCTTCCGGAGCCTCCTCGAGTGGGGGCTCCGGGACGCCTACCGCGAGGCCCATCCCGATGCCCGCGGTCGATTCACCTGGTGGGACTACCGAGCCGGCAACTTCCACAAGAACTTCGGGATGCGGATCGACCACCTGCTCCCGACCCGACCGGTCGCCGATCGCGTCGTGGCCATCGAGATCGACCGCGAGGCCCGCAAGGGCAAGCCGATCCCGTCCGACCATGCGCCACTCGTGCTCGACCTCGACGCGCCCGGCGTGCCGTTCGAACCGGGCTGGAGCGACGCCGAGCTTCGAATCGCCGCCCGCGGTGGGCTCCGACCCCGCTGATCCCGAGCGATCCGCTCCAGCCTCCCGGGCGTATGGATCTGTAACGGTCACGAAACACCCGACCGAGAAGCGCGCATCGAGGAGGTTCCATGCACCGCCGACGCGGGACGCTCAGGAGCGTCGTCGTCCCCACCGTGTTCGTCGCGATCTTCGCCGCTGCCTGCACCGGACCAACCGGCGGCGGCGCCGGCCCAACCGCCACCCCCTCGACTGCCCCGCAGCCCACCGCCACGAGTGATTCGATGGAATCGCCGATGGCCGTGGCGGTGACGATCGAGGTCAGCCAGGACCCGACATACGGCCAGATCCTGCCCGTCGACGGGAACGCGGTCTACCTCTTCACCCCCGACCCCGAGGGCGGCACGGGATCGGCCTGCACGGAGGGCTGCCTCGCCAACTGGCCGGCCGTCCTCGTCCCGGAGGGCTCGGAGCCGGCCGCCGGCGCCGGCGTCACGGGCGCCCTCACGACCTTCGAGCGACCCGAGGGCGGTCGCCAGGTCGCCTATGCCGGCCACCCGCTGTACTTCTTCGCGAACGACCCGGCCCCCGGTGACACGAATGGCCAGGGTCTGAACGACGTGTGGTTCCTGGTGACGCCCGCGGGCGAGGCGGTCGCTGCGGCCGCCGCCACCGCGGCGCCCCAGCAGACCCAGGATGACGATCCGTACGACTACTGACGAGGCGCCATGGATCGTTCGACGTGGACAGGAAACGAGTTCGAGCAGACCATCGCCCAATGCACTCCTCGCAAGCGGCCAAGTGAGCATCTCCGGCGATCCATTCGACGATCGCGAGCTCGTCGCGCGCATCGCCGCGGGTGAGGAGCGAGCCTTCGTGATCGCCTACGACCGGCACGCCCATTTCGTGTACGGCTCGATCGTCCGCTTCCTCGGCGACCGCGAGGCCGCGGCGGAGGTCGCCCAGGACGCCTTCATGGCGCTGTGGCGGCGGGCCAGGCAGTTCGACGCAACCGCAGGCTCGCTGCTGGCGTGGCTGCTCGGCATCGCCCGCAACCGGGCGATCGACCGCCTGAGGGCAGAATCCCGCCGCCCGAACCGGCTGGCGCTGTCCCTGGACGCTTCGAACGTCGACGCCGACGGGGTCGAACGACCGGCCTGGCTCGAAACCGGGCAGGCGCTGTCGGTCCAGAACGTCGAAGGCCTTCAGCCGTCGCCCGACCCAGAGGGCGTCGCCCAGCGCCGCTGGCTCCAGTCGATGGTTCGAACGGCGATGTCGGAGCTGCCGGAGCCCGAGCAGCGGGTCCTGACACTCGCCTACGCCGGCGGGCTGTCGCAGTCGGAGATCGCCGAGCGGCTCGGCTGGCCGCTCGGGACCGTGAAGTCGCGGACGCGACGGGGCATGGCCCACCTCCAAGCGCGCCTCGTGGCCGTGCCCGGACTCGTGGACGAACAATCCATCGAGGCCGCCTCAGGAGCCGGCCAGCCCTCGGCGCCTGGGCGCGGTGACGCGCCATGAGGCTGGATCACGCCGCGGCGCACGAGCGGATCGCCGACCTGGCCCTCGAGCCGGGCCGGCTGGCCGCGCTCGAAGCGTCGCCCGACCCCCTTGACCGGGCCCTCGTCGATCATGCCGCCGGTTGCGACGAGTGCCGTGCGGAGATCGAGGCCTGGCGCCGAACGCAGGCGCTCGTGGCGCTCGGGGTTGCCGGCCGTCCCGTCGAGGAGGCGGCGATCGTGCCGCTTCGCGCGCCCGAATCCGTCCGGGACCGCGTGCTCGCCTCGGCTGGTGCGGAGCGGCCCGGCGCGGCGCCATCCTTCGCGACCCGCGCGCGGGGCCTTCGCCTCGGCTGGGGCCGCCGCAACCTGCTGGCGATGGCCGCAGCGGTCCTCGTGCTCGTCGCGGGTGCCGGCCTGGTCGCCGACCAGCTGGCGCGCCTCGACGAGCTGGCGGCGGAGGCCCGCCGGATGCAGTACGTCGTCCGCGTCGTCGACCGGGTCATGGCCGCGCCCAACCACCGCATCGTCGACCTTCGCGAGCCCGACGGTACCCGGGCCGGCTCGGTCTCCTGGTCGAGCCACGACTTTGTCGTGCTCACGACCGCGCTCGCACCACCCGCCGAGGACAAGCTGTACCGCTGCTGGCTGAGTGACGACGGCGCCGGCTGGGCGGTGGGCGAGATGTACTTCGTCGACCAGACCGGCTACTGGGTCGGCGAGCTGGACGAGTGGGCGACGTTCGAGATCGGCCCGACAACGGTCTTCCGGGTCAGCCTCGAGCCGGCTGACGGCGATCCCGCCGCGCGCTCCGGCCCCATCGTCCTCGAGGCCGCCCTGGGCTCGTAGGAGTCGGAAGCCGTACCCGCACTCGATGCATTTGGCCCGCCAACTCGCCCGGTTACCAACTGAGTTGAACGCTTCGCCGGGATCTGGGCAGCTGGCCGGCGGTTAAGGCCGAATCTGCCGCTCGTGCACGTGGCGCCACGCTGCCGTGGGCCCCCCGGTGGGCGGCCGGGGAACTGCAACAGGGCGAATCGGGGCCTCGCCGTTCAACTGATTTGGGAAGTTGCCCAGGTGGCCCCTCGCCGGTGTGCTGCAGGGAGGCCGTGGCCACCACACCAATGGCCCGCCAACTCGCCAGGTTACCAACTGAGTTGAACGCGTCGGAGGAATTGAGCGAGCTGTCCGGCAGCGATGGCGGAATGCTGGAGCTCAGGCACCTGGCGCCACGCTCCCTGCAGCGACCGATGCGCGGCCTCAGCCTGGCGACAGCGGCCCCCTCGAGGCATCGCTGTTCACCTGAGTTGAGAAGTGGCCCGGTTGGCCCGCTTGCCGCCGCCGAGTCTCAGCCGGTGTTGAGTCCCGCCACCGGTCAGCCGATCGGGATGCGCTTCTCCGGGTCGACAAAGGGCATCGGCACGAGCGTCGCGGCGCGGGTCCCCCACTCCGTCTCGACCGCGATCGGGACGTCGCCGCCGGCCAGCGAGGTCGGCAGCCAGCAGTAACCGATGTTCTTGCGCAGCCGCGGCGAGTAGATCGCCGAGGTGACCTTGCCGACGCGCTCGCCCTCGGCGAAGGCCGGCCACTTGACGTTGTTGAGCTCGGGGAACGGGTCGCCGTCGAATTCGACCCCGACCAGCCGCCGGGCGACGCCCTCGTCCCGGATCCGACGGTAGGCCGCGATCGAGATGCAGGCGTCGTCTTCGAGCCCGAAGTCCACCAGCCGCTCGAGACCCATCTCGAAGGCGTTGTTCTCGTAGGTCATGTCGGCACCCCAGTTGAAGATGCCGCCCTCGATCCGCCGGATGTCCGACGGCCCGGTCGGCCGGACGCCGTACGGCGCCCCGACCTCCATGAGCGTCTCCCACAGCTCAGTGCCCTTCGAGGTATCGAGGAGGTAGATCTCGTAGCCGACCTCGCTCGTCCAGCCGGTCCGGGTGATGACGACCGGGGTGCCTCGGATCTCGGCGTGGCGCCACCAGTAGTACTTGAGATCGAGGATCGACTCGCCGACGAGATCGCGGATGAGCTCCTTCGACCGCGGGCCCTGGACCTGCAGCGGCGCGACGTCCGCCTCGCGGATCGTGACGTCAAGGTCCGGGTAGGCGTTCCGGAGCCCGCGGGCGAACAGCAGCGCATCCGAGGACGCGAGCGCGAACCAGAACGTGTTCTCGTCCATCCGCGTCAGGACCGGGTCGTTGACGATCCCGCCGTCCGAATCGCAGACCAGGACGTACTTGGCCTGGCCGACGGCGCACTTCGAGAGGTCCCGCGGCGTCAGGAGCTGGGCGAACTTGAAGCCGTCAGGCCCGCTGATCTCGAGGCATCGCTCCACCGAGACGTCCCAGATCGTGACGGCGTTGAGGAGCGCCTCGAACTCCGCCTCGAACGAGTCGTAGCGGATCGGGAAGTACATGTGGTTGTAGACCGTGAAGCCCTTCGGGCCGTAGCGCTGGGTGGCCTCGTAGTAGGGCGTGCGCCGGTTGCGGGCGCCGCGCTGGACCTGGCTCATGTCGAACGGGGCGGTGGCGGTCGTTTCGACCACGGTGGTTCTCCTTCCGGATGGGTGATCAGGCGAGAAGCTTGACGAGTGGAGCCCTCCGAGGGCCGAGCTGAGCTCCGCGGGCGCTCGGCCCGAGGATTCGTCAGGGGCCGTCTCGAACCCCCAGCTCGACCCGCTCGCGCCAGCGCGGGATGTGGACCCGGAAACCGAGGGCTTCGACCTTCGGGGCGATCACCACCTGGGCATCGGGGTCGCCGTGGACGAGGAACACGGTTCGAGGGTAGCCGGCCTGGCCGGGTTGCTTCCCGGCGCCGAAGCGGCCGATCCAGTCCAGCAGCTCCGACTCGTCGGCGTGGGCCGAGAAGCCGCTGATCGAACGGACCCGGCAGCGAACGGTTCGAACCTGGCCGTCGATTCGAACGGTCCTGGCACCGGCCTGGAGGTGGGCGCCCAGGGTGCCCTGGCCCTGGTAGCCGACGAACAGCAGGGTCGCCTTCGGGTCGTCGATGAGGTTCCGGAGGTGGGCGACGCCGCGGCCGCCGGTCAGCATCCCGTTCGAGGCGACGATCATGTACGGCCGCTCGGCCCGCTCGATCGCCTTGGACTCGGCGACACGGCGGGTGATGGTCTGGCGCGGGTAGTCGAGCGGCGTGCCGCCACGGGCCAGGATCCGGCTCGTCTCCGCGTCGTAGAACTCGGGGTGGCGGCGGTAGATCTCGGTCGCGGCGGTCGCCATCGGCGAGTCGAGGTACAGCGGCAGCAGCGGGATGTCACCGCGGTCGATCATCCGATCCAGCTCCCAGACGACCTCCTGGGTTCGACCGATCGCGAACGACGGCACCAGCAGGACACCCTTGGCGGCGGCGACCTCGCGGATCACCTGGGCCAGCACCCGCGTCGCCTCCT
Source organism: Chloroflexota bacterium (assembly GCA_012026785.1). Classification (GTDB taxonomy): domain Bacteria; phylum Chloroflexota; class Limnocylindria; order Limnocylindrales; family CSP1-4; genus UBA5189. Next base: position 16,143 of record VEOW01000121.1, on the reverse strand, counting down.
GGGACGGCTCGTGCTCGCGCCCGCCATAGGTCGATTCGACGACGACGTAATCGGCCTCGTGGACCGAGGTCGGGTCTCGAAGGATGGGGGTGCCGGGCCGGCCGAGGTCGCCCGAGAAGACGATCGTCTGCTCTGTCTCGGGGTCACCGTCGCGGACCCGCAGCCGGATGATCGCCGAGCCGAGGATGTGGCCGGCGTCGACATACGTCGCCCAGACCCCCGGCGCGACCTCGGTCTCGCGGTCGTAGCGGACCCGCTTGAAGAGCGGCGGGACGGCCTTGGCCTCCCGCTCGGTGTAGAGCGGCGCGTCGAGGTCGACGATCAGCTCCGGCGGCTGGGCTCGCAGCTCGGCCTCGGGGTCGTAGTCGGACGGTGGCTCGGGTTCGACCGTCGTCGGGACGTGATTGAGGGCGTCGGCGGCCTCGGCCTCGTCGAGCGCCGCCTGGTACGCCTCGGCGTCCTCCTCGTCGTCCTCCACCGCCTTCTCGGGGTTGCGTCGTTCCCAGCGGGCGTGGCGCTTCGCGAACTCCTCGTGAAGCCGGCCGCTGTCCAGCAGGACGAGCTCGGCGAGCTCGGCGGTCGCGGAGGTCAGGTAGATCGGCCCGTTGAAGCCCTCGCGAACCGCGATCGGCAGCAGGCCACAGTGGTCGAGATGCGCGTGCGTGACGAGGATCGCATCCAGCGTCGCCGGTTCGAAGCCCAGCGGGATCCGATTTCTGATCGACTCGTTCGGGCTGCCCTGGAACATTCCACAGTCGATGAGCACGTTGGCGCGCTCGGTCGTGAGGAGGAAGCGCGAGCCGGTGACGGTCTGCGCGCCGCCGAGAAAGGTCAGCTGCATGCCGCCCGAGTGTGCCATGCAGGGCGTCATCCCGAGGGCGGGAGGCACTGGACGTCGCGGCCGCCGGAGTGCACGCTCAATCGCGTTATGCGAACCAGGGCCTGGTTCCTGACGATCGCCGCCTCGCTGGGGGCTGCGGCCACGGCGCTCGTCGTCGCCGCCATGGTCGCGGTCGGCGCCCTGGCTGGCGACCTGCTCCTCGGCTTCAAGCAGCTGGTCGGCATGGGGTACTACCTCGGTCCGCCGTGGCTGGCTCCGGCGGTCGGCGCGCTCGTGATCGCCGCAGGCGGGGCGACCGGGGCCTGGGCGGCCCGGACCGGTGAGGACGTCCTGAGACGGGCACTCCTCGGGGTGCTCGTGCTGGTCGGAGGCTACGTCAGCTGGACGTGGGTCTGGACGGCCTGGCGGCTCGGCGCCGAGGTGTGGACGTATCCGTTCGTGCCGTCCTACGTGACCCTGCTCACCCTTGCCGGGCTGCTGCTACCCGTGACGCTGCTGTTCGTGCCGGTGGCCGTGCTGTGGGCGCGCCTGCTCGAGCGATCACTTCGCCGTCCGGGCTGACATCGCGGCGTGCTCTGCCATGCGCCGCTCCCCATCCTTGTCGCTTGTGGGCGCCAATCGGCCGGCGAAGCGTGCCAGTCAGGCCCTCATGGCCCGCTGCAGCTCCGTTCCGGGCTCGATTGTCGCGCCGACGCGCCATTCGACCGTCGAACGGCGAGAGTGGCCCACGATGGGGCACGGCTATGGCCTTGGGACATCGTTTGGCGCTCGTGAGCGACAGGGACGACCGAACCCGAGTCTGGGCGCCTCTTCGGCTGAGCCGGACGAAGCCGTCAACCGGACCGTCAGGCCTCCCGGCCGCGCGCCACGAGGCCGACGACGAGCAGCACACCACTGACGACGAGGACAAGGCCCCCGATCGGGACGAGGCTGGCGACGTCGAACCCGACGGGCTCGGTGCTCGGCTCGCCGATGGGCGGTCGAGCCTCGGCCGGGCGGACCGCCTCGTAGTCGTCCTGCCACGGGGTGGTGTTCGTGCAGAGGTTGTCGACGAGGGCCCTTGATTCCGGGTCGACCGACGGGAAGAAGACGTACTTCATCCCGACCTCGTACGTTCGATCGACCGAGGTCAAGCCCTCACCCTGGCCGCCGAGGACGACCGTCGTCACCGGCAGGTCGGGACCGCGCCAGACCTCCTCGACCTCGACGGTTGCGCGACGACCCTGGTCCTGGACCGCGACCACGGTTCCGACGAACACGACCTCGGCTGACTTGACCGCCTCCTCGATCGGCGGCGGCATCATGCAGTCGGCGAGGACGGCGCCGGGTGCCCCGAGCAGGGCGAAGGCGGCGGCGATGGGCAGGAGCGGGGCGAGGCGGCGCGACGGCCGCGGTGATGTCGGCATGCCGGCAGGACGCGGCCGAGACGCCGGTGGTTCCGTGACGGCTAGAGGACGACGATCGCGTCGAGAGCGACGGCCGCGAAGAGCAGCGTCAGGTAGCTGATCGAGTAGCGGTAGAGCCGCACGGCCTGGGCGGTCGATGCCTCGGGCGAGGTGCCCTGGCGCCACAGCACGAAGGCCCGCCACAGGAACAGCGCGCCAAGGACGATCGCGGCGGCGAGATAGATGACGCCCATCCGGGCGACGATCCCGAAGACGATCGTCAGCGCCACGAGCAGGATTGTGTAGAGGCCGATCTGGCGGCTCGTCTCGGCGATGCCGCGAACGACCGGCAGCATCGGCACCCCGGCCGCGGCGTAGTCGTTCCGGATCCGCAGCGCCAGCGCCCAGAAGTGCGGTGGCGTCCAGTAGAAGACGACCGCGAAGAGCAGCAGGGCGGGGATCGTGACGTTGCCGGTCACCGCGGCCCAACCGATGACCGGCGGCAGGGCACCGGCGGCGCCGCCGATGACGATGTTCTGGGGCGTGCTCCGCTTCAGGAGGATCGTGTAGACGACGACGTAGAAGCCGATCGCGAGGAGCGTCAGGAAGGCCGCGACGAGGTTGACCGCCCACGCCATGGCGGCGACCGAGACGATCCCGAGGACGATCCCGAAGACCATGGCCCGCTCGGGCTCGACGGCGTTGGCCGGCAGCGGGCGGCGTCGGGTTCGAGCCATCCGGCTGTCGATGTCCCGCTCGAGATACTGGTTGATGGCGTTGGCCGAGCCTGCTGCCAGGGTGCCGCAGACGAGCGTCCAGATCGCGATCCGTGCCCAGTCGGTGAACGCGATGCCGGGAACCTCGCGGGTGGCAAGGACCATCGCCGGAACGGTCGTGATCAGCAGCAGTTCGATGATCCTCGGCTTGGTGAGCGCGACATACGCGCGGACGGTGTCGCCAATCGATGGCCTGGCGACGCCTTCGTCGTCTCCGACGCCCGCCCCGGACGGCGCCCACGGCACGACCGTCATCCGGGCAGAGAGGTAGGCCGCCGTCGCGAGCGCGACCGAGCCGCCCCAGATGAGCGCGCCGAAGGCGACGTGGAGCGTCTGGGCCCACGGCGCCAGGGCCGTTGTGATCTGCAGGGCGCCGATCCCGACCTGCACGACGTAGGCGAGGAAGATCCCGCCGGCCAGCCAGGCGAGGCGTGGATGAGCGGCCCGGCGCCGCCATGCCGCCACGGCGACGGCGACAAGGATCACGAGCACCACGGCCGCCACGTAGCGATGGAGGGCGTGGGTGGTGAACAGGACCGCCAGGTCGTCGCGGCCGGCCGGGACGCTCGGGATGACCTCGCCGTTCATGAGTGGCCAGTCTCCGAACACGAGGCCGGCGTCGCGGGCGGTGACGTTCGAGCCGAAGAGCAGCAGCGCGAAGGTCGCCGCGGCCCCGAAGACCGCGAGGAGCGTGAACCGCTGGCTGCCGGCCCGCCCCAGTCGACCCGGATACCAGGCTCGGACCAGCAGGTAGACCAGCAGCCCCTCGAGGGCCATCGCCGCGGCGAGGTGTGCCGTCACCGACTCGCCCGAATTTCCCAGGCGGACGGTCTCGCGACCCAACCATGCCTGGAAGCCGACCAGACCGACGGCGACGATCGCGGGCCATAGGATGGATCGGCGGTCGCGGTGGTCGAGGAGGGCCGCGGCCGCCATCCCCAGGATCAGGACGCCGATGAGCGCCGCGACGGTCCGGTGGATCCACTCGATCCAGACGCCGAAGCCGGCATCGAGGGTCGGCAGGAACTGGCCTTCGAAACAACCGGGCCAGTGGGGGCAGGCCATGCCCGAGTCGGTGGCGCGCACGATGACGCCGATCACGACGAGGGCGAATGTCAGGACGACGGTCGCAACGGCGAGCCGCTGGAAGCGGGTCAAGCGATCCTCCGGGGGTGCCCGGGCATTCTATCGAATGGCCCTCGAAGCCACGGTCAGGCCGTCTCGAAGCCACGGTCAGGCCGCTCGGGCTACGCTGTCACCGTGACATCCCCTCGAACCCTTCCGTCGTCGCTGCTCGCCCTGGCGATCGTCGTCGGCGCCTGCACGGGTGGCCAGGGCGCTTCTCCGGGCTCGAGCCAGCCCCAGTCCAGCCCCGCCGGATCACCCGCCGCGGACGCCTGTCCGGCCGCCCCCGAGGTGTCGCAGGCGGATGCCGAGGCGTGGATCGCGGAGGGGCGTTCGGCGACCGTTCTCCCGGTCATTGCCAGCAGCCTCCAGGTCTGCGGCCAGAACCGAATCCTGATCGGGCTCCTCGACGGCCAGAACCGCTCGATCGCCACGCCGGACCGGACGCTCGAGGTGGCGTTCTTCGACCTCGGGCGCGATCCCGATCAGCCAGCCGCGACCGCGGAGGGCGAGTTCGTGTGGGCGATCGAAGGCAGCCGCGGCCTGTACGTCGTGAACGTCGACCTCGGCGAGAGCGGGATCTGGGGCGCCGAGGTCCGGACCGCGGCCGGCGGCGCCGAGGAGGTCGCCCGGGCTGGCTTCCAGGTGCACCCGACGGGCGTGACGAAGCGGGTCGGTGAGGCCGCGCCCGCCTCGAAGACGCCGACCGCCGACGACGTCGGGGGCGATCTCGCCAAGCTGTCGAGCGACGAGGATCCCGAGCCGCGCTTCTACGAGACCTCGGTCGACGAGGCACTGGCCGCCCATGAGCCGTTCGTGCTGGTGTTTGCGACCCCGAAGTTCTGCACCAGCGCGGTCTGCGGCCCGACGCTCGAGAAGGTCAAGCCGTTCGTGGACGAGTTCCCGTCGGTCACCTTCATCAACGTCGAGCCGTACCAGCTCGCATGGGACGGCAGCCAGCTGAAGCCGGTCCTGACCGATGACCAGCTGACGCCCGTGCCGTCCGTCGACGAGTGGGGCCTGCTCACCGAGCCGTGGCTCTTCGTCGTCAACGAGTCAGGGACGATCCGCGGCTCGTTCGAAGGCACCGTCGGCGAATCGGAGCTCCGCGCGGCCCTCGAAGCCGTCAGCTGAACCGCCGGGGCCCGGTCTGCACCCAGCCACGCGAGCCGCCAGCCAATCCACTCCCGCCGCCAGCCAATCCACTCGAGCCGCAACCTGGCCTGCTTCTCAACTCAATTGAACGCCCCCGCGTCAGTAGTGCCCGCTCGCGGCTCGAATCCCCGGCCGGCGAGCGATCTGTGCGCGCGAGCCCACAATCAGTACGCCTCGTCAAGCGTGGAGGCGAAGATCTCAGGAAGCGCCTGGGCGACCACAGCACGCCTTACCAGGCGCAGGAGGCCCCGGACGTTCAAATCAGTTGAGATGTGACCCAGGTGCCGGACGTCAGTCGCGGGCGTCCTCCATCTGGTATGTGGCCCTGGTGCCGCGTGTCAGTCGGCGGCGTCCTCGATGCGGTAGACGACCCGGGCACCACCTTCCTCCCGGAACCAGACGCGGACGGGCTCGCTGCTGGCGAGGTGCTCGCCGAGGTGGCCCAGCGGGAACTCGGTGGCGTTCTCGAGCGGCCCGACCTGGAACTCGAAGGCGAAGCCCGAGTCAGTCCGGAGCGTGAACGAGCGGACGTCGCTCAGCCCGGCCGAGTCGACCGCGACGATCACCCCTGCCACCGGCGATGACACGTCGGGAGTCTCGCCCGGCTGCGCAGACGGCCCGGGACCGCAGGCCGCGACGACGATCGCGACGAGGAGGACGAGGACCCGGCTGCGGCTCACCCGACGGCCCCGCTGCTGCCGGGGCGCATGAGCGCCTCGCCGGCGCGGCAGCCCGGGCAGGTGTCGGCGCCCGGCTCGTAGGTCTCGAGGTCCAGGATCCACAGGGCCTCGAGTGGGTAGACGCGGCGACTGGAGGGCGAGACCAGGCTGGCCAGCCCGCCCGAGCGGGCGACGAGCACGACGCAGCCGACGATCTCGCCGCCCGCCGCCTCGACCGCGGGCAGCATCGCGAGCAGCGAGCCGCCGGGCGTGAGGATGTCGTCGACGAGCAGCACCCGCTCGCCGGGTCGGATCGCGAACCCACGCCGAAACTCCCGGCTCGTTGCCCCATCCTCGCCGCGAACCTCCTCGGCGAAGATCGCCCGCGTGCCAAGCTGGCGCCCGGTCTCGAAGGCCAAGATGACCCCACCGGTCGTCGGCCCGGCCACGAGATCGACGACCGGGCGCCCGTCGGCGCCCCGGAACCGGCCGGCCCAGAAACCGCACAGCTCGCTCGTCGCCGCGGGATCGGACAGAACGGCGAACTTCTCCAGGTAGGCGCCCGAGTGGCGCCCGCTCTTCAGGCGGAAGTGGCCATCGCGAAGCGCGCCGGAGCTCCGGAACAGGGCCTCGGTCCGAGCGGTGATCGCGGCGCGCGCGGCAAGCTCGGCGCCGGGCTTGATGGAGGTCACGCGCCGAAGTGTAAGAGGCGAACGGTCCGAGGGCCGGATCGAAGCTGATCTCCAGCGGCGCTGGCGATCCGACTTTCGAAACCCATTCGGCAGACCAGCCTCGGCTCGACGGGTTGGGCAGCGCTGCCGGGACAACATTCGAGTAGCCATTCGAAACACGGCGGGATGGTGCGACGCTCCATCCGACTGGAAGGCTGAAGGGGCCCAGATCGAAGGCCGGCGTCGAATAGGTTTCGAATCTGGCCCGGACACGACTGCCTGTCGGTGCGGTTGCGGCGGTCAGACGCCCCCGTGCGGAGCGAATTCCGCCGCCGAGGATCGACGGATCCGGCGGACGATCGCGTACGCGAGCAGGACGACGACGCCGATGACCAGCAGGATCGGCAGCCAGACGATGCCGAACCAGATGCCGGCGGCGGCAACGGCCTGGAGGATCCGGACCAGGCTCGCCGTCGCCTCGTTGACCTCGGTCCCCGGGTCGAACTCCTTGGTCGAGGTGACGACGGGGTCGGACTTCAGCGAGAACGTCACCATCAGGGTGGACAGCGCCGCCTGCTCCTCGAGACGGTTCTTCTGGGCCGTCAGCTGCTCGATCTCACCCCGAACCTGGGTCAGCTCGGCCTGGACGGCCAGGACGTCCTTGATCGCGGTCGCCCGGGTCATGATCTGCTGGAACGCGGCCTCGGTCGCCTGGAGGTTCTTGATCCGGGCGCCCAGGTCGACGACCTGGCCGGTAACGTCGTCGGTCGCCGACCGCTCGTCGAGGACCTTGTCGCCGATCGCGCGAATGGCGGCCAGGGCCTGCTCCCACCGCTCGGCCGGGATCCGGTAGGTCACGCTGGCGTAGGCGTCGTCGTCATCACCCGACCGTTCCGAGGCACTCGCGTAGCCGCCGAGCGAAGCGATTGCGTCCGTGGCGGCCGAGAGGGCAGCATCGATCCCGGCGACCTGGATGACGATCGAGCCGGTCTTGATGATCAGCAGGTCCGGCCGATCGAGGGCGTACCGGTCTGTCGAGCCGCCGTTGGACGCCTCCTCGCCGTCACCGTCGGCCGGCTTCGGCGCCGGTGCCGCCGTGGCCCCGCCGGCCACATCGCGTCCAGCGGGCGTGACGCCGCCCGGCGCCGCCGCACTGCCACAGGCCGCAAGGACGAGGGTCATGAGGGTGACGGCGACGACGGCGACGACCGCCCGCCGCCTCGATCCGAACGACAGCATCGCGCTGCCTCCTCTCGATCGCCGCCGTAGGCGTTGCTGCTGGCGGCGAGCTACGGACGGTCGAGACGGCCCCGTGGTTCCCGGCCCCGCGGTTCCCGGCCCGGCTGCCGGCTCAGGGCCGGTATTCGACGCCGCGGGCAGATGGCGGCGCCGCACGCTTCGGGAGCGCGGTGCCGATCAAGGGTCGGTAGGAGTCGAGTCCCCGCCCCCGGCACTCGTCGGCCAGCTCGCCGATCAGCCGAACCGGCAGGCCCGGGTCGGCGAAGATCGCGGTGCCGACCTGGGCGGCCACGGCGCCGACGGCGAGGTAGTCGAGGACGTCGGCCAGCTCGGCCACGCCCCCGATCGCGATGACCGGAATGTCCACGACCTGCGTGACCTCGTACACGATCCGGAGCGCGACCGGCTTGATCGCCGGCCCCGACAGGCCGCCGTAGACGTTGCCGAGCAGCGGCCTCGCCCTCGACGGCGCGACGGCGATCCCCGACAGCGTGTTCACCGCGGTCAGCGCGTCCGCTCCGCCATCGGCGATGGCCCGCGCGATCGGCCGTACGTCGGCGACGTTCGGCGAGAGCTTGACGAGCAGCGGCAGGTCGGTCGCCCGGCGGACGGCGGCGGTGACCGCGCCCGCGGCATTGGCGTCGATCGCGAACTGGATTCCGCCGGCGCCGACGTTGGGGCAGCTGATGTTCAGCTCGATGCCCGCCACGCCCGGAACGCCGTCGAGCCGCCGGACGACCTCGACGTAGTCGCCGATCGACTCGCCCGCGACGTTGACGATGACCGGGACCTGCCAGCCGGCCCACGTCGAGGCGTACTTCTCGACGACCGCGTCGACGCCGGGGTTCTGGAGCCCGATCGAGTTCAGCATCCCGCCGGGCGTCTCGGTCACCCGCGGCGTCGGGTTGCCGATCCGCGGACGGAGGGTCGTGCCCTTGCAGCAGATCGCGCCGAGGCGCTGGACGTCGACGACGTCGCCGTATTCGATCCCATAGCCGAAGGTGCCGGAGGCGACGAGGATCGGGTTTCCAAGGACGAGGCCCCGACCGAGATCGACCGCCAGGTCGATCGGGGCCGCCGGCAAGCTCGGTTCGGGCCGGGCCGCGGCGGACGCGGCCGACCTGGCGGTCGCGGCCGACCCGGCGGACGCGCTGCTCGAAGCCCTGCGGGCGACGGGCGCGATCGCCGGCTTGATCTTCCGAACGGTCGGGCGACGCTTGACCGATGCCGCCGAGCCCGTCACGACGCGCCGCCTGGCCTTCACCAGCCACCCTCCCAGGCGATCTCCTCAGCCGCGAACACGGGCCCCTCGCGGCATACCCGCTGCGGTGTGCCGCTGGTCGTCATCACGACGCAGCCGAGGCAGGCACCGACCGCGCAGCCCATGTTCTGCTCCATCGAAACCTGCAGGAAGGCCTTCTTGCGCGCCTGAGGCGAGCCGGGAGCCAGCGGCCTGCCGGCGCCCCGCTTGCGGCCGAGGGAGGCCACGCCCAGCCGCTGGCGCCGGGTCGCTGCGAGATTCGAGAGGGTCCGGAGCATCGGCAGCGGCCCGCAGGCGAAGGCCTGGTCGGCCCACGCCTCGTACTCGGGTACGAGATCGGTCACGAAGCCGTGATGGCCGACCGAGCCGTCGTCGGTCGCGACGACGTACTCGACCTCGTCGGGCAGCAGCGACGACGGGTACACCTCCCGCGCCGTCGCCGCCCCGAACAGCAACGTGACCTGGCGGCCGTCGCGAATCGCCTCGTCGGCGAGGGCTCGCACGCCGGCGATGCCGAGGCCGCCCGCGACCAGGAGCAGATGCCGGCTCCGCGGATCCACCTCGAACGGCCGGCCGAGCGGCCCGAGCATGTCGATCCGGTCGCCCGGCCGGAGCTGCGTGAACCACGCCGTGCCCCGCCCCACGGTTCGAAAGTGGATCGTCAGCGTCCCCGCCAAGGGGTCGATCGTGTTGTACGAGAACGGCCGGCGGAGGACGAGCCCCGAATAGTCCCCCGTTCGAACGTGGACGAACTGGCCGGCGCGGGCCCCGGCCACGAGGTCGGGCGCGAGATACGCCTGCAGCCATTGGCCCGGCAGGATCTCCCGGCTGTCGAGGAGCTGGGCTCCGCCCAGCCGCATCGGCACGATCCCGGATGCCGCTGCCTCGGCGCCCGGGCTGGGATCGCGGGCGCGGGCCCTCACGGGCGGATGGGCGCGGCCTCGCGGTCCGCGCGGGGCGTCATGGGCGCTCGTCTCGCTCGTCGCCAGCGTCGCGGTCGTCGTCGCCCTCGAGGTCCTCGTCGTCCTCGTCCGCGTCGTCGTCCTCGTCCGCGTCGTCCTCGTCCTCGTCGTCCTCGTCCTCGGCCTCGCCGTCATCCTCGCCGGCGACACTCGGGTAGGCCTCGGCGATCGCCTCGGCAAGGTCACCGAAGACGTCGGTCGGGTCGTAGAACCGGACGATCTCCTCGGGCCCGGCGATGTCCTGCCAGCCCGTCTCGCCCTCCGGGATGACGCGCCCGCGGAACCCGCCAACACCCAGGGCAAGGTGCTCGTCGTCGTCGTCGACCACGACGAGCGTGCCGACCTGCCCGAGGAGGCCAGTCGCGGCCGTCTCGAACTGCTCGATCAAGCCGGCCTCGGTTCGCTGGCTTCGATCCTGGAAGTCGAGGGTGAGCTCGTAGAGCGCCGCGGCGGCGCTGGCCTCGTCGGTGACCTCGGGGACCTCCGGCTGTCCCGCCGCCCAGGTGTCGGCCGCACCGGCATACAGGTCGCCGCCGTCGGCCTCGCCGAGGTCGACCGGCAGCCCCTCTTCGTCCACGCCCTCGTCGTCGTCCTCGAGGGCCTCAACCTCCCGTCCGATCCCGACGTCCTCGGTCTCGGCGTCCGCGAAGCTCTGCAGGATGTCGGCCGGGTTGTAGAGCTCGGCGAGCTCGGCAGCAGTCTCGATGACCTCGGTCTCCGAGACCCACTCGCCGGTGGCCTCGTCGTACACCCGGCTCCGGCTGCGGAACGTGCCGTCGGGCGCGACCGCCAGGTAATCGGGGTCGTCGTCGATCAACACGAGCCCACCGAGCTCGCGGATCCGCTCCGCGTTGGCGGCCATGAAGCGCTCGAGCTGCTCCCCGGCACGGACGAGGAAGTCGGACCGTTCGATGGCCGCGTCGCGGGCCATCTCGGCGAGGTCGGCGTTACGGCGAGCGTCCATTGGGCGCCTCCTACAGGTGGACCTTGAGGTCGGGTCCCATCCGCTCGCGGAGGAACATCGAATGATGGCGCTCGAACAGCCACTCGGCTCCGCGGTGCGCCAGCGCCTGGATGCCTTCGTCGGCCTCCATCCGGTCGAGCGTCGCGTAGTCCGGCAGCTCGATCAGGATCACGTTGTCGAAGTCCCAGCCATGGGCGACGTTGTACCAGCCGAGGAACTTCACGCCGTACTTCTCGGAGTACTCGCGCGCCTGCCGGGGAAAGAGCGTCTTCATGTAGAACTTGAAGAACGGATCGCGACCGCGACGGACGGAGAAGTACGTGGCGAGCACGGGCACGAGGGCGCGGGCCTCCTGGTTCTGACCTGCGATGACGAGGGTCTCTGGGGACCGGACTATTCTCGCACGCCGTCGCTGGGCCGGCCCTCCGCCTCGTCATCCGGCGGAACCGGCACCTCGTCAGGCGGCGTCTCATCCTCGAGCTCGCCGACCGTCTTGGTCGTCGAGCGGAGCGGCCGTCGTCGCGCCTCCGCCCGCCGGTCCGCGGCGACGAGCCGGAGCAGGAAGATGACGGTCTGGCCGGCCAGCAGCAGCAACACCAGGAGCGCCACGAGCAGTCCGATCGTGACCGCGACCGGCCACTCCCATGCCGCGCTGAGCGGCGTGAGCACGACGAGGACGGCCAGCAGGGCGACCTGGAGCCAGAAGCAGCCCAACCCGGGCCCGCGCTCCGCATCGAGCGGCGCACCCTTGTACTCGACGTCCCGGACGCTCGACTTGTCGCCCTGCTCGGCCACCCTTGGCTGCCCTCCCGCGGTCCGGCGCCTCCCGGACTACCATCGCTCGATGCCCGATCGTGACAGATCGTTCGCCGTCGGGTCGCCGACGGCCGCCGCCGAGCCTCGGGCGGGCTGGCACCCCGAGCCCGAGCTGATCGTCGTGCGCGACGAGGACGGCTCGCGAGCGGCGTTGCGCGAGGCCGGCGCGGCGACCTGGGAGGCGGCGCTCGACTACCTCTACGACCACGCGCTCGAGCGGGCGATGGGCGAGCCGGCCGAGTACGGGGTGCTTCGGCGTCGCTACTTCGGGCCTCCCGGGGGACCGGGCCCCGCGCCCGCCGAGCCCGCGACCCTGGCGGCCGTGCTGGACGAGTTCGCTCGGCGGATCGCGCCCCACACGGTCAGCGCCTATCACCCCCGATCGTTCGGCTACTTCACCCCGCCACCCCTGGTCGCCTCGCTCGCCGGCGAGGTCCTGGCCCAGTTCGCCCAGCAGGGCATTGACGTCTGGCACGCCGGGCCGATCGGCGCGTTCGTCGAGGAGGAGGTCGTTCGCTGGCTGTGCGATCTCGTCGGCTACGACCCGGCGTCGTTCGGGATCCTGACGTCCGGCGGCGTGATGGCCAACTTCATCGCCATGGCCCTCGTTCGCGACGTCCATGCCCGGACGCTCCTCGGCGGGGCGGTCGCGCCACGCGGTCGCCACCTCGAGGGCCTCCGGGTCTACGCCTCCGACCAGGCCCACTTCTCCATCGGGCGGGCCCTCGACGAGCTCGGGTTCCCGCCCGAGACGCTCGTCGTCGTGCCGGCCGACGAGGCGTTCCGGCTCCAGGGTGCGGCGGTCGAGGCGGCGATCGAGCGGGATCGCGGGCGTGGGCTGCGGCCACTGGCGATCGCGGCGGTGGCCGGATCGACGAACACCGGCTCGGTGGATGCGACGGCCGAGCTGAGCGAGGTGGCTCGGCGCCATGGGCTGTGGCTCCACGTCGATGCTGCTTATGGGGCGGCGGCCCGCATCTCGTCCCGGGAGGCCTGGCGGGTCCCGGACCTCGAGCTCGCCGACTCGGTGACCGTCGACCCGCACAAGTGGCTGTTCCAGGCCTACGACATCGGCGGGCTGATGGTCCGAGATGGATCCGCCCTGGGCGCCGCCTTCGGTGGGCGGCTGCCGGAGTACTACCGCGCCGGCCATGGTCCGACGGGCAGCGGAGGGGACGTCGGTCGTGACGGAGACGACGGCCACGACAACGGCCACGGCGAGGGCCAGCTCAACTTCTGGAAGCTTGGCTTCGAAGGAACCCGCCGCTGGCGGGCCCTGAAGCTGTGGTTCTCCTGGAAGCACCTCGGTTCGACGGGGCTCGCCCGGCTGGTCGAGGCCAACCTCGACCTGGCCGGTCACCTCGTCCGGCGGATCGCCCGATCCGATGACTTCGAAGCGCTGCCGGCCGAGCCCGACCTGTCGGTCGTGACCTTCCGCCACCTGCCCGGGGGTCGGGCGGCCGCGGCCGGGATGGCCCCCGAGCTGCTTGATGCGCACCAGGACCGGCTCCAGCGGGCGCTCGAGACGACGGGCGTCGGCTGGCTGTCGACGACGCGACTGCGCGGAGCGACCTTTCTGCGAGCGGGGGTTCTCAACACCCAGTCGGTCGAGGCGGACGTCGATGTCCTCCTGGAGCAGCTGCGGGAGCTGGGCCGCGATGGCTGATCGCCGGCGGCGCCGCGGCGCGGAGCGGGGCCACACCGCCCAGGTTCCCACCTGGGTGGTGCCGCTGCTGCTCGTCGCCCTCCCGATCCTCATGGCGGCGACCGGAGGGGACGACGGTACCGGCGGGGGCGCCGGCGGTGGCAGCCCGTTCGGCGGGATGCTGCTGCTCCTCGGCGGGATCGTCGTCGGCGCGGGCGCGGTCCTGGCCGTCGGCTACCTCGTCCTGCGCTGGCGGGCCGGCCCGGCTCCGGCGGAGGTTCCCGGGGAGTGGTGGACCTGCCGCTCGTGCGGCGCGGCGAACATCGCCGGCAGCCCGCGCTGCCACGCCTGCGGCGCGTGGCCCCGCTGATCCCGAGACTGGTCTCGGCGATCACCCTCGCCGTGGCGGTCGCCTCCATCGCGCTGGCGCGACCGGCCGTAGCCCAGGACGCTTCGCCGACCCCGGCGCCGACGCGGGGGCTCACCTGCAGCGAGCGCTTCCCGGCCGAGGGTCCGGCCGGCGTCGACCTGCGCCTCGGCTGCATCGTCAGCGAGCTGGTGGGCCTGTACACGGCGTCGAGCCGCGATGAGCCGCCGACGTTGTCCGCCTACGTCATCGTGCTCGTGGCGGGGATCGCGGCGGCCGGGCTAGCCGGTGCGCTCGGGTTGCGGATCGTCGCCCGCCGGGCGTCCCGTCGGCTGGCCCCGGTCCTGCCAAGCGAGTGGTGGGTCTGCCCCAGCTGCCACTCCGTCAACCCGACGGCGGCCTCGCGGTGCTACGCGTGCGGTGGCCCTCCGGGCGTCGGTCCGACGATTCCCACCGAGGACGGATCCGAACCCTCGACGGGTTGAGGTGGGCCGGCGCCACGGCCCGGGGGGTTACTCCCTGGGCCGGCGTCGGAGCGCGAGCCGGTCCTGGGCGCGGAAGAACTCGCCGACGAACGGCAGGAACCACGGCCGGCCCTCGTACGGCGCCGGCACGAGCGGGAAGCGGAGCTTCGCGAGCGCCGGCGGCTTGCCGCCGCCGAGCCACTCGGCGGCCCGCGTGCCAAGCCAGGTGGACATCACGAGTCCGGTGCCCGAGTAGCCCATCGCATACATCACGCCGCCGAGGCGCCCGATGTGGGGCATTCGGTCCATCGTCAGGGCGACCTTGCCGCCCCAGGCGTACTCGATCCGGGCCTCGGCGAGCTGGGGGTGGATCTCCAGCAATCGGCGATGCAGGAGCCGGGCCGTCCGGTCGGTCCAGGTCGGGACGAAGCTGACCCGCCCTCCGAACAGCACCCGGCGGTCGGCGCTGACGTGCCAGTACGACAGGAAGTTCCGGGTATCGAAGTAGGCTCGGCCCGTCGGTGACAGCTCCCGGGCGAGGTCCTCGGAGAGCGCCTCGGTCGTGATCATGTAGCTGCCGATCGGGATGACCCGGCGCCGCATCGCCGGCGCGGCACCGTCGGTGTAGCCGTTCGTGGCGATCAGGACCTGGCCGGCCAGGATGGCGCCGCGATCGGTCTCGACGACGAACCGCCCGTCGGCCTGGCGCCGGAGCCCCTTGACCCGGACGCCCTCGTGCAGCTCGGCGCCGGCCCGCTCGGCCAGACCGACCAGACCAGCGAACCACTTCGCCGGGTGGAGGACGCCGCCGGCGTCGACGGCCAGGCCGCCGTGATAGGCGGCGGTCCCGATCTCGGCCGCCAGCCCCTCTCGCGGGATTGCTCGGGACGGGGAGCCCAGCTCGGTGAAGCCCTCGGCCTCGTCCGGGAATGCCGCGGCATGGGATGGTGCCCACGCCAGCTCGAGATAGCCGTTGAACCGCAGCTCGGCATCGATCCCCTGATCGCGGATCAGGCCGGCAACGAGATCGGCGGCCTGGACGGTCTCAACGTAGAGCGCCCGCGCGAGCTCGGGCCCGTAGCGCTTGCGCAGCGCGCGGGGCCCCCACTTGAAGCCGGGATGGGCGATGCCGCCGTTCCGGGTCGAGGCGCCCCAGCCGAGGGTTCGTGCCTCCAGCACCACCGTCCGGGCGCCCTGGAGTGCCAGCTTCCGGCCGGCCGCCACGCCCGTGTAGCCGCCGCCGACGACCGCGACGTCGACCGTGTCCGGGAGGGTCTTTCCGCTCCGATCCGGCAGCGTCGGCATCGTCGCCCACCAGTACGGTCGGCGTTCGAAGTCGCGGTTGAGACTCGGGCGTCGGGCGGCATCGCGAGCGGCCATCGAGTGCATCGTATCGAGCGCGGCCGCCGGCCGGAGGCCGAGTCGCTCAGTCGGGCGCGCGGTAGGCCAGCCGGCCGTCGGCGACCGTCAGCAGGACGCGCCCCGGCAGCTCCCGGCCCAGGAGCGGCGAGTTCTTGCCGCGGGCCAGGAGCGTCGCGGCCGAGACCGTCCAGCGCTCGGCCCGATCGAGCACGACGAGGTCGGCCCGGCGGCCCTCGTGGAAGCCGGGCGCCGGCACCTCGCGCCGAGCGAGGACGCGGGCCGGACCGACCGTCAGCGCCTCGATGGCGCGGACCAGCGTCAGCCGGCCCACCGCGACCGCCTCCAGCAGGAGCCCCAACGCGGTCTCGATGCCGCTGATGCCGTTGGCCGCCAACCCGAACTCGACGGCCTTGTCCACCTCGGCATGCGGGGCATGGTCGGTCGCGACGGC
>VEOW01000120.1 GCA_012026785.1 Chloroflexota bacterium | reverse complement strand
GCGGATGCCGTTCCTCACGAAGGACGAGCGGCTCCATGCCTTCGCCAAGCAGGCCGGTGGCGGCCGCGTCTTGTGGTGACACGAGCTCAGCGCTAGGAGGTGGAGCGCCACGCGCCGAGGCGCTCGGCAATGTCGGCAACGTCGCGCAGCTGCCCATCGGCAACCGCGACCACGAGCTCGAACGCGGCCTCCTCCTTGGCGCGCAGGTCCGCCTCGTTCATCGCGTAGAACAGCCGCAATGCAACCCAGCCGAGGCGCTTGTTGCCGTCGACCAACGGATGGCTGGTCACGATCGAATGCAGGAGCGCTGCCGCCTTCCGGTCGAGATCGCCATACGCCTCCTCGCCGAAGGCCGTCGCCCGCGGCCGGGTCGCCGCGGCCTCCAGGAGGCCGAGGTCGCGGATCTCGGGGGGTCGTCCCAGGGCAGCCTCGGCGGCGATGAGGAGGTCGTCGAGGTCGAGGTATTCCGTCACATGCTGCCGAGGCGTCGCAGCAACTCAGCGTCCTCGGCAACGATCCGGGCGAGAAGCTCGCCCCGGCGGCGAGATCGGTTCGAGACGTAGACCGCGATCGCCTCGCGGGCGACAGCCTGCATCGACCGCCGCTCCCGACGGGCAACCAGGCGCAGCGCTTCTGTCTCCTCCGGCGTCAGGCGCAGGGTCATCGGCATGGCCAGATGATACCGCCCGGTATCACCAGATGCCAGCGAGCTGGACACCGGCATCCCTCTTCCTCGGCGGCCGCGCCTCCGATCAGTCGCCCCCGACCGGAATCGGCGAGACGCTCGCGGGAAGCACTGAATGGGCGATCGGCCCCACGACAGCGAAGGTCTGCATGTTCGAATGGCCGCGCAGCTCGTGCGCCCCGAGCGGCTCACAGGCGAACTGGTCGCGGATGAGGAGCATCGTGCCCTCGCCGATGTGCACCCGGCCAGGCGGCCCGAGCTCCTGGAGTCGGCTGGCGACGTTGACCGTGTCGCCCCACAGGTCGAACGCGAGGCGTTGGCTCCCGATCACGCCACCGACAGCCGGCCCCGAGTGGACCCCGACGCGGAGCTGGAGCGGCTGCCCGAGAGCCTCGTGCCGGGCCGCCTCCTCGATCATCGCCAGGCCCAGGCGAACGACCGCCGGCGCGTGGTCATCGTCGTCGGGCGTGAGTCCGCCCACGGCCATGTAGGCGTCGCCAATGGTTTTGATCTTGACGACATCGTGTTCCGAGGCGAGCTGGTCGAACGAGAGGAACAGCCTCCCCAGCACGTCGATGACGTCGCGCGCCCGGAGCTGGGCTGCGAGGGGCGTGAAGCCGACGATGTC
The DNA here is from genome assembly GCA_012026785.1 of Chloroflexota bacterium. Classification (GTDB taxonomy): domain Bacteria; phylum Chloroflexota; class Limnocylindria; order Limnocylindrales; family CSP1-4; genus UBA5189. The sequence goes on along the minus strand of VEOW01000120.1, from coordinate 47,804 downwards.
ACCGAAGAGCACGGTCACCGACGGATAGTCGACCGCGATCGTTCGCTCGCCGCTCAGCAGCCGCTCGGCGATCGACTCGGGCAGGATGTTGTGGATGAGCGCCTCGGACTTCTGATGCTCGACCGCGAGCTGCTCGGTCTGCTCCCGGATCACCAGGTCCTGGAAGAACACCCGGCGACGGTTGCGTTCGAGGATGTGGAGGGCGAGGAGCACGCCCACAGCGCCGGCCGCGAACAGCAGGACGTCCAGCACGAGGTTCGCGGGACCGCTGTACGTCGCCACGGCCACGCCGAAGGCGAGCCCGATGACGGCCGTGCGCAGGGCGGCGAAGATGAACCGGGTTCGAGACACGAAACCCCAGGCGAAGAGAAGCGTCGCCGCGGCCACGCCGTAGCCGGGCAGCGCCCCACCGATGGTCGCGAGCGCCAGGATCACCACGCCATTTGCGGAGGTCAGCAGAGCCGCGAGCAGGTGCTGGCGGTCGAGCGTCGTCGTCCAGCGGGCCAGCAGCGCGATGGCCACGCTGAGGGCGGACATGGCCAGCCCGGCCGGGATGGCGAGCTCCGGCGCCAGGCTCGTCGACTGCGGCAGCAAGAACGCCGCCGGCGCCCAGATCACGGCCGACGCGATCGAGATCATGAGGTAGCCGTTCAGGCTCTCGGCGCCGGCCTGCCGCTGGTAGCGCCGTTCGAGGGCGTCGTCAAGGAACCGCAGCGACAGCGGATGCAACGCGCCACGGGTCGTCACAGGCTCGGCCATGGATGCAGCCTAGAGCCGTTGACCGACTAGAGCCGGGGTTACCGGGACCGGATCACCCCGCAGGCGGCTCCATCGGCGTCATGAGCTGGAAGTAGTTGCCGTCGGGATCTTCGAACGTCGCGATCCACGAGTCGGGGAAGCCCTCGAACGAGTACGGCTCGGCGACGACCGTCGCGCCGGCGGCCTTGAAGCGCGCCGCCTCGCCCTTGACGTCGGTCGTCTCGATGTTCCAGATCAGCCGCCCGGGGCTGGGGTTGCGGCCCTTGACTTCGCTGTGCGGCCCGATCGAGATCGAGCCCGTCCCGACCGTCCAGGTGCTGTAGCTCTCGTCGCTGTAGGTCGGCTCGCCGAGCAGCTTCCGGTAGAAGGCCACGAGCCGAGCCGGATCCTCCGAACCGATGAGCAGGCTGTTGAAGTTCATGGACGCGCTCCTTCTGCAGATGCCGGAACGGTAGCGCGACTTGGAGCATCGGGAGGTGGCGCCGCTGACCGTACGCGATACATCGCGCGGTAGTCCCCTCGATGCTCAGCAGGTGGTCATATTCGCGACTGTGGCGGCATAAGGGAGGGGCAACCGCCTCATACCCAGCGGCCTTCCGCACGCGCCATGCGTGCTCGGGTGTGAAATCAGGAGCGGGCAGGTCGAATCGGCGTCGTTAAGGCCTCCATACCCAGGGAATGACCAGCACCTGAGCAGCGGCGATGTCAAGGTCGGATCAGGCAGGGGGTTTCGGCGCCCTCGAGCAGCCCTGTGGCGTCGGCAAGGGGTCCGGGATGAGCGGACGAGCCTGCGTTCGCCGGCCGTACACTCGCGACGTGGAACCGCTCGCCCGGCCGGAGATCGGCCGGCTCGCGCTACCCGCGCTCCGGGAGATGGCAGCGTCGATCCCGGAGATCGACCACTACGAGCTCGATGGCATCCCGCTGTTCCACATGCCGGCCGCAGGAGCGACCATCCTGACGCTCGCGTTCGGCGTGGGCCGGGCGCACGAGCCCGTCATCCAGAGCGGGATGACCCACCTCGCCGAGCACCTGATCCTGACGGCGATCGATCAGGCGCTCGATCACTCGAACGGGTCGACCGAGCCGTTCCGAGTCACCTTCACGATCCGAGCCTCGCCGGGAGATGCGAGCCGCTTCCTGCGCGACGTGTGCGACCAGATCGCTCGGCCCCGTCTGTCCCGAATCCACGAGGAGGCGAATGTCCTTCGCTCCGAGGCCGCCGTCCGTTCGAACGCCACCTCGATCGAAGGACGGCTGAACTTCCTGCGGGTCGGCTACCAGGGCCTCGGCAAGGTCGAGCTCCCCGAGTTGTTCCTTCGGCACCTCGACCCGGAGGTGCTCAGGGAGTGGATCGCACGCCACTTCGTCGCCGGGAATGCCGCGATCTGGATCCTCGGCCAGCTGCCGGACGATCTGTACATCGCGCTGGAGCCCGGACCGGCCACGCCGCTGCCGACGATCGAAACGATCCCCGGGTACGAGGGCCCGACGATGCTGCTCGACGAGGTCGGTGGGGTTGGTGCGTCATTCGACGTCGAGCCCAGCCTGGCGGTCCAGGTCGCCCTCAGGACGATCGAGCAACACCTGAAGCGGGCGCTGCGCGTCGAACGCGGTCTCGGTTACGCGATCTCTGCCGAGTACCGGCCGGTCGAAAAGGACCGGGCCGTCGCATTCGTCTTCGCGAGCTGTCTGCCCGAGAAGGTGGCGGATGTCCAGCGCGCGATGCTCGAAACCATCGACGACGTGGCTGCACGCGGTCCGTCGGAGGACGAGATCGCCGACTACTGCGAGACCTTCCTGCGAGACGCCAGCGACCCGATGGCCTATCCGGCTCGACTCGATCGGCGCGTGCAGGACACGCTCATGGGGATCGAGCCGACGTCGGTCGCGACCCGGGTCGACGAGATGTGGCGCCTCCAGCCAGACCAGGTGGCGGCCGCGTTTCGCGCGGCCCGCGAGACGATGCTCCTGCTGCTCCCGGCGAATGCCATCCCGCCGAATCGGGCATTCAAGCCCTACCCGCAACCGCCACCAGGGCCGCTCGGCCAGGGTCAGACCTTCGAGTTCGTCCCCGCCAAGGGCACCAAGATCGATCGTCGCCGGACGCCGAAGCTGTTCGTCGGCGCGCAGGGCCTCACCGTCGACACGCCGGCCGGAAGGTACGCCAGCATCACCTGGACCGACTGTGTGGCCGTCATCCGTGACGACTACGAGCGCGCAATCCTGGCTCGCGATGGTTCGTCGGTCGTCATCACGCCCGAGTCATGGCGGAACGGGTACGGCGCGATCGCCCTGGTCGATCGGTACGCCCCGGCAGCCGTCGTGGTGCGCTGACAGGGTTCCGCACGCGCCGTCCCGCACGCGCCGTCCCGCACGCGCCGTCCCGCACGCGCCGTTCCGGCCGGCGGTTTTGTCATCCGCCCATCACAAGGGCATTCGTCCGCGATGTCGACGGCCGCCCGGCGAAACCGCGCGGACTTTATCCCGCCGTGAACGTGCCGCGGAAGGAATTCAGCTCCGCCGCGGCCGTGAAGCGGGATCCGGCGTGACGAGTGTCCGCAGGGTGGGCATTAGACAGAAACGCGTCTCTCCGGAGGCGTACGGGCGGGCCGGAGTCGTACGGGGGGCCCGGAGGCGACCCGGCGCGCCTGCGCTATAGTTGCTCGAGCAACAACCTGCAGCCGGACGCCCAGGCCGACCCAGGACGCCCAGGCACCGCGGGGCCCCGGTCGGACGCCGAGTCACGAGTGGGGAAGACGATGTCCGATGCCACCGCCAATAGCTGGGAAGACAACCTGATCGCCGATCTACGAGCCAACGGCGGCCGCGCGAGCAGCGGGCCGCTGGCCGGCGAGGCCCTCCTCGTGCTGTACACGACCGGGGCGCGGACGGGCCTGCCCCGTCGGGCCGTCCTGTCGGTGACGAGAGACGGTGAGGACTACGTGGTCGCCGGGACCGCCGGCGGCCGGCCTTCGAACCCGAGTTGGTTCGCGAACCTCCAGGCCAACCCCACGGTGCGGTTCGAGGCCGATGGCCAAACGTTCACCGGGACGGCGACGGTCGCCGAGGGAGCGGATCGCGATCGGCTCTGGGGCGCCCACGTCGCCGTCCTGCCGCGCTTTGCCGCCTATCCGGAACAGGCCGGCCGCATCATCCCGATGGTTCGCCTCCGCCCTCAGGCCTGACCGCGGGCCCGACCTCGCTGTGCCGTGCTCTCGCCGCCCTGCAATCCGCACTGCGGCGGGCGGACCTGCACCCGTTCCCAGTCACGATTCTCCTTGAAGCACACGCCTCGACCCTTGTCTGGCGATTTGGCCGAGACACGAAGGGCAATCTGACTCGAGAACGTCGCACCTTTCTGCTTGAAGGACGAAGGCAAGCACGCCGAACCAGGTACGGCTCCACGCAATCCACCAGATTCCGGTTGGGTGCTCGCTTCAAGCAGAATTCCGCCGGCCACCCACCGCGACGGCCGCGGCCCGCCCTTGACGATGGGCGCCGTCCCACTGGCGTCACACGCACACATCAGGGCTGGTCACGCGGTCGTACCCGCGGCGAACTCGTGACGGCTCGCCGGTGGCGTCGTAGGGTGGCGCCATGAGCGACTCTCCCGCCGATCTCGTCATCACCGGCTGCATCGCCCTGGTGCACGACGACCAGGAGAGGATCACGTTCGAGGAAGACGCGACCATCGTCGTTCGAGACGGGGTCATCGAATCGGTCACCGGCGGACCGACCGGCGGCCCGGGCATCGAAGCCGCCGACCACATCGACGCCCGCGGCCAGGTGGCGATGCCGGGCCTCATCAACTGCCACACCCACGCCCCCATGGTCACGCTGCGCGGCGTCGCCGAGGACGTCCAGACCGACGAGTGGTTCAACGACTACGTCTGGCCGATCGAGTCGAACCTCACCGAGGAGGACGTGGAGCTCGGCGCCCGACTCGCGTGCGCCGAGATGATCCGCGGCGGCGTGACGACCTTCGCCGATCACTACTTCTCGATGGACGCCGTCGCCGCCGTCGTCGCGGAGGCGGGCATTAGGGCTCACCTCGGCGAGGCCTTCTTCTCGTCCCAAGGCCCGGCGGGCCGCGAGAAGTCCCTCCAGTTCGCGCTGGACCATCGCGGGAAGTCGGGCGGCCGAATCACCACCGCCCTCGCCCCGCACGCGCCGTACACCGTCGACGGCGCCGACCTCGCCGCCACCGCCGAACTCGCGCGCGAGCACCAACTCCCGATCCACATCCACGCCTCGGAGAACCGCGACCAGGCCGAGGTCAGCCTCGAACGCCACGGCGTGACCCCGATCGAGGTCTTGCAGCAGACCGGGATCCTCGACAGCGACGTCCTGATCGCGCACGGCACGGGCATCCTCGACCGCGACCTGCCCGTCCTCGCGAGCGCGAAGGGTCGCGTCGCCGTGGCCACCGCCCCGCGCGGCTACCTGAAGTTCGGCTGGCCGACGACCACGCCCGTCCGGGCCCTGCGCGAGATCGGCATCGACGTCGGCCTGGCCACGGATGGCGCGGCCTCGAACAACTCCCTCGACGTCTGGGAGTCGATGGCCCTCACGGCCCTCATCCAGAAGTCGACCACCCGCGACCCCCGCTGGCTCACCTCCCGCCAGGCCCTGCACCACGCGACGCTGCAGAGCGCCCGCGCCGTGGGCCTCGGCGAGACGATCGGCAGCCTCGCCCCCGGCCGGCGTGCCGACATCATCCTGGTCGACCTGGCCGGCCCGCACACCCAGCCGGTCCACGACGTCGCGGCAACCCTCGTCCACAGCGCCCACTCGTCGGACGTCCGAACGACGATCGTCGACGGCCGCGTCCTCATGCGCGACCGCGAGCTGCTGACGATCGACGTGGCCGCCGTTGTCGCAGAGATGGGGGAGCGGATGCCGGCCCTCCTCGACCGAAGCCACGGTCGGCGGATCCAGGACTACAACACCTAGCGAATCGGCCCCGGTGACTCAGGTGATCGTGTCCGCCGTGCGTGTATAGGGCCGCCGCCGAGGGCTATCAGGCCGACCAGCGCCAGCCCGAACAGGATGAATCCGAATCCGACGATCGAGAGGCGAGCGTCGATCAGCGCCGTGCCCGGGATCACGGCGAGCAAGCCGACGAGGAGCGAGATCCCGATCCAGCGCTGGCTGTCCGGCCGGGGCACGAGTGCGACCACAGCGAGGACCAGGCCAAAGACGAGGCCCAGGAACCCGCCCAGCAAGAGCACGACGCCGAGCGAATCGGAGCCCAGGTAGACGCTGGCGGCTCGGACCCCAGCGCCCACGAGCCCGAGCGCACCAATCCCGGTGCGCCCCAGCGCCACCCGCGCCACGCAGCGTTCGAACGGCGTCCGGCCGGCAAGCGCGATGAGGAGCGCGCCGGCCCCGACGAGCGCCAACACGAGCAACTCGGGAGTCAGGCCGCCCAGGCTCCAGGCACCCTGCTGGGCGACCCCGACAATGGCGGCGGCAGCACCGCCGAGAAGAAGCAGGGCACCACCCGTTCGGCCGATCATCGATCCATTCGTTAGATGCGCCGACCATCCAGCGTGCGGCTGCCAGGACCAGGTGGCAAGGGCCGAACGTCACCGAGTACGACGACGACGTCGCGCAGAAGGGGCTAATCCCACCAGAACGGCCAGAGACCCTCGTTGACGAGCTGCGGCGCGTAGTCGCGGATCGAGCCGGCGCCCTGGTCGATGTTGTCCAGGCAGAAGGCGTAATGCTCGGCCGAGATGGCCGTCGCGGACTCGAGATCCCAGCGAGTACGTCGCCCGCTTCCCGGGCCGGAGCGCGGAGGACCTCACCGACGAGGACATCCTGCGCGAGGTCCTGAATACCGTCGGCAAGCCCGGCCGGCTCGGCGCGGACATTCGCTGCGTGGTGTCGGTCTCGATGCTGACCGAGGGCTGGGACGCCAACACGGTCACCCACATCCTCGGCATTCGGGCGTTCGGGACGCAGCTGCTGTGCGAGCAGGTCGTCGGACGGGCCCTGCGGCGGGCGAGCTACGACACCAACCCCGACGGGCTATTCGAACCGGAATACGCCGAGGTCCTCGGCGTCCCGTTCACCTTCCTGGCCACGACCGGCAAGGGCAAGGTTCGGGCGCGCAAGCCGGTGCTCGTCGTTCGATCGCTGCCCGAGCGTTCGAACCTTCGGATCGAGTTCCCGCGGGTCGTCGGCTATCGCTTCGAGATGCCCAAGGAGCGCATCGAGGCGACCTTCGACGAGCGCTCGATCCTGGAGCTTTCGACCCGCGACGTCCCGACGAAGACCGAGCTCGACCCGATCGTCGGCGAGATGAAGCTGCTCGACCTGCCGCTCCGTGAACACCGCCTCAACACCGTCGCCTTCGCGATCGCCAAGCGGACGCTCGACAATTACTTCCGCGACCCCGAGGGCCAGGCGAAGCCCTGGCTGTTCCCGCAGCTCGTCACGATCAGCCGCCGCTGGATCGACGAGTGCGTCGAGCCGTACCTCGGCGACGGCGCCTTCCCGCAGATGCTGCTCCTGGCCGAGTGGAGCCACGCCGCGGCGGAGAAGATCCACCGCGCGATCACGAACGCCACAAAGGGCGAGCGCCGCCTCGTCCCGACCCTCCGCGCCTACGACTCGATCGGCTCGACCGACGACGTCTACTTCGAAACGACGAAGACGACCTACGACACGACCAAGAGCCACGTGAACCGCGTCGCCCAGGACTCCGGCTGGGAGACCGAGCTCGCCGCAAAGCTGGAGGACATGCCCGAGGTCGTCAGCTACGTCAAGAACCAGGGCCTGAACCTGAAGATCCCGTACAGCTACGAGGGCCGCGCCGCCAACTACGTCCCCGACTTCCTCATTCAAATCCGCGACCGTCACTCGACCGGCGACGACGACCTCCTGACGCTGCTTTTGGAGGTCTCCGGCGAGGCCAAGAAGGAGAAGCAGGCCAAGGTCGCCGCGGCGAACGATCTCTGGATCCCGGCCGTCAACAACTGGGGCGGCCTCGGCCGCGGGGCCTTCCTCGAGGTCACCCACATGGAGAACGCGGCCGACCTGATCCGGTCGCGCTACCTCGGGCCCGTGGTGGCTGGACGATGAAGCGACTACTTCGATCGCTTCGCCTGAAGCCACCGAACGGGCAGACCAAAGGACGGGTCCTCGGGCAGCCCCAGGAGCGATGGGACCGACACGCTGTCGTCGAGCGCCGGCCAGTAGATTGCCGCCCCGTCTCCCTCGAGCACCATGTCGCACCGTTGGGCGTCGGTTGCATCCGACAGAAACCCGAACCACTGGAACGGCACCGTCAACTCGCGACCGTCGACGAGTCGAACCCACACGGAACCGGGGACGATCCGGACCTCGGCCGCGCGCGGCCAGGTCTCTGGGAGGCTATGGACCGAAGTACTCATGCCAACGCCTCAGGAACTCCTCGCCATGCGCCCTGACGACCGTCTCGATCCGCCGAAGATCGCGCCGAGTGTAGCCCGTGCTGCCCTCTTCGACGACCGGGTCGAGATTGAAGACCGCCTCCTTGCCGGGCGACGAAACATGGACATGCGGCGGATCGTGCTCCCGCGAGTGGAAATGGAACCGGTGAGGGCCGATCCGCAGCAGGGTGGGCACGCCGACCTCGCGACATGGTCGGCGGGCGAGGATTGTCCGGTTCGGCGGTTCACTGCGGCTTACTCGCCAGCCGGAGGAAGGGCATGATCAGCCTGCTTCGACGCTTTCTAGGCGAATCGGGGGCCGCACGACCAGCACAGCGCCCGACGCCGCCGATTGTCATGCCGGACCTGCCTACGCGCCTGGTTCGGATCGCAGGTCAACATTCAACCATCGAGCCCGGAATCAGTCATGTCTGACAAGATCACGCCCGTCCGCTCGCTCGGGCACGATGGCGCGAGCCGCCCGAACATCCCGACCGCCGAGCTCGAGTCGTTCGTCCGGGACGAAGAGAAGAGGCCGACCATCCTGCGCTACCCGCGCGACCCGACCCTCGACCCGCAGCTTGTCTGGAAGGGCAAGGACGAGCAGGACGGCCGCGACCTCGAGGTGCCGGCGGTCCCGATCTACATCCAGGAGACGATCGACCCGCTCGCGCTGATCGAGGACCTGCGCTCGACGAGCGAGGGCCGCCGGACCGAGGAGCAGCTCGGCTTCTTCGGGCCGTACACGGACCTGACGTTCGACGAGAAGGTCGACTTCTACCGCCACGCCGGCAAATGGTCGAACCGGATGATCCTCGGCGACTCCCTGCTGGTCATGACCAGCCTCGCCGAGAAGGAGGGCCTCAAGGGCCAGGTCCAGACGATCTACGTCGACCCGCCGTACGGGATCAAGTTCGGCTCGAACTGGCAGGTCTCGACTCGCCGGACCGACGTCAAGGATGGCAAGCTAACAGATCTCACCCGCCAGCCTGAGCAGGTTCGCGCCTACCGCGACACGTGGGAGCTCGGCGTCAATTCATACCTGAGCTACCTTCGCGACAGGTTCAACGTCGCACGGGATCTCCTTACGCCCAGTGGATCGGTATTCGTCCAGATCGGCGACGAGAACGTCCATCTGGTCCGCTCGATCCTCGATGAGGTCTTCCACCCGAGCAACTTCATTTCGCAGATCGCGTTCAGAAAGACAGCCGGGGCGACCAGCGAATTCCTTGCGCCAACGGCTGATTACGTCCTGTGGTACGCGAAAGAGCGCGGGGCGGCCAAGTATCGGCCGATCTACCGGCCGAAAGGCGTCGGCCTTGCCGGGTCGGACGCGTATGACACAGTTGAAGAGCCCAACGGGAGGCGTCGGCGGCTGACACCGAGTGAGAGGTCCGGCTCCGTCCCAATTGCCGGCCGTGTACTCCGCTACCAGATCCTCACGTCACCCCGAATCCGAGAGGCCAGGACCGGGAATTACCCCGTTGCCGTCGACGGTCGGGAGTACCTGCCAACGTCGGGCGAGTGGAAGACGAATCGAACTGGGATGGAGCGCCTCATCGCGGCCGGAAGAGTAGCCGCCACCGGGGGCGGCCTGTCCTACATCCGTTATCTCGAGGACTTTCCCGCGTTTCCCTACAACAACGTCTGGGAAGACACGCAGTCAGGCAGCGCGATGGAAAAGGTGTATGTCGTCCAGACAAACACCAAGATCATGGAGCGCGCTCTCCTGATGACGACAGATCCCGGCGACCTTGTGCTCGCCCCGACGTGCGGCTCTGGCACGACGGCCTACGTCGCCGAGCAGTGGGGGAGGCGCTGGATCACGATCGACACGAGCCGCGTCGCGCTCGCCCTCGCACGCTCGAGGCTGATGGCCGCGAAGTACCCGTGGTACCTGCTCGCCGACTCGGAGGCCGGCGTCCGCAAGGAAACCGAGCTGACCGGCCAGGCGCCGCCGAGCCCGATGCCGGCGACGACCGGCGATGTCCGTCGGGGCTTCGTGTACGAGCGCGTGCCGCACGTGACCCTGAAGTCGATCGCCCAGAACCCCGACATCCGCGAGGGCATGACGCGCGAGGAGATCGACGCCGCCATCGCGCGCCACGCCGAGACCGAGACCCTGTTCGACCGCCCGTACGAGGACCGCAAGGTCGTGCGCGTGTCGGGCCCGTTCACGGTCGAGAGCCTGTCGCCGCACCGTGTCCTTCGAACCGGGCCGGAGGACGAGTCGCCCGAGATCCCGGCGCCCGTCGAGTCGGTCGACGCCAGCCGCTTCGTCACGACGATCCTCGACAACCTCCGCCGTGCCGGCGTCCAGAACACCAAGCGCAACGAGCGGCTCGAATTCAGCCGGCTCGACCCGTACCCGGGCGTCTACGTCCAGGGGGTAGGGGAGTACACCGAGAGCGGCAAGGCCAGGACGGCGGCGATCGCCATCGGCCCCGAGTTTGGGACCGTCGGCCCCGAACTGGTCCGAGACGCCGCCAAGGAGGCCGTCAAGATCGCCGACCTGCTCGTTGTGTGCGGCTTCGCGTTCGACCCGCTTGTAGGGGAGGAGGCATCGAGCCTCGGGCGCCTGACGATCCTGCGCGCCCGGATGAACCCCGACCTCGCGATGGGGGAGGACCTGCTCAAGAAGACCGGCACCGGCAACCTGTTCATGGTCTTCGGCGAGCCCGACATCGATGTCCGCGAGGTCTCCTCGAACGGCTCGGCCGACGAGGCGATGCTCCAGGTCGAGATCCGCGGCCTTGACGTTTACGATCCGACCACCGGCGAGCTACGGACGTCCGCGCTCGACAGCGGCGACAACCCGATCGCCGCCTGGTTCCTCGACACCGACTACGACGGCGACGCCTTCTTCGTCCGCCACGCCTACTTCACCGGCGCCGAGGATCCCTACGACAAGCTCCGGCGTGCGATCAAAGGCGTCATCGCGCCCGAGGCCTGGGACTCTGTCAACTCGACCGTCTCCCGCCCCTTCCCGCGCCCGCGCTCGGGCAAGATCGCCATCAAGGTCATCAACCACTACGGCGATGAGGTCCTGAAGGTCATGGTGCTGCGGTGAGCGGATCCCTGTGCTTTATGAGCTGTGCCATGTCGATCACCCATAGAAACGTGAGTCCAACCCTTGACGTCTCCTAAGTTGAGCACCCGCATTGACACGTCAGTACTATTCGCCTGCAAGGAACTCCCTGTTGGGTCGATTCCAACGGAGAGGGGAGGGGTGAGAGGGTGCCAATGCCCACGCTAGAGGCGCGACCAGCCTTGCCGACTCTCGATCCACCTAGCACCACTCCATCGCTCCTTGATCGCGTCCGGCGCGCGTTCTCTGGCCCACCAGAGCCGTCGTCGCCCTCTGTGCAGCCGCAGGCACCATCCAACTGGGACAACGTTGGGCTCGCCGTCGAACGCTCGGTCGAGACATTCGTGGCTGCCGTCTCCGGGATCCAGAACATACTGTGGATCAGGGCCCGCAGCGCCGGTCCCCGAGTTCACTTCCTCGTTGCCGCAAGCGGAAGTTGGGCGGACACGATCGACAACATCGAGGATCGTATCTTCCCGTTGGTAAAGCGGAGCGGGAAGGCGTTTGACTACGACGTGGTCGAGGCGACCGACATTGACCACGCCGGCTACGTTCAGGTCCACCCGGTGCGTTAGTCTGAGTGTCCGAGCGCCACACGCACCGAACGGCCGCGGAGACGAACGCCAGCCTCGCTGCCAAGTTGGAGGCTGCTGGCGGTTCCTGGCTCGTCTGGGTCCCAACATTCATCTTCTACGCACTCGTCCAAGTGATAGAAGCGCGATTAGCTGATCACAACGAGCACCATGGCGAGCATTCCGATCGCATGGCGGCGGTGTACCACCTGGCGAGCAGCGCGGCCGGGCCCGCGGGGTACCGGAAGCTCCAGAAGCTGAGTTGCGACTGGCGGTATCGCGGCACAGTTCCCGCAGGAGGCGACCTCACCGACGCGAAGAGGTGGGCGCAGGACGTCGCGGCTTCGATTCGAGAGCCCCTTCCAGATCCGCTTTAGCTACGCATCCAGTCGCGAGCAACGTCTCCCACAAGCGCTGATCCACGCCGATGCGGCGATCGGCGTCCGCACTTACGCGAACATACGTTCTCATCGGTGTGGACGAACTGTGGACAGAATCCAGCTGGCTGAGAGTGAGCGTTCGAAACTTCGTGGACAACCTGCTGGTTCCAAATCGAACAGCATGGGAATATGCAGTCTCAGCTGCATAGAACTGCGCAGCTGCGAGGATCCCGGTGTAGTAGGGAGCCCGAAATGGCCTCCATGGACCCTGAGCACATTTCGCGCCTGCTATTGCAGCTCGAGAACGTGCTCCGGCTGCGGGCGCTAATCGGCAACGCCGAGGCTGACTTGGACGGTGTCCTGGAGCCAGACCCCGAACTCCTCGATGCTTATCGTCGGGCCACAGCTCACCTTGAAGCCCAAGCAGATCGGCTAAGGCGCAGGACGGAATGACGACCGCCACGAACCTGTCAGCCGAGGCGCCGGTCAGGGTCTTATGTGGCGTCCGCGCAGCGACCTACCGGCCCGACGCGCCGAGGATGTTGGTCGCGACCGCGCCGAGCTTGATATTGGCGCCCTCGAGGACCTTGTGCAGGCGCTCGGCCTCGCGGCTCCGCTCGCCGACGAGACTCTTGCGGTAGCGGACCAGCTCGCGCAGCTCCCGGCCGGCCCGGTCGGGCACGAAGGACGGCCGCAGCAGGCCGTGGCGCAGCAGGTCGGCGATCCACTCGGCGTCATGGACGTCGGTCTTACGCCCCGGCACGGCCCGCATGTGGCGGGCATTGACGAGCAGGAGCTCGAGGTCGTGGCCCTCGAGCAGGTTCCAGATCGGCTTCCAGTAGACGCCGGTCGACTCCATCGCGACGGTCGTCACCCCGTGCTCCACCAGCCAGTCGGCCAGACCCAGCAGCTCGGCGGTCATCGTCCCGAACGTGCGGATCTCACGGGCCTCGGGCGTGATCGCGCAGGCGACGACGGTGTCGCGGTGGATGTCGAGCCCGGCACAGCGTTCGTAGACGACGTCCATGACCACACCGCTCCTCTCCAGCGCGGCGGGCGGGCGACCTCGACCTTCAGACTCTAGCCTGCGTGCTTCCCTGGATCGGGAGCAACAATGCGTTGGTGCCTCGAGGTCGCCGGGACCAGACTAACGACGGACTCATGGCACCAAGGTAACCCGACCTCTGCCACCCACCGCCGCGATCATTTTCACACTGCGTGGCGGCCGAGAGGCCATGGAGGACTAACGGACGCGGTGGCTCGGCGACGAGACGTCGCGCGTCCTCCGATCGGTGGGCTTCGAGACCTCGAGCTGGCTCGAAAACGTCGCGATGACTGGCGGAGCAGGGGAGCTAGGTGAGTTTGACGATATCGGTCATGACCGATATGGTGACCGACGACGGAGGCGCACATGGACGACCTGGATCTGTCGATCCAGCACCGGATCGAAGCCAACCCCGAATACGCCGAACTCCTGGAGGCCGAAATTCGGCGCCAGCGGCTCATCCAGCGGCTGGTGGCGGAGCGGAAGGCCAACGGGCTGACGCAGGCCGCCGTCGCCAAGGCCATGCGCGTCGGCCAGTCAGTCGTCGCGGAGATCGAGTCGGCCAAGGGCGACATCCGGTACTCGACGCTCGACCGCTACGCCGCCGCCGTGTCGCATCGTCGGGTCAGGCTCGAGCTCGTCAGCGACTGAACCCGCGAGCTCCGGCGCGCGACTCGATGCCGGGGAGGGTTTTCCTCCATAGACGAGGCCCCAGGGTCTGGCCGTATAGTCGGGCACGGCCCCCCAGGTCGTACTGCGAGGCGGGGGAGGGAAGTGTTCGAGCCAGGCTGGCGGCACGGGAGTCTCGCGCTGCTCGAGACTCCGGACGAGCGGTGCGAAACCGCGCACGCACGAGCGGTCTCCCGCGACGAGTCCCTTCTGACGTCGGCGAGAGCCGCGCGTGGCTGACGGCGCCGGCGATGCCGCTCGGACCCAGCGCCATCGCACGGCGATGGCCTACAGCACGCTCACGATCCTGCTCGACCGCGCCGGCGGTCGTGTCGAGTTCACGGAAGCGGATTATCAGCGCGTCGTCGCCCGATATGGCGGCAGGTCCGAGATGAACCTGCGTCTTGAAGTCGTTCGTCAGGCTGGTCGACCCGACATGCTCGTCGCCCGACTCGAGCGCAAGCCGGCCAAGAACCTGGACCTGCCGAGTTGACCGAGCTCGTCCGCGACGCCGCCAAGGAGGCCGTCAAGATCGCCGACCTGCTCGTCGTGTGCGGCTTCGCGTTCGACCCCCTGGTGGTGGAGGAGGCCTCGAGCCTCGGGCGCCTGACGATCGTGCGTGCCCGGATGAACCCCGACCTGGCGATGGGCGACGAGCTGCTCAAGAAGACCGGCACCGGCAACCTGTTCATGGTCTTCGGCGAGCCCGACATCGAGGTCCGAGAGGTCCCCTCGAATGGCTCGGCCTCCGATCCGCACCTCCAGGTCGAGATCCGCGGCCTCGACGTCTACGACCCGACCACGGGCCAGGTCCGCTCCTCCTCGACCGACGACATCGCCGCCTGGTTCCTCGACACCGACTACGACGGCGACGCCTTCTTCGTCCGCCACGCCTACTTCACCGGCTCCGATGACCCCTACGACAAGCTCCGCCGCGCCCCTGCGCGCCGACATCTCCGACGACGCTTGGGCGACCATCAACTCGACCGTCTCCCGCCCCTTCCCGCGCCCCCGCTCGGGCAGGATCACCATCAAGGTGATCAACCACTATGGCGACGAGGTGCTCAAGGTGATCGCGCCGTGAGGGCGCGGCGGCGCACGGAGACGCCCCACGCCGGCGGCGCATCCAGTTGCGGTTGGCAGCATCGCGCTGGGCTGGATCCTACGGGTGAAGACTGGGACAGCGCGCCCATCTGCGCTGAATCGAAATGACAACCAACCCGTCACGACTCGCACCGACAAGGGACACGAACGTCGCGACTGGCGACGTACCTGAGTCGAGGGGTGCACCGAATGATCTCGGCATCGAGTTGGTGGTGGCGGATCCAGGGGACCGAGCGGCGATCGATCAAGCTGTGGCGCTTGGTGACCTTGCACGTGCCACCGTTGGTCTCCTTCCCCGGGCCGTCTACTTCGAAGCCGCGCGTCGCCGTTGGCTGTTGCTTGCACGTGACCGAGATGGCCAGGTGAGCGGCTTTGCGCTGTTTCGATCTAGCGGGAATGCGATCAGGTTGACACAACTTGTCACGGCGCCATCCGTTCGTAATCGCGGGATCGCCCGGCTCCTGATCGAGCATCTGTCCAGACTACACGCCACTAGCGCAGGTATTGGTGTGTGGTGTCGACTGGACTACGGACTTGGACGGATGTGGTCAAGCCTTGGATTCGAGCGGCGCGGAGAGCGGGGTGGCCGAGGGCAACAGGCCACGACTCTCGTTAGTTGGTGGCGGGACCATGGTCAACCAACGTTGTTTTCAGGACGGGGCCCTGTCGAGGTGCGTGCATCGGTCGACATGAACATCATTCGAGACCTAGTAGAGGCCAATCGGCGAGACGCAGCCGAATCTAAGGCGCTCCTTAACGACGACCTGGTCGATCAACTCGATCTGGTCCGCACCCCAGAGCTGGATATCGAGATCGACAGAACACCCGACCACATTCGCAGGGACGCCAACCTCTTCGCACTCGGACTGCCGGAGTACAGACCCAACCGCGAACTCGTTGCCATCCTGGTCGCCGAACTCTCAGAGATCGCAGTTGAGAGAAACCCCGCGTTCGCTGTCTCTCCGCGAGGACAGCATGACATTCGCTATGTCGCCGAGGCCATCGCTGCTGGACTTCAAGTCTTCATAACGCGGGATCAGGAAGTTATCGACTGCCTTGCGGACGCCGCCTTGAAGCATCAGCTCAGGATCCTAAGGCCCGCGGAAACCTTGGTTCGACTCGATGAACTCGAGCGGATAGAGGCATATCGCCCGGCCTCGCTGGAGGCGACCGCGTTTGAGTTGCACCTGCTCGCCGGCGGCGAGGCAGACATTCTCGGCGACCTCTTCGACGGCCGCTTGGGCGAACGACGCTCGCAGTTCCTCTCATCGGTCCGACGCCTTACTGTCGAAGGATACGATCGGGTGGCTATACGAGACGCGGCCGGTGCGATTCAGGCGTGCCTCGTCCACAAGCCCGAAGGCGGTTGCTTGCTTGTTGGCCTCGCCCGGGTCGCCGAGACTGCCCTTGCACCGACGCTGGCGCGCCAATTGATGAGGACCCTGCGCCTAGCGGCGCTGGCCACGGGCGCGGCATGCATTCGGATTGAGGACCAATACCCATCGCGCCACATTCAATCAGCTGCCTTTGAGGATGGGTATTCGCGCGACGGGACGCACCTGGTAGGTCTCGTCATTGATGCGGTCGGCCAGCCTTTGACTATCGGGGCAGCGGCGGTCGAGGCGTCCCGACAATGCCGCGCAGTGGCACCATCGCAGGTCGCAACGCTCACGATCATGGCTGCCGCCGAATGGGAGCGCTATTGGTGGCCGGCCAAGGTGGTTGGCACAGGCATCAAGAACTACCTAATCCCCATTCGACAGGAATTCTCGGTGGAGTTGCTTGGACGACCGGCGGGGTTGTTCCGAAGGCCTGAAGGGTTAGGCCTGAGTCGCGAACATGTCTACTATCGGAGCCCAGTGGGCATCCGTCTCGTCGCTCCTGCCCGAATTCTTTGGTATATGAGCGGAACTGGTCCCGCGGCCATCGAGGCTCCGGGTATTGTCGCAGCCTCACAGCTGGAGGAAATCCATGTCGGAACGCCCGAGGAGCTCTTCGATCGATATCGTCACCTAGGTGTGTGGAGACTGGAGCAGGTCGCGGGAACCGCGCGCGCTGGGCTGGCGCAGGCTCTCAGGTTCGTTGGAACCGAGGTATTCGCCTCGACGGTACCGGCGACTCTGGTTCGGCGCATCGTAAAGCGGGCGCCACAAGCTCCCCGTGAGATCTCGGACGCGACGTTCACCGATCTCTACTTACGTGGCCGAGGACGAATCCAATGATCGTTTCTGACGCTACCGGCATGCCCGTAGTGCTGCGTTCGTGGCAGCCAGCGGATTGGGCTGGGACGAGTGCACTGCTTGAGGGTTTCGCGGTGCTGTACCCAGGATTCGACGCTTGGTTGAAGCGCACACTCGGCGTGGGCGACCAACCCAAGGCGCGCACTGTTGTCGCAGTCGATGCAGAGGGACACATCGTTGGAGCGGCCATTTACAAGCCGAAAGCGGACCGTGAGAAGCTCGCAACTCTCTACGTCTCACCCGAGTACAGGAATCGAGGGATTGGGACCGCACTCCTCACTTGGATCATCCGTGACTGGCGAAGCAGGGGAGTGGCTCAGGGCTACATGACACACCGGCGCGGACGTAAGGGCGGCATCGTCAGCCTGGCGACTAGCTACGGCTTCAAGCATATCGGCACGGCAATCCACAAATATGGGATGGGAGAGCACGAGGACGTCTATGAGTGGCGAGATCAAGCGGACATGGCTACTTTCGATACACCCAGGGTTCGCGAGGGCCCTGTACGCCGGGGACAAGCGCTATGAGTATCGACGGCGTCGAGTCAACCTCGCCACGGGCGACCGTGTCTTGGTCTATGAGAGCGCGCCAGTCTCGGCTGTTACTGGGGAGTTCAAGGTCGGCGAGGTGCGTGTCGCCGCGGCTGCAGTGATAGACGTTATTGCAGGTGTGCCGCTTGATCACTTGGAAGCGGCTTACCTCGAGGGCGCTTCGACAGCCAGTGCGATTGAGGCCATGAATCCGATCCGGTGGCAGCACGCTGAGTCCGTGCAAGCATACGGGCTAGCGAGGCCACCTGTGTCGTATGCACGCGTGTACGACGCGGGTTGAATTTATGGGCTCATTTGCTGTTCTCCATGGCGACGAGGATGACGACTTCATTGTTGAGAACTGCCATCTGAATCTGTGGTCGCTGAGCGGGTTCATGCGTCGCGTACTGTATTTCGATGTCGGCATCAAATTCGTCGCACAGTCGCACCCCATATCGAAGTTCCAAGTCCTTCTGCCATTCGATGTGGAAACGAGCGACGTCGCGGCCGTGCCGAGCGCAGAGGACATCAGCGCCCGAATTACCAACGAACGCGTCGGCTCGTTGATCTTTGGTGAGCCCGTGACCGCTGTTGGAACGACGCTACGCTTAGCCGATGGGTCCACGCTTCCTGTTGCGGCCGTCAAGGCATTCGAGAAGGAAGCAGCCGATGCCAAGGAGCTATCTCGAGCACGGATGTCCCTCTGGACGTGCCGGCTTTCTAGTCGGCTGCAGGCTAATACGACCGGGTACGTCCGAATTCGTTTTCGGCCCGGCCGGGGAGACCGGACTTGGGTCTGGGGACGCTCAAGGCGCTCAGCACTAATCGATCTGCGAGTGAATGAACCGCGTGATGCAATCGGCTACACAGGACAGGACGCCCTTTTCCGAGACCTCGAACGGCGTACGGCCTCCATATCGAAGCTGAACGCCTTGGTAATCCTGCCGTCGTGGCTAGAGAATACGCAAGCGAGTCCACCACTTCGCTACGTACGGCTCTTCGAGGGTGCAACCTGGGAGCCCTACCTCGACCGGGCCGTTGACCTTCGCCGAACGGATAAGATGCTCATATACCACTGGCGTGACGAAGCAATCGCTCCCGACGGAACCAGGCCATTCCGTGGATTTCTGGCATTCGGGCTTGAGCCGCGATGGCCCGGTTGGTTCGCGCCTATCGCGACATCGTTGGTCACGGCAGGCATCGTCGTCGCGGCCGTCGGAAGCGGCTTATCACTTCCTACATTCGTACTTCCCACGCTGTCAATCGGCCTCGCAGTTACCGTCCTCGCCCTCATCGAACGGCTACGAAGCAATGTCGACCTCTTGAGGAGAGTTCCGGGTTGGCTCAAGCGCCTGTTCATTCGAATCGAAGCGGCAACGTACCGACTGCGCGCAGCGCGGACATAACTACCATTATCGGAAGTACCTCAATTCGCACGGAAGCCGACCCGTGCCGTTGGGGTCATGCGTCCTCGGGCGCACAACGCGCCCGGGGTCCTGAGCCTCGTCCGGCGTCGCCAGCTGCAGCAGCGCCGGACTCGGCCTGCGGTTCGGGCGCGAACGGGTTCACGATCTGAACCCCACCGAGGACCCGCCCGTGCTGCATGTCCTCGGTCAGTAGGCGCGTCGCGCCTGACAGCCGGGCCGCCTCGACGATGAGGGCGTCCCAGAACGATAGCTGCTCCTCTTCCTCAAGGCGTGTGGCCGCCAGGATGAGCGCCGGATCCAGTATCACGGTCGGCCACGCCGAGTACGTGTCGATCACCTGGCGCGCCTCTGTTCGGCTGACCGGCGGACTCAGCTTTCGGGTGGCCACGTAGTAGAACTCCTGGAGGACCTGGGTGCTGAGCGTCCCGGCGCGCTCGGCCCAGAGGCGATCCAGGACCGCACGGGCAACGGGCTGCTTGGCTGCCGCTGACGCATCGTGCGCGTACAGCAGGATGTTGGTGTCGATGAAGGTCCTATCGCCGGCTGCCATGCCGATCCAGGCGCTCGGCATACAGCTCGTCACGGCTCCACGTCCGGCCACCGTGGGGCGTCGCGTGCTCCATCAGCTGCATTGCCCTCCGCCGGGCATCCTCGTAGCGCTCGTCCTCGTCCGCGAGCTCGGTGAGTTCCTGCGCGACGAGCGCGCTCACCGAAGTTCCGCGTTTGGCGGCCACGACCTTGGCGCGACGGATCACGTCGCTCTCGAGCTGTATGGTCAGGTTGGTCCTGCTCATCGTCGCCGTGCCCCCACTGTTGTCATCGTGCACCACAGCATATCACGTGCGCAGCTCGGCAAGCGTCGGCTGGCGGCAGCCGCAAGGACGAGGCGCTCGGCGCGGCAGCCGAGATCGAGGACGATCAGCGCTCGCCGTAACCCTCCAACAGCTCGTCCGTCCGCGACGCGAGATCATCGACGCCGCTCGAGGACAGCGGCAACCGGGGGCTCGGCTTCGGTGGCGGCGGGCCCGATGACTCGGGCCACGCCCGCGGCACCGCGCTGCAGACGCCCGTCGAGCGTCACGAGCGGGGCGTCCAGGGCTCGCGCGAGGACGACGTACTCCGCGTCATACGTCTTGGCCCAGCCCAGCTGCTCGGCGAGCGTGAACGCATCGAGGGCGTGCGCTCCCGGGGTGTCGTATGTCAGCAACAGGCCGGCCAGGCGCTCGAGGGCGCCGGCGGCCTGGGCCAGTGGGACTTCGCCCCGATAGACCGCTTCGCGGATCGACGAGGTCACTTCCGCCGGCAGGAGTGCGGGGGCATGCAGCTCGTGACCTCGGAGACGGCCGAGTTCGCCGCCCGCGTAGCAGATCGCGACGATCACGCTCGCATCCACGACGAGGCGCACGCTTCAGTGCGCCTCTCTCGAGCGGCGCACCAGCCTGACGACGTTCGGCATCGGGGCACCCCACGAGGTCGTCCGCCACTCCGGCGGCAGCGGCAGCATCTCGTCGTCGGCATCGAGGATGGCCTCGAGGTCGCGCTCCTCGATCGTGTGCTGGGTGCCGACCTTGGTGGAGCGCAACTTCCCCTCCCGGATCCAGCGACGAATCGTCTCGGGGTTGCGTCGGGCGCGACGGGCAGCCTCAGGAACGGTGATCATTGTTGCATACTACAACATTGGTCCGAGGAGCGGCCGAACTACGACGGCGACGCGGACCTCGAGACCGATCGGTTCTTGGCGACTCCCCTGTCGCCGACTCAGGCGAGCAGGAGCTCGACCCCGTAGGCCGCCAGATCTCGATCGCGCGTGATGAGGATCGCGTCCAGGCGCTTGGCCTGGGCGACGAGCATTCGATCGAACGGATCGCGGTGATGTGGCGGGAGGGCCGCGGCCGAGACCGCGTCGCCAGGCGTGATCGGGAGCCACGAGAAGCCGGCTGCCTCGACGTCCTCGAGCAGGGACCCATCGAGCTTCAGCTTGCCGCTGGCCTGCTTGATCGACAGCTCCCAGGCCGTGGCCGCCGAGACGAGAACGTCAATGGCGCGGTCCTTGATGGCCGCCCGGGCGTCCTTGGCCAGGCGACGGTCGTCCGTCAAGGCCCAGATGAGCGCGTGCGCGTCCAACAGCGCGATCACGAGTCAAAGAGCCTCCCGATCTCGGCGTTCGTGGCCGCCGAGTCCCAGTCGTCGGCCAGCCAGACCTTTCCTTTCCACATTCCGAGCTTGCGTGGCTCGCGACGCGGGCGGTACGGGATGAGCCGGGCGACCGGCCGGCCGGCCCGCGCGAGGGTGATCTCCTCCCCCGCCTCGACGCGCTCGACGAGACGCGACAGGTGGGTCTTGGCCTCGTGAATGTTGACTGGCCTCTCCATCGCCGGCGATCCTATCGCCTTAGTCCGACTTAGTCAATGCACTGCCTGCTCGGGAGGCTGGCGGGCGAAGCTGGAGCGACTCTGCGATGATCGCTCGAGGACAATGAGGTGCCCGCTCCGGGCGACGGGGCCGGTTATACTCGCGGTATGAAGACCGCGATCTCGGTTCCCGATGACGTGTTCGACAAGGCTGAGCGCCTCGCCCGTCGGCAGGGCCGCACGCGCAGCGATGTCTACACCGCCGCACTCCGGGAATACGTCGCCCGGCACTCGGAGGACGAGGTGACCGACGCGGTGGACGAAGTGATCCGGTCGCTTGGACCGCGGGACCGCCGCGATTCCTTCCTCGAGGCGACCGCGCGGGCCACTCTCGAATCAACGGACTTGTGATCGCGCAGGGCGACGTCTGTTGGGCCGAGCTGCCCGATCCGGCCGGCTCCGGCCCGGGGTTCCGGAGGCCGATCGTCGTCGTCCAGGCCGACCCGTTCAATCGCTCGTCGCTCCAGACGGTCGTCTGCGTGGCCCTCACGAGCAACCGCAGATGGGCCAGGAGCCCCGGCAACGTCGAGCTATCCGAGCGGGACAGTCACCTGCCCCGCCGGTCGGTCGCGAACGTGACGCAGCTCGTGACGATCGATCGCGACCGGCTCGAGGTCGTCGGCCGACTGCCCCCCGCCAAGCTCGAGCTCATCCTCCACGGCATCGACCTCGTCCTTGGCCGCCGGTAGCCCGCTACGGCCCAGGCGGCAACCGCGAGGTACGCTGAACGCGACTGCTGCGGAGGGGGCATGGAGCCCGAGACCGGCGGCAAGCCGTTCGACGACGAGTACTGGCGCGAGTACCTGACCCAAGGCGGCGACGCGACGCATGCCGCCCGACGACTGTTCACGCGCCTGCCGAGCGATCCGCGCTGTCGCCTCTGCACGGCGCCGTTCTCGGGCGCCGGCGGCCGGGTCATGCGCCTGATCGGCCGCCGGCCGTCGGATGCCAATCCGAACGTCTGCACCGGCTGCCAGAACCACCTCATCCGGCACCACGGCGGTGCCGAAGTCGAGGGCACGATGCTGTTCGCCGACATCCGTGGCTCGACGGCCCTGGCCGAGACGATGTCGCCGGGTGATTTCCACCGCCTCCTGGAACGGTTCTACGCGGTCGCGAGCCGCGCCGTCTTCGAGCATGACGGCGCGATCGACAAGTTCGTCGGCGACGAGCTCGTGGCGATGTTCTACCCGGGCCTCGCCGGCGACCGGCATGTGGCCCGCGCGATCGAGGCTGCCCAGGCCGTCCTTCGAATGACCGGCCATGGGATGGCAGAGGCGCCCTGGGTCCCCGTCGGCGCGGGCGTCCATACCGGCCTCGTGTGGTTCGGCGCCGTCGGGACGCCGCCCCATGTCGAGCTGACCTCGCTCGGCGACACGGTCAACACCGCGGCTCGCCTGGCCGCGGCCGCGGGTGCCGGCGAGGTGCTGGTGTCCGCCGAGGCAGCTCGAGCCGCCGGGCTGGGCGACGACCTGGAGCGGCGGCGACTGGCGCTCAAGGGCAAGCAGGAGCCGTTCGACGTCGTGGTGGTCACGAACGCGTCGTCGTGAGGCCTCCCCTACCCCGGCCCACGGCGGACCGGGTCCGGCCCTCGGGGCGATGCCGCGGCCGTGCTCCGCTACGAGGACCAGGATGCGCCGGCCGAGGACCGGGAGCAGCTGCTCGTCGACCTCGGCCGCGCGCTTGATCGGTTCGAGTCACTGTCCGTCCGGATCAACCGGACCAACAACGCGACACGTCAACGGCCTGCCGGCACCGGACGGTGACGCTGAGGGGAAGGCACGACCGGATAGAGGCCGTGGTGGTGACGACGGTTGGGGTAGCGCCGCAAGTCGTCGCGCCGGGTGACACTCGGGCCTATCGGCGACAGCTGGGCGAGTGCTAGACCGACACCGACGGGCACGCGGCGCAGGCGGTCCGAGACGGGCTGCAGCGCGTGCCAACAGCTAGCTCCGCGCCGGACTGGGGGCCGCGTCCCCGGGGCGAGGAGGAATGCCATGAAGCGCCTCCCGGCGGTCTTGGGAGCGCTGCTCCTGATCCTGACCTTGCCGGGCACGACCTGGGCCGGACGCGCGACGCATCTCAGTGGCGCGGGTGTCACGATCTGGTGCGATGCGCTCAACGCTTCCAACGGCCCGGCCGTCGCCTACTTCGAGGCCGCGCTGTCAGCCGACGGCGCCGACGCGATGCTCGAGTACTGGACGCGAGGTGACCTGTCGCAATTCCCGAACCGATCACGCGACTGGGAGCGGACGCCCGAGCTGCAGTGGGACGGCAGCGTCCTGTCCGGCCGGATCCCGCTGGTGCGGCGCAACGGCGACCCCGCTGGCTGGGCGGCCTTCGAGGCGATCCTGTCCCCGGTCGGTGCGCCGATGGCGTACGACGATCGCTACCGGGACGGTAACTTCTGGGAGCGCTACTCGGGCACCGACCAGGTCCTCGATCCCACCGGCACCCTCATGGTGGCCGGCTCGGCATTCTCGCTCGATGGCTGCTTCGCCGATTCGTGGACCCAGCGCGTCTTCGTGACGAATCCGACCGCCTACGTCGACAACTTCACGTCCCGAGGGCTGGCCTGCGAGCTCGTCAACGCGGACGGCGACGTGGCATACCTCTGGACCGCCCTCGAACGCCGGGAGGCCTACGTCGACGTCGAGGCGTATTCGCACGACGGTCGATGGCTCGGCGCCTACGGCCAGGTCCCGTTCCGAGGCGACCGCCTCGATGCCGCGCTCGCCGCCTACGACTACGACTCCGGCGAAGCCGGCGCGGCGTCGATCCAGATGGCGATCGTCGGGCGGGGCGATCCGATCGACGAGACGCTGCGGGTCCGCGACTATCGCGAGGCGTACCGCGGTCAGGCGCTCGACTTCGAGGGCAGCCTCGCCATCGGGGGCATGCGCTTCGACCTCGGCGGGTGCGTCGGCTTCGACGTCCGTGGGAAGGTCATTGCGACCTCGCCCAACGGTCCCCGGCCGGGTGGGCACGTCCCCCCGAACGACAAGCCCCGAGGGGCGCGTCTCCTCGCCGACGGCGATCGCGTCGCGCTCTGGACGAAGGGCGCCTCACCGGCCCCAGAGCGGCCAGTCCGGTGCGGTGCCGACGTCGGGTTCACGGTCTGGTATGCCATCGACGGCGACGGCACCAGGGTGACGGTCGACACCGCGGGCAGCCTGTTCGACACGGTGGCGGCGGTGTATGTCCGCAACGGGACCGGCCGGCTTGTGCCGGTCCGCGGTGCCTGCGTCGACGACCCACAAGACTCGTGGAGCTATCAGAGTCGTGTCACCTGGAAGACGGCCGCCGGCACGCGCTACTGGGTCCAGGTCGGCGGCTTCGGAGGGCAGTTCGGGAAACTGCGGCTGACGGTCCGCTGACGATCTCGCCCGGCGGCCTCAGGCCGCGCGGCAGGCCAAGTAGTAGTAGAGCGGGATGTCAGCGGCCAGGTGGACCGCGACGACGGGCAGGAGCGTGCCGGTCCGACGGACGATGACCCCGCCCACGAAGGCCACGAGGACCATCGCCGCGGCCGGCGGGATGGCCGCCGAGGCGCCCACGAAGTCGTCGCCGGTGTGGGACAGGCCGAAGAGAATCGCCTGGGCGAGATTGGCGCCCACGATCCCGAGCGTCGGCGCCAGCCAGGCCCGCATCGCGCCCCGGTAGGCCACCTCCTCGGCGACCGCGTTCGAAGCCGCGAACAGGAGTGCCGGCGCCAGGGCCGCCGGTCGGAAGTCGAGCGCGAACGATCCGAAGAAGACCTCGCCGAACAGCCCACCGACGAGGTTCCCGAACCACACCGCGAGCGGCGCCACCACCGCCAGCGCGACCAGCGACACCAGGACCACGCGTTGCGAGCCGAGCCGCAGCCCGAGCTCCCGGAGGGTCGCACGACGGTCCGCCACCAGGAGCCCGACCACGACGATCGTGATCGCCGCGGCCATGAACCGCCACACGGCCGGTGGTGAGAGGAAATTCGTACAGTCGAGCCCGGCCGGGTCGGCCAACGGGGCCGGCAGCCCGCGCCACATGAGGACCGCCGACACCGGCAGGAGGGCCGCGAGGACCGTCGAGCGCCGACCCTGCCACCGGACGACCAGGTACAGGAACAGCACGGCGACGAAGGCGACCGGGGCGGCTGGCCGGTAGACGGCACCGACGCCCAGGATGCCAACGAGTGCGATGGCCGGCAGCTGCGCCGAGAGCGGGATCCGCGACCAGCCGCCGAGCCGTTCGGGCCGGACCTCGGCGGTCAACCCCCTGCCCTCCCAGCTCGATCGAACGAGCCGCGCCGGGACTCGCGCGGCGCATGACAAAACGCCCGAAGGAACCGCCGAACTCCTTGGGGCGATCCCCCGAACCCAGTGCAAGCACTGGGACCGGGTGCCGATGCGAGCATCGGCGGGAGTCGCTCCTGGTTGCTCAGGGCCCCTCCGGGCAAGACCGAATGTAGCCCCGTGGCCAACCCGGGGGAACCCCCCTTATCCACGAGTTTCGGACTTCGGCATCGAAAGTCGGCCGTCCCATCCACGGCGCGTCCACAGGCCGCCGCGCCGCGGCCGTGCACGCCTTGGCGTGACCTGCTAGCTGGCGGCGCCGGACCCTCGAGCAGCTCGTCGCTGCGGTCGCGGTTCTTCACCAATGCCCACCCCAGGCACGTTCGTTCCGAACTGCGACCGGCCGCGGCCCAAGCTCCGACCGACCTGTCCCGAGCCACCCTCGGGGAGGGCGGAATCAGCCGGGGCGCAGGACCGTTGCAGTCCGCTCGACGGCGGGTTTCGTTGACTAGCGTGCCGGGAGTGCACATTGGAGACGAAACGCATCGGACCGGGCCGTCGGGCTCAACCACGAACGGGCCCGATGAGCTCCCCGATTCTCACGTGCTGGTCATCCCGGGCCCAATGCCGGCCCGTGGGTCGCGAGGTCACGAAACGAGGCGCGCCGAGTCACGAAAACGAGGCGCGCCGAATAGGGGGTTCCGGGCACAACGAAACGCCCAGAGGAACCGCCGCCTCCTTGACGACCCCCACCACACCTGAAGCAAGCTCCTGGTATGGAGACCGGTGCAAGCACCGGTCGAGATCGCTAGGTTTTCGTGGCCCCTCTGGGCAAGACGAAGATTACGGGCCCGGGGCGTCGGGGCGGAAGGGACTTATCCACGACTTTCGAAGTTCAAGGGCCGAATTTCGTGCGTCCATCCACAGCTCATCCACGGGAATGTGCGTAAGTACCCGGCACGGAGCCGAACCCCGTGCTAGCCGGCGCCTTCGCCGGCGGCGGGCGCCCCGTTCGAGCCGTTCCGCAGGGCCGCGGTCCACGCCGCGGCCGCCCGCCGCAGCTCGCCGGCCAGGGCCGGCGTGACCCGCCCCCGGACCCGGACGTCCCGCTCCCGGTAGTCGATGTCGATCGTTCCCCGCTCGCGCACGCGCGCGAGCAGCTCCCCCGCGGTGTACGGCAGGTGCAGGTCGACGTCCTCCCACAGCGACGCCAGCAGGGCCGACAGCTGCAACCGCAGCGTCTCCAGGCCGAACCCCGTCAGCGCCGATACGTACACGGCCTCGGCAACGGCCGGCGCGACGGCGCCACTCCCCTCCCCCGCCACCGGGTGCACGAGATCGACCTTGTTGTAGACGACGAGCCGGGGCTTGGAACCCGCGCCAAGCTCGTCGAGGACCAGCTGCACGGTCGCCCGGTGCTCGGGCGCGTGGCGATCGGAGGCATCGACGACCTCGAGCAGCACGTCGGCGCGATTCACCTCTTCGAGGGTCGCCCGGAACGCGTCGACCAGCTGGTGCGGCAGCTTGTGGATGAAGCCGACCGTGTCGGTCACGATCGCAGTCTGGCCGTCGCCGAGGCGGACTTGGCGCGACGTCGGGTCGAGCGTCGCGAAGAGCTTGTCCTCGGCCAGCGCGACGTCGCTCCCGACGAGCGAGTTGAGCAGGGTCGACTTGCCCGAGTTCGTGTAGCCGACGATGCCCACGGTCGGCATCAGCCGTCGATCGCGGCCTCGAGCAGCCGTGGCCCGCGCCCGCCGAACCTCCTCGACCCGCTCCTTCATCTTCTTGATCCGGTCGCGGATGATCCGCCGGTCGGTCTCCAGCTGGCTCTCGCCCGGTCCCCGGGAGCCGATCCCGCCCTGGGTTCGAGACAGGTGGGTCCACAGGCGGGTGAGGCGCGGCAGCTGGTACTCGAGCTGGGCGAGCTCGACCTGGAGGCGGCCCTCGTGGGTTCGAGCGTGCTGGGCGAAGATGTCGAGGATCAGCCGGCTGCGGTCGATGACCTTGGTCTTGACCAGCTCCTCGAGGGCTCGCTGCTGGCCCGGCGACAGCTCGTCGTCGGCGACGAGCAGGTCGAAGCCGGTCTCGGACTTGGCCCGCAGCAGCTCCTCGGCCTTGCCCTTGCCGACGTACCAGTTCGGGTCGACGTGGCGGCGGTTCTGCCACTCGGCGCCGACGATCTCGGCCCTGGCGTCGACCGCCGGGGCCGCCAGCTCGGCGAGCGAATCCTCGGCCGTCCAGCCCGCCTCGGCGCCCGTGTCGACGGCCACGAGGAAGGCCTTCTCGACCGGCGGCTCGAGCTCGATGAGGTCGCTACGACCTCGCTGCCCGGTGGTCACGCGGGCAGTCTAGCGGCGGACGGGCGCCACTCCCCGACGGCTCCGGGCTGGCACACTCCGCGGGTGTCGATGACGGAGGTTTCGCTCGAAGGCGACTGGGGCTGGCGGGGCGGCGAAGTCGTTCCGGCCGAGCATCTCGGCCGGCGGTGCCTGCGGTTCGCGAATCCCGAGCGCTTCATCTACCCGGCGCCGGGTCTCGAGCTCCGGGACGGCACGCTCGAGCTCGACCTGGCGACGACGGCCGAGCGCTCCTTCCCGGGGCTCGCCTGGCGGTTCCGGGACGGGACCTACGAGATGTTCTTCGTCCGACCCCACCAGAGCGGCAACCCCGACTCGATTCAGTACACGCCGGCCTTCCACGGCGTCTCGGCCTGGCAGCTCTATCACGGTCCGGGCTACTGGTCGCCGGTCGAGCTGCCGATCGGCCGCTGGTTCACGCTCCGGGTCAGTTTCGCAGGCACCCGCGGTGAGGCGTTCATCGACGACATGACGACGCCGGTGCTGGCGTTCGAAAGCCTGGTGCCACCGGAGGTCGGCGGCGTCGGGATCCTGCCGGGCGGCCCCGAGGTCCACGTGGCGCGCTTCGCGGTCGACCGGGCGACGCCGGTCCTCGGCCCGGTCCCGCCGCCGCGGGCGGAGGCCGCACCTGGCACGATCCGCGGCTGGTGGGTCTCGGAGCCCGTGGCCGAGGGCTCGCCGCCGTCGAAGGCCGGAGGCTGGACGTTCCTCGAGGCCGAGCCGTCCGGGCTCGTCAACTTCGCCCGGCTCCATCCGCTCGAGGACGGCCACGACACGGTATTCGTTCGCGTATCGCTCCGGGCGCCCGAGGCCGGTACCCGGCTTCTCGAGCTCGGCTTCAGCGATCGGGCTGTCGTCTACCTCAACGGCCGGCAGCTCTTCCGGGGCGACGAGACCTATCGCTCGCGCGACTACCGCTTCCTCGGCTCGATCGGCTACTTCCACGGCGTCTACCTGCCGCTCGAGGCCGGCGACAACGAGCTCGTCGTGGCCGTGTCGGAGAGTTTCGGCGGCTGGGGCCTGATGGCGCGGCTGCCGGACGGCAACGGCATCACCCTCGATGCCGACGTATCGTGAGGCGATGACCCAGCCCCGGCCGAGCGAAACGCGCCATGCCACCGCCGACGATGGCACGCGGCTCGCCTACCGGGTCGTTGGTGAGGGCCCTCCGGACGTGCTCTGGTCCTTCAGCCAGTTGAGCGACGTCGAGACGATCTGGGAGCATCGGCCGATCGCCGACTTCCTGCTTGGCCTGGCGGCCTCGGCGCGGGTGATCGTCCACGACCGGCGGGGTATGGGCCGCTCCAGCGGCAGTCGTGGGGACCTGGATACCGACGTCGCCGATCTCCTGCGGCTCCTTGACGCCGTCGGAGCCGATCGGCCATTCCTGTTCGGGGCCGTCATCGGCGGCGCGATCTACGCGGCCTTCGCGGCCCGGTATCCAGACCGCGTCGCGGGCCTGGCCTGGCACGGCGCCTTCGCCCGATCGGTGGCGGGGCCCGACTACCCGTGGGCCCCCACGCCCGACGAGGCGGCCTCGTATGCCCGCCAGCTCGCCGAGGGCTGGGGAAGCGAACCGTTCGCCGCGGCGTTCGTCGCCGGCGGCGCTCCGTCCCGGGCGGGCGATGCCGAGACGATCGCCTTCTTCGCCCGCTGGATGCGCCGGACCTCCGACGTCGCCACGGCCGACGCCTACAACCGGGCCTGGGATCTCGCCGACCTGCACGAGCTGTTGCCGGGCGTCCGGGTGCCGACCCTGATCACCGTCCGCGGCGATGGGCCCGGCGAGGCTCGCCACGTCGCGGCCCTCGTTCCCGGAGCGCGGGTCGCCGTCTTCGAGGGCGACGACTTCATGCCGTTCTACGACGCGGGGCCGATCATCGCCGCGCTCCGGGCCTTCATGGCTGACCCCGGTGCAGTTCCACCGCCTCCTGGCTGACTCCGCGGTTCATCGCGGCTGCAGGACGGCCGTCAGCACAATTGGTCCGCTTGTCGAGCCGACCCGCACCCGCACGGTGTAGTCCTGGTTGGCCGTGAGCCCACGCGTCGCAAGGTTGTAAAGGTAGGTACTGTCGACCGTCCGCATGACGTTGTCCGTGTCGGCGTTGCTGACGCTGCTCGTGACGGTCTCGGTGCCCTCGATGATCTCACCGGCACTGCCCCGGACGTAGGTCAGGTAGAGACCAAGATCGGTCAGGGCCAGGCCTGGCTGGCAGCTGCTGGTGACGCGGACTCGGATCGGGACGACCGTTCCCCAGCGGGCGATGTTGCGCTCTCCGTCCTTGATCGGCGCGAGGAACTCGAACGTCGGGACGTCGAGCTGGAGGTCGCTGACGAGGCTTTCGATCGGTGACGATCCGCCGTCGTCGTCGCGGATCGTCCCCGACAGGGATATCGCGTGGCAGCCGGGTGCGATCGCCCGTGTGCTGGTCGCGGTGCCCGCCTCGAGCGGCGGGATCGTTGCGGTGTCACCTGTGTCGACGAGGACCGCGAGATCCGTCATCGAGACCTCGTCGACCGTCCAGGTGAACGAGCTCAGGGCATGGTCATCGTGCCATCCCACGTCGCTGTAGGCGAGGCTCGCCGACGCGATCATGCCGCCCAGGGTGTAGCTCGTCACGAACGCTCCGCCGCCCACGCCCAGGGACGGCGCGACGTTTTGCGAGCTGATGGTGATGGTCTCGGTGTCGACGTCCTGGCCGTCGCTCGCGATGAACGTCACCTCCTGGCTGTAGTTGTCGGCGGGTGTCCAGGAGAATTCGCCCGTCAACGGGTCGAGCGACATGTCGTCGTCGCCCCCGGGTGTCGCGTGACCGTCGACCATCGCGTAGGTCACGGCGTCGCCGTCCTCGTCCGTGGCATCGAGCGTGAAAGCCAGGGCGCTGCCCTCGACCACCCACTGGTCGCCGATCGTCGCGAGAGCGGGCGCATGGTTCGGCTCCTCCTCCGGCGGCGGTGGCGGCGTGCCGGTTCCGATGCAGGCGGAAAACTCGGACGTGTGTCCGAACGCCTTCTCGGGCGACGTCGCCGTCACCGCCCAGCCGGCCGGCAGGGGCACCGTGCCGGTGAATGTGAAGGCCGCATTTCCGGCGGCGTCCGTCAGGACCTCGTCGAGGGCACCGAGGAACAGCTCGCCTTCCCCGTTGCCGCCACCGTCACAGCCGGTGCTGCCGAAGAACTCCAGTCGGAAGCGGCCAGCGGCCTCGCTGTTCAGGGTGCCGCTGACGACCGGCGCAGCCCCGGGGACTGCCGACGTCAGGACCGGGAAGTTCATCTTCCGATTGGCGCCGATATCCGTGTCGCCGAGGTCGTTGGGATTGACGCCACCAGGCGAGAGCTCGATGCCCAGCCCCGGCAGACCCGCGACCCCGTTCGAGTGGATCGAGTTGCCCAGGATGCGGATCCGGATGCTGGTGTAGAGGACGTCCTTGACGACGTGCACGCCGGCTTCCCAGTTGTAGGCGATGAGGTTTCCCGCGCCCGGCTCTTCGCCGCCCACGAGGCTCTCCCACGCCGCAGCCGTGAAGATGACGCCGCGGTAGTTGCCACGCGCCAGCATTCCGGTGGCATCGGTGCCGATGCGGTTGCCCTTGACCTCGTTCCAGCGGGCGCCTGCCCCGGTGAAGTGGACGCCCGCGGAGCCGTTGGCTCCGATGACGTTCCCCTCGCCGGGGTTGACGCCGCCGACGACGTTACGGGTGGCGTCCCCGATCGTGACGCCGTCGCGCGAGTTCCCCAGGGGCGTGACGCCGTCAGCTGCGAGGCCGATGTAGTTGCCGATAATCCGATTGCCGGTCGCGACCCCGGCGTGGCCGGAGATGCCAACGCCATCATCCTGGTTGCCCGAGAGGACGTTGCGCTGACCCGGCGTGGTGCCGCCGATGACATTGTTGGAGCTGAGGCTGATGGCCAGGCCGTAATGGCCGTTGCCGCGGTCCAGCTGGCCGGTGATATCGGTTCCGAGGAAGTTGCCCTCGACGACGTTGTTGCCACCGCCGTGGAGCACGATGCCGGCCGAGCCCGAGATCGTCCCGTGGGTCCCGAATCGATTGATGACGAGCCCCCTGACGACCGAGTTGCCGCCGGTGAGCCGGAGGCCGATGGCATCCGGGTGCAGGAGGGTGGCCGCGCTGCCGTCGAGCTCGATGACCGGGCTGCCGGCGTAGTCGGCGTCCGTCGTGGCGTCGACGATCGTCGGGCCGGTGACCGTCGGGAGTTGCGGGTACGGTCGGATGGTGTGGGGTGGGCCTGCCTCGATGATCTGGAAGTGGATCGCGTCCGGGCCGGTGGCCGCGTTCGCGGCGTTGATGGCCTCGCGCAGCGAACAGTGGGTCGCATCGCACGCTCCGTCGTCGAGGTCGTTCGTCGTGTTGACCGTGAAGACCAGTCCGCTGGCCCGCACCGCCGGTGGCGAGCCGATCGCGACGATCGATGCGGTGAGCGCGAGCGCGACCAGCGAGCTGGCGATCGGGCGGCCCATGGACTCGCTCCTTCCCCCACGGCGGCTTCCGGCTGGCCGGACCGGCCGCCCGGCTGACCTTCCCAGCCTATGGGTGGCCCGACCCGGAACACATCCGGAGAATTCGGTAAATCTCGCGGACCTCATCTACCCGATCCGTCATCGAGCCAGCCCGACAGTCGGCCCGCGACAACACGCGCCGGAGCGTCGAGTCCGGGCACGGCATCCGCCCCGTAGAGGCGAAGCTCCGCCCGCCCGGCGCGTCGCCCACGTCGAGGGGAGCGCGGGTGAAAGAGGTGCAGCCGGAAGGCTCCGGCGATTCCCCGCGCCCCTCGAATGTGGCCCCCGACGTGCCACCAGCCCTCGTCGCTGGGTGCCGCCCAGTCGATCTCGCCGCTGGCCGAGCCCCCGTCGGAGCGATCGCACCGCAGTCTGCCGAGCGGCGCTTGCGAGTCACAGGATTGGGCCATTGGCAGCAGCAGTCCGAAGCGCACGACGTCACCAGGATCAGCCGCATCGACGATCGCGCCGGCGGCCAGCAACGCTGGGCCAGCGGTCGCAACGGGAACGTATGCGGCGGCACCTGCGACGGCCGGCTCACCCCACAGGCTCAACCGATAGATCGCGTCGTCTTCCGAGTGATAGCGCCAGGTCAGGCAACCTTCGTGAACGACCAGGCGTTCTGAGCCGGCCCGCGCTCCATCCTCCCAACGACACTCGACGGAGCGACCGTCCTCGAGCGGCAGCCTCGACACCTCGATGCTCCCGGAGCCGAGTCCATCGCTCCTGGAACGCCGCCGCCGCCACTCGATGGCCTGGATCCGAGCCACGCTGCGACGCTACGGGTCGGCGACCAGCTCGACATCGGGAGAATTCCCGAATCCCTCAGTCGTGCCTTGAGCTTGCGGCCAGGATCGCGGCGGCCTGGGCGCGGGAGGTGGCCCCGAGCTTCCCGAGGATGTTCGAGACGTGGGTTGCGGCGGTCTTCTCGGTAATGAAGAGACGTTCCGAGATCTGCCGGTTGCTGAGGCCTTCGGCCACGAGCGCCAGAACCTCGCGCTCGCGGCTCGAGAGCCCGCCAAGCTGCACCTGGCCTCGAGGGACCGACAGGGTTGACGGCGGCGGCTGGTCGTCGTCGAGCAGCTCGACGACACCACCCCGTGCCGCGGTGTGCTGGACCATGCCGGTGATCAGCGGGGCATCGATCCGAACTGCCGTTTCGCGGGCCGTCCGGAGGGCTTCCGCTCCACCGGCCCGGTCGTGCCGAGCGAGGAGCGCTTCGCCCAGCCGACACCACCCGTAGCCGGCCTCGAATGGGTTGGCAGCCTGGGTCCACGCATCGACCGCCAGCTGCCAGCGATCGGCGGCGTCGGGTCGGCCTCGCCGCGCCTCGGCCTCCGCCTGGAGGATCGCCGCCCGCCACTCGGCTACTGGCTGTTCGATGGAGGCGTTGCTCGTCTCCACGACGCGGGCCAGCCGTGTGCGCTCGGCGGCCAGTCCCTGGCTGCGACCGCGCGCCGCCGCCATCGCGTCGGAGACCGCCCGCTGGGCGAGTGCGAGCAATCGCAAGCGGAAGGCCGTGATGCTGGCGTGCTGCGTTCCGTCGATCCGCGCGGCCAGGGTCGCGGCCGAGGCGACATCGCCTTGATGGAGGAGCACCTCCAGCTCCGCCAAACGAACCAGTCCAACGATCCAGTCCTGTTCCCCTGACATGACCTCGAGATCGAGCCGCGACACCAGCCTGGCCGCCTCTGCAAGACGGCCCTGGCGGATCCGAAGCACGGCCTCGAGCGCGGCGCGCTCCTGGAGCAGGATTGACATCTGTGTGCCCGGGTTGGCGCCCCGGGCAAGGACCGATTCGGCCTCGGCGTGGCGGCCCATCCGGGTCAGGACGTACAGCTGGATGTTGTCGAGGCTCACCCCGTAGGTCTCGACGAGGCCGGCCCGCTCGATCTCGGCGGCGGAACGGGAAGCTGTCCGAAGCGCTTCATCGTACCGCCCACACAGGGCCATCAACGAGGCGTGGTTGATCGGCCCGGCGTAGCTGTCGATCGGATCGCCGCGCACCTTGATGCCGTATGCCCGCCGCGATTCCCGGACCGCATCGTCGCCACGCCCGATGGCCTGCAGGCCATAGGCGATCACCCCCCGAAGGTACCGCTCGGCGCTGCGGTCGCCGCTTGCGATCGCATGCCTCAGGCCTTCGCGGGCGATCGGCAGCGCCTCGACACTGCAATTCCCGCCCATGAGCGTTCCGGCCAGGAGGCGAAGTGCGACTGCCTGGAGGCGTCCGTCGTCGACGGGCGCGCGCTCGACAGCCCGTTCGGCCGCGGCCAGGGCCGCGTCGTAGTCGCCGAGCGCCCACTCGGCATTGCAGCGAAAGCCGAGAAGCTCGATCTCCTCGGCCGGGCTCGTCGCCGTCCCGAGTCGGTCGAGCTCATCGAGTGCCGCGATAGCCTCGACAAAGTGGGCGCTCGCGTGTGCCGCCGCCAGGAGACGGCGATGGAGGGCCCGCCGATCGGCGAGGTGACGCCGCGCCGCGGCCGACGTGCGCTCCCAGATCGAGACGGCTTCCCGAAGCTGGCGGTACGCATCCGCCGTGGCGCCGATCTCGAGGGCGTGATCGGCTGCCGCGAGGCGCTGCTCGAGGGCCCGGTCCCACTCGCCCGCAGCCTGCCAGTGATGTGCGAGCATGGACGCCTGCTCCGCTGCCGGACGTAGCCCCGGCCGAGCGACAAGCACCTCGGCCACGCGGGCGTGGATCCTGCGTCGCTCGGTTGGCAAGAGGTCAGCGTGGATGACTTCGCGCATCAGCCCATGTCGGAAGCGATACCGGCCGGCTGCCGCGTCGGGGCTCAGGATCCGGGACGCCACTGCAGCCCGAAGGGCACGCACGAGGTCCCGCTGCGGAACGCCCGCCGCCTCCACCAGGATCCGCTCGTCGGCATCCCGGCCAAGCACGGCCATGGTTCGAAGGAGAGCCTGCACCGGCCTCGGCTGAGCGGCGACGCGTGCCAGCAGAACCTCCTGGAGCGATGGCGGGATCGGCCCGTCTGGCGACAGGCCGGCGAGGGCCAGCTCCTGCGCGAAATACGGATTGCCATCCGTTCGCCGGTGCAGGCTCGCGGCAGCTGTGTCATCGATCGTACGGCCGACGAGGTCGGACACGAGCCGGCCCAACTCGCCCACCGACAAGCCTCCGAGCTCGACTCGAGCGATGCCCCCGCTCGGTGCGAGCTCGGCGAGAAGGCGCGTCGGCGAGTCGCCCGCCCTGTCGAGCGCGTCCGTCCGGATGGTCAGAAGTACGGCCAGCGAGGGCTCCCCGACGCGCGCCAGGAAGCGCAGGAAGTCGCCCGTCGCGCGGTCGAACGCGTGCGCATCCTCCAGTACGAGCAGCAGCGCGCTTCCGGTGGCGCGACGCGCCAGAAACTCGACCAACGCGATGAAGACCCGCTGCTGGCGTAAGCCCTCGTCGAGCCCCAGCCCTGACTCCGCCGCCTCCCCACCGAGCACCGCGGGCGGCAGGAGAACGCCCAGCTCGTGGGTCAAGCCACCGGCCCACTCCGCTCGAGCTCGGGCATCGAGCTGGCCGAGTGCGTCGGCCAGGGCAGTTGTCAGCGGAGCGAGGGGTGGCGCTTCACCCGCGAGCGCCATGCCGGCGCCATGCAACACGTGAACGCCGCGGCGTGCCGCTCGACCGGCGACCTCGCTCGCGAGCCTGGACTTGCCGATCCCCGCCTCGCCGGCGATTGCGACGATTGCCGGTCGACTCGCACCCGGGGGCCAGAGGGCTGCCTCGACCTGGGCGAGCTCGAGCGCTCGGCCAACCATCCGGCCCGCGGTGGAGGTGCCAGTCACCCGGGCATTATTGGCCGTGGGCCGCCCACCTTCACTTGGGAAATCAATGACGCCGGGCGCGGCGGCCCACCCGCCGCGCCCAGGATCTGTGCGTCAGTTGGCGGAGTTGTCGATACCCGTGAAGAAGTAGCCCGGGTTGGAGGGGTTGACCGGTGGGTGTCGCAGGCAGAGGTAGGCGTCGCCGTTGATGTTCAACCGGTCCCACTGGGGTCCGAGGATGTACTCGTAGAGGGCCTGTCCGTCGGCGAATCCCCAGCCGACCGCGAAGGCGTCGAAGTCGACGGTGAAGCCGGCGTTCGGATCGCCACCGACGTAGACCGGGATGCCTGCCAGTGCAAACCCCGCGACGGTCTCGTTCCACCAACCCTCCTGGTCGACCAGCACAAAGCCGGACTCGGCCGTTGGACACTGGCCGTCTGGCTTGACGGCCAGGGCCGGAAAGGCCGTCATCGTCACCAGCGCCGCTGCCCCGAGCAGTGACGCAATCGCTCGCCGCATGGCTCTCCCTCCCGTGGGCTCGAGCGTCGACGAGGCCGTGTGCCGTCGGTCGCCGAGCAGGAACGCAGCCTAGGTTCGCGAGGGATGACCACGCATCCGGAGGTTTCGGTAATTGCGACACCACGCCGGAGGTGCCAGCCGCGCGAATCAGCCCGTCACCAGGGAGCGGCCAGCGACCAGCGCCCGAGGCAGTGCGCCCGAGGAGGCATCGAGCCATTCGACGTCCGGCTCCGAGCGGAACCACGTCGCCTGGCGCTTGGCGAACTGGAGGTTGCGGCGGGCGGCGAGGGCGATCGCCGCCTCGAGCGTCAGCTCGCCGTCGAGGACGGCCCAGGCCTCTCGGTAGCCGATCGCCGAGAAGGCCGGCAGCGCCGGGTCGTAGCGCTCCCGGAGAATCCTCGCCTCGTCGACGAGCCCGGCTTCGAACTGTTCGCGGGCTCGCCGTTCGATCCAGCGCCGGTGGACGTCGGCCGGCAGGCGGAGGCCGATCCAGGCCACCGGTCCGGGGTAGCCCAGGGGCGGCGGTGGCGGGGCGTCGCCCCGGAGCTCGGCGATCTCGAGGGCCCGGGCGACCCGGCGCGGGTTGGCGAGGTCGATCCGGGACGCCAGCGTCGGGGCGAGTGACCGCAACCGGGCAACGGCCACGTGGAGCCCCTCGCCGACGATCGTCGCTTCGATCCCGGCCCGGACGTCCGGGTCGGCCGGCAGCGATTCGACGTCAAGGCCGCGGGCCACGGCGCGGAGATACAGCCCCGTGCCGCCGACGAGGATCGCGAGGGCCTTGCCCCTGCCGGCGGCGGCCCGCCCGGCGATCGCGGCGAGGGCTGCCCGGGCGTGACGCACGAAATTGGCGACCGAGAACGGCTCGTCAGGCTCGACGAGGTCCAGCCCGTGGTGCGGGATCTCGGCCCGGGCCTCGGGCGGCACCTTGGCCGTCCCGACGTCCAGCCCGCGGTACACCTGCCGCGAGTCGGCCGAGATGATCTCCGCCACGACCCCCTCGGCGCGAAGGGCCCGGGCGACCTCGAGTGACAGCCCGGTCTTACCGGTCGCGGTGGCGCCCGCGATCACGCGCAGCGGCGGTGAATCAGCCCGGCCAGGCGTCACGTTCCGGCGGGCGCCGTCAGGCGGAATCGCCGTTGGTGTCGGCCAGCTGCCGGCGGTCGTCGACGACCCGGCCGTCGCGCAATTCGATGACCCGGTCGGCCAGGTCGAGCAGCATCGGGTCGTGGGTCGCGACCATCACCGTCATGCCCTCGGTCAGCATCACGTGCTGGAGCAGCTTCATGATGCTCCGCCCGGTCTGCGTGTCGAGCTGGCCCGTCGGCTCGTCGGCCAGCAGCAGCGGCGGCCGGTTGGCAAGGGCCCGGGCGATCGCGACCCGCTGTTGCTCACCGCCCGATAGCTCGTACGGCCGGTGCCGGGCACGCGCGCCGAGGCCGACCATCTCCAGCAGCTCGCGGACGCGCTGGTCCCGCTCCCGCGGCTCCACGCCGAGGAGGCGGAGAGGCACCTCGACGTTCTCGGCGGCCGAGAGGATCGGCATCAGCCCGAACGCCTGGAAGATGAACCCGACATGCCGGCGGCGGAAGCCCACCAGCTCGGATTCGGGCATCTCCGACACGATCATGCCGCCGACCGAGACGCTGCCACGGGTGGGCCGATCGAGGGCCCCGATCATCGACAGCAGGGTCGTCTTGCCAGAGCCCGAACGGCCCCGCAGTGCAACGAGCTGGCCCAGGCCGACCCGGATCGAGACGTCGCGGACGGCGTGCACGACACCGCCCGGCATGACGTAGTCGCGACTGACCTCGCGGGTCTCGAAGACGGGCGTCTGGGCCGGGTCGTCACCGAGCCGGCGCCCGGGCGGGGCGTACTGCAGCTCGCGCATCAGGCGTCTCGATCGCCGGGTCGATCGGAGCCAGCGCTGCCGTCCGGGACGCCGTCGTGATGCGGCCACACGCTGATGTGATCCGGCTCCAGGGCGAGCCGGACGCGCCGCTCGAGGCCGAGGGCCTCGACGTGGGCGCGTGGCAGCTGGAGGCGTCCGACCCGGTCGAGGACCGCGAACTCCTCGCTGATCACGTGGTGCTCGCCGCCCTCGGCGGCGGCGCGGCGGCGCAGGGTCTCGGTGCTGGTTCGCCCGTCGCGGATGGCGATCGTGCGGCTGACCTGCTCGCTGACGAGCGGGTCATGGGTCACGACGACGATGGTCACGCCCAGCTCGTGGTTCACCGTCCGCAGCAGGTCGAAGACCTCGCGGGCCGTCGTGGAGTCCAGCTCGCCGGTCGGCTCGTCGGCGAACAGCACCGCCGGGCGGTTGGCGAGGGCGACCGCGATCGCGACCCGCTGCTGCTCGCCGCCCGAGAGGCGGTCGGGCCGGTGCTCGCTGCGGTCCTCGAGCCTGCCCCGGGCCAGCAGCTCGGCCGCTCGTCGCGAGCGCTCCCGGCGACCGATCCCGCCGAGCAGCATCGGCAGCTCGACGTTCTGTCGGGCGGTGAGATAGCCGAGCAGGTTGCGAGCGGTCTGCTGCCAGACGAAGCCCATGACGTGCCTTCGGTAGGCGGTGCGCTCGCGGCGGCCCATCTGGCCGAGGTCATGGCCCGCGACCACCGCCCGCCCGGCCGACGGCACGTCGAGGCCGGCGAGGATGTTCATCAGGGTGCTCTTGCCGCTCCCGGAGGCGCCGACGAGCGCGATGAACTCGCCGGGCTCCACGACCAGGTCGAGGCCCTGGAGGGCGACCACCTCGAGGTCCGCGACCTTGTAGATCTTCACGAGGTTGTCGCACACGATCAGGGCGCCGGCCGACATCGTGGACGGCGTGACGTGGCCCGTCGCGCGCGACAGGTCGACGAACTCGGCGCGCTCGTGGGTCATCGGCCCGTCCATGGCGTCAATTCTCGCCGTACCGAAGGGCATCGGTCAGCCGTACCCGCCCCGACAGCCACGTGCCGCCGACGACCGCGAGGGCCATCGCCACGACCATCGCACCCCCGAGGAGAACGAGGACGGCCGCCTCGACGAACAGCGACACATCGGCGCCGGGGCCGACGAAGGCCGCCAGCCCGAGACCCGGGAGGCAGAGGATCGCGACGGCGATCCCGAGCGCGATCCCCGGCACGAGGGCCAGCAGGAGGGCCGGCGCATGCTCGGCAAACGCCAGGCCGAGCGCCTGGCGGGTCGAGAAGCCCATCGGCCGGAGGTAGGCGATATCCCGCGTCCGGCGCTCGGCCGACAGGACCGTCGCGCCCATCACCGTCAGCACCATGTAGGCCGCGGCGATCACGACCGCGAGCCAGTAGCCGAGCACGACCAGCCGCCCGAACGGTGCCTCGGCCGTGGCGGCCAGGACCTCGTAGCGCGAGAAGGTCCGGATCCCGCCCGGTTGGCCGGCGATGGCCTCGGCGAGCCCGGCGGCGGCATCCGGCGACGCCCGCAGCCACAGCACCGACGGCGGCCACAGCTCCCCGGTGGCGGCCCGCAGCCAGTCCAGCGGGATGATGACGAACGGCCGCTGTGAGTCGACTCCCGGGAAACCCGCACGGCGTTCCACGACCACGAGGACCAGCTCCTCTCCGGCGACCGTCACCCGGAAGGTGGCCCCGGGGTCGAGGACCGCGGTCGCGGTTGGCACGCGCTCCGAGAGGATCGCGGGGATGGGCCGTTCGGCCGTCCCCGCGGCCCCGCCGGGCTGGGCGAGGAACGCACGAGGCCAGTCAAGGTCGGCCGCCGTGCCATCCGTCACCGCGTCGTATCCCACCGGATCGATCGCGCCGAGGAAGATCGGTACCCGCTGGCGGGGCGTGCTCGAGAAGCGCGCCGCGGGGACGTCGACGCCGGCCCCCACCGCCTCGCCGCCCGCGACCGTGGACGGGTCGAATGACGGGCCCAGGGCGCCGATCCCGACGCGTTCCAGCCGGTAGTCGGCCCCCACCTCGAGGTAGGACGCCACCTCCTGCCCGTGGCGGAGGCTTGAAGACACGACCGCCGCAAAGGCCCCGAACGCCACGGTCAGCATGACCACCAGCACGGTCAGGCTCGCGACCGCCGGCTGCCGGCCGATCCGCCGGAGGCCCAGCACCGGCACGATGTCGCGGCGGCGGGCGGCGAGCCATCCCAGCCCGCGAACCGGCAGCGGGTACAGCCGGATGACCACGATGGCCGCGGCCAGGCCGCCGAGCAGCGGCACCGAGGCGAGGAGCGGATCGAAGCGGATGACGCCGGTGGCCTCATCGATGAGCAGTCCCCGCTGCTGCAGGAGCAGCGTCGCGACCACGGCGATCCCCACCACGGTCACCTCGAAGACCAGGCGACGGGGCGACACTCGGAGCACCGGCGCGTCCTCGCGGTCCACGGCGGCGAGCGGTCGCCGGGTGACGCTCCACGTCGCGACGCCGAGCAGCGCGACGGCGATCGAGCCGACGGCCGTCGCGAGGATCGGCGAGAGCCCGCTGTCCCGCGCCCCGATGACCGTCGTTGCCAGGACCAGGCCCGCGATGGCGGCACTGCCCGCGACGAGGGCCCCGAGCCACAGTTGCGAGCCGAGCACGATCGCCCCGGACGCGCCCCGGCTCCGGGCCAGGCCGAGGCTGGACGTTCGGCGCCTGACGGCCAGGATCGCGAGCATCGCGATCGCCCCGCCCGCCAGCCCGAACGGCCCGATGGCCGCCACCGACAGCACCGACTCGCTGAGGTCCCGCTCCCCCGCGTACCGGTCGAGGATCCTGGGCAGGCCGGTGGTGATCGTGACCGCGTTGGCCGAGCCGACGCTCGCCGTCAGCGTTCGCTCGATCCTTCGAAGGTCGAGCTGCAGCTGGTCAACCTGGGACCCGTCGAGGATCTCGGGGTCGACGCGGTACCGCCACTCGTAGCGGAACGGCAGCTGACTCGTCCAGAGGCTCCGGTACTGGTCCGCCGAGACGTACGCGGTCGCGAACGCGATCGGGTGGAAGTCGCTGCCGCCGACGGAGCCCGCCAGCAGGTCGCTGTCGCCCGACCAATCCTCGGCCTCGGAGTCGATCGGCTCGAACAGCCCGACCACCTCGACGGCTGCCTCGCCAATACGGTAGAAGCCTCCCCGAATCACCAACCCGGCGCTGTCGAGTTGGATCGCCAGCCGATCGCCGACCCCGACCCCGATCTCGGCGGCCGTGGCCACCGACACGGCGACCTCGATGATCGCGGGCTCCTGGCTCTCGGGGGGCTGCTCAGCGTATTCGAGCGGCTGCAACGCCATGCCGCGGTCAACCGGCCAGCGACCCGCGGCCAGGGTCGTCGCCTCCACCAGGCCGTCCTGGTAGCGGAGCGAGATCCGGGTGTCGTAGCTGGGTGGTTCGATGACCCTGAAGCGGCTCAGCGACACCCGGGTGTGGCGTTCGGAGATCACGGCGCCGAGCGAGGCCGGGAAGTCGGACTCGAATCTCGCCCCGCGGGACCGGATGCTGGCCAGGCCGCCGTCACCCCCGGGCGCGATACTGCCGTTCTGGCCGAGGGTGATATCTCGTCGCGGGGCGGGGACGGCCTGCAGAGCGTGCTGCAGGGCCTCGTCGGACATCCGGTTGAAGACCCGCGGCGCGCCGGCGAGGAGGAAGCTCGTGACCGCGATGACGAGGGCGGTCAAGACGATGATCCCGTGCTCGGAGCGAACCTGGCGCAACAGGAGGCCCATGGCCCCGAGGGCGCTCATCGATCAGTCCTCGCCCATCCGAAGGACGCTCCCCATCCCCAGCCGGCGGAGCATCCGTCCAGCGGCCACGACCGCGATCGCGAGCGCGAGCCCGGTGACGAGATTCAGGACCATGATCTCGATCCACGGCGTGTAGATCTCGACCGATGGGACCGGCGGCGACCCGCCCTGGGTCACCGTGATGAATGGCAGCACCAGCCACGCGATCAGGAGTCCGAGGCTGGTTCCGGCCGCGAGGCCGACGATGACGACGCTGAGGTTCTCCAGCCACAGCGAGCCTGCCAGCTGCCGATCGGACAGGCCCAGCGCTCGCAGCAGGGCGAACTCGACCCGTCGCTGGCGTGCCGAGACCGCCGTGCTCACCACCAGGCCGACCACGGCGAACAAACCGGTGGCCAGGCTGCCGAGGGCCAGTGCACCGATGACGCCGATGGCGACGGGATCGTTGCTCAGCGTTCGAACGCGGGCCCCGGCGCTCACGATGTCGCGGCTTTCGAATGGCTCGCCACGGGCCGCCGCTGCCACGGCCTCCTCCTGGCCGGCACGGGTGCCCAGCCACAGCTCCGAGAAGGGCTTCGCGGCGCCCGTGCCCTGGAGGCGCAGGAGCCCGAGCGTCGGCTCATCGATGATCAGCAGCGGCAGCTGGGGATCGGTCGTCGGGAAGCGCTCAACGACATCCACGATCCGGAACCGTCGGCGCGCGCCCTGGACGGTTCCCGTGATGGCCTCGCCTGCCGCAACGTCAATGGCCTCGGCGAAGGCCCGATTGACGAGCGCCGGAACCGACTCGGTCAGGGGCAGGATCGAGGCTGGGAGAACGCTCAGCCGACCGGTCGGTCGGTTGGGGTCGAAGCTGTACATGAAATCGGCTTGACCGGTCGCGGAGAGCTCCACCGTCGTCCCCGACGTCTGAACGACTGGAACATCGACGAGCACGCCGCGGTCGCGCCCGATCCTGGCCTGCCACGGACCGGCGTCCTCGAGGACCAGCTGGATCCACGGGCCGCCGGCATCCGGCGAGACCCAGGCTTCGGCGATGCCGATCCGCGTTCCGAAGGTGGAGGGCGGCAGCCAGATCTCCAGACCGAGCTCGGCGAGGCGGACCGGGCCGACGAGCGAGGTGCTGCCACCCGCCGCGCTCCCGATTCGGTTCCGATCGACCGGCACCAGCGCGACGACGACGCCGTCGGTCGCGGCCGCCGAGCGCAGCTCCGATTCGACCCGGTACACGAGGCCGCGGCCATCGACCACGTGCCCGCTCGCGCGCACCTGGATGTCT
This sequence comes from Chloroflexota bacterium, assembly GCA_012026785.1. GTDB lineage: Bacteria > Chloroflexota > Limnocylindria > Limnocylindrales > CSP1-4 > UBA5189. The sequence goes on along the minus strand of VEOW01000120.1, from coordinate 3,744 downwards.
CCCAAGGGAACCGGCTCGATCGGCACCTCTGCCAAAGCCGGGTCGGCGAATGGATCGCCGCGGACGGCCTCGACGTCCGGCGCCACCCGGAGATAGGCAGCCCCGTCCGGAAGGGTCATGAGGCTCGAATCCGGGCGCCCGGCCTGGAGCCCCGCCAGCAGGTCGGCCAGGGGTTGGATCGCTCCGTCGGGCCGGAAGGCGATCACATCTGCCGCGCTCCGCGCGTCGAGGGCCAGCAGGGCGGCGGCACCCGCGGCCGCGAAGGAGATCCCCTTCGGCAGCCGCGCGACCGCCACGACCTGCTCCACGCCGGGGAGTCGGGCATACGCGTCGGGGAGCGCCCACGTCGGCAGGCTGGTCCGTGAGGTCGATGGCACGACCCGGACGTCGGCCCCGGCCTGGTAGGTGCCCTGGTCCCGCTGCGAGCCCGACCAGGTCGAGCCATACGACAGGGCGAAGACGCCCATCGAAACGGCCAGCATCAACAGCAGCCCCGAGCGCGTGTAGCGCAGCGGCCGGCGCGCGAGCTGTCGAGCGCCCATGGCCGCCACGAGCCCGCGACCCCGCGACACGGCCAGCTCGAGGCCTTCGGCCAGCAGCGGCAAGCGTCGCAGGGCGACGACCCCGCCGCTGAGGAGGCCGATGGCCGGCGCGGCGACGAGCAACGGATCGAGCCCCAGCTGGCCCTCCACGGTCCGGGTCAGGGGCGCGCCGTACAGCCGCAGCTGCCACAGGGCGATGCCGGTGATCGCGAGCAGGGCGACGTCGATGCCCAGCCGCTGGGAGATCGTTCGAGTCGGCTGGCGGGCCAGGCTGCCGTGCTCCACGGCGAAGGCGCGCGCGGCCAGGGCGGCCGGCAGCGCCAGCAGGACGGCCGCGAGAAGCCCGGCGATCCCAGCCGCGACGTGGCTCTCGGCGGTTACCCGAGGCCGGATCTGGAGGCCGCTGTCCGCCAGCGGCCCGGCCACGTTGAGCAGCTCCAGCGCCGCGACGGCCAACCACGGCGCCACGACCACCGACGGCGCCGCGACGAGGAGGCCCTCGAGCAGGGTGATCCCGGCGACCTTGCCGGCGCTCGCGCCCCGTGAGCGCAGCAGCGCGGTTTCAACCCGCCGGTGCTCCACGAGCAGGGTCGCCGTCAGGACGACCGCGTATGCGGCGAGGATCCCGAGCTGCGCCATGAGCAGCAGGACGCCCGTGCGGCTGACGAGCAGCGAGCGCTCCGCCTGGTCGAGCAGCGACCCGAGGCCCGTCGCGACCCCGACGGACCCGCCGACGATGGCCGTCAGCCGTTCGGCCAGGCCCGACAGGCGGTTTCGAAGCCGGGCTGCATCGTCCGCGCTGATGCCCGCGTAGTCCCGGGCGATCGCCAGTCGGAGCTGAACCGAGGAGAGCTCGGCTTCGTGAAGGAGATCGGACCGCGTCATCAGGAACGGCCCGAACGACCGGTAGCGACCGTTGTCGTAGACGCCCGTGAGCAACTGCTCGTCGCCGTACCAGAACCGCTCCGGGGGCTCCATCGTGACGATGCCGACGACCGTGATCGGAACCTCGACGGGATCGCTCGACGGGTGGGCCACCAGGCCGAGCTCGTCCCCGACCTCCAGTCGAAGGGCCCTCGCGACGGTGTCCGCGATGACGACCTCGATGGGGCCTGCGGGGTCGGCTCGTTCGCGCGGCCAACCGCCGCTCACCAGGCTGAGGTTGGCCGATGGGTCATCGATGGCGCCGACGAGGGCCTGGTCGCCAGGTGCCACTCCGGGGACGTCCGGCATCGCGAGGGTCTGGCTGCCGCGCCACTCGCCAACGAGGCTTCCATTGGCCGGCGCGACGATCGGTGCCAGCTCGGCTGCGACGGCCGCGTTGGCCGCCTCCGCCTCGGACGTCGCGGCGTACAGCGCGACGCGGATGTTGCGATCCGCAGCCGGCGCGTCCAACAGCGAGCGACGAAGGCCGGCCTCCGACGCCGCGTCGGCGTAGATCGGACCGGAGGCGAGCAGGACGGCGGCGAGGAGCGTGACGAGCCAGGCCGCGAGCACGATCGGCCAATCCGCGCGCGTCCGGCGCAGGCTGACGCGCCAGGTCGCGAGCCATCGGCTCACCCGATCGGTCCCCCGATCAGGACGTGCGCCGTTGGTGCCCGGTCATGGGCTGGTCCCCCGAAGTGCGTAGGGGCCGGCATGCTCGATCCGGACGCTGACCAACCGGCCGAGCCAACCGGCGGGCCCGCGAAGGTGGACGAGCTTGTTCTGGCGGGTTCGGCCGGACAGGTTGACGAGGTCGCTCCCCTGCCCCACAACCGCCGGCGCCGGGCTGACGGGCTCATCCGGATCGTCATGGTCGTGCGAGCGGGGTGGGACGACCGTGTCGACGAGGACCTCGACCTCGCGCCCGAGCCAGGCCCGGTTTCGGTCGTGGCCGATCGGCTCCTGCACCGCGAGGAGCCCGTTCAGGCGGCGGCGCTTGACGTCGCCCGACACGTCGTCGGCCAACCTCGTTGCCGGCGTCCCGGGCCGCTCCGAGTAGGCCGCGGCGAAGACCTGGTCGAAGGCGACCCGCTCGAGCAGCCGAAGGGGCGATTCGAACTGGGGCTCGGTCTCGCCGCAGAAGCCGACGATCACGTCGGTGCTGATCGCAATGTCCGGCACGGCCTCGCGGATCCGCGCCAGCCGCTCGAGGTAGTGCTCGATCGTGTACTGGCGGCCCATTCGACGGAGGACCGCGTCGTCGCCCGACTGGACCGGCAGGTGGAGCGCCTCGCAGACCGTCGGGCAGTCGGCCATCGCCTCGATCAACCGGTCCGAGAGATCCCAGGGATGCGAGGTGATGAAGCGCAGCCTCGGGATGGCGGGCGAGCCGTCGGCGGTTCGAAGCCCGTCGATCGTTCGAATGAGCTCGGCCAGGTCGGGCCGGGAGCCGAGATCCAGCCGCCGGCCGGCCCAGCGCTCGGTTCGAACGTGGGCGAAGCGGGGCTCGGGCTCGAGATCGTGGCCGTAGGAGTTGACGTTCTGGCCGAGGAGGGTGACCTCGCGGTAGCCCTGGCCCGCCAGCGACCGCGCCTCCTCGACGATCTCGTCGAATGGCCGGCTCCGCTCCGGACCGCGGCTGAACGGCACGATGCAGTAGGTGCAGGTCTTGTCGCAGCCGTAGATGATCGGCAGCCAGGCCGAGCCCGCCGACGAGCGCCGGACCGCTCCCCCGGCGACCGCCGCGGCGCGCGTGTCGGCCAGGCGATCGGCGCCCCCGACGACCGTGCGGTTCACGACGGTCGTCGCGCCGACGATGCCGACCGGTCCCTGGGCCGAGGCCAGCCCGATCCGGTCGACCAGCTCCGGCTCCTCGTCCGGCCGCAGGAACAGGTCGACCGCGGGGAAGCGGCGCTCGAGGCGTGCGCGGTCCATCTCCCGGACTGCGCAGCCGGTCATCACGACCCGCAGCGACGGGTTCGCGGCCTTGAGCTTCGCCAGCGCCCCCTGGCGGCCGACGACCTTCGCCTCGGCCGCTTCGCGGATGGCGCAGGTGTTGATGACGATCAGGTCGGCCGTCTCCATTGCCGGCGACTCCGCGCAACCGGCGGCAAGGAGACGTCCGGCCATCTCCTCGGAGTCGCTGCGGTTCATCTGGCAGCCGAGGGTCCACATGAAGAACGCCGGCAGGGCGCGAGACTCGGGTCGGAACTCGGCGAGGCGCCCATCCGCCGGCTCGGGCGCGGCGGCTCCGGTGCCCCCCGGCGGGAGGGGGACG
>VEOW01000005.1 GCA_012026785.1 Chloroflexota bacterium | reverse complement strand
CGGCGTCACGCCCGGAAGGGACCGAATGGCCCGCTCCTCGCGGGCCGAACCGGCCTCCCTGGTTGAGGGCGATCGCGTGACACTGTTTGGCACATGGCCCGTCGTCCGGGCCTGCGTCAGAGAAGGGAACGGTGGACGCGCAAGCGGGTCTCCGCGATCTCCGTCGTCTCAAGCGCATCGGCATCGCCGCGCCGATCGTGTTCCTGGCGATCTTCGAGCTGTGCCGGGCAGCGCTGATCGCGCCGGCCTTCGAGGCCCCCCATTCGAACCTCGTCGCCGCCGGCCTCGGGGTCGCCTTCGCGCTGGCCTTCGGGCTGGCGATCTTCCTGTACCTCGAGCGGGCGCAGCGTCACGTCATCCGCCGCAACCGGGACCTGGCCTACGTCGATGCGGTGGCGACCGCCATCCAGGGCGACGTCGACGTCGACGGTGTCGTCCGGCACGCCCTCGACGCGATCGTCGAATCGACGGGGGCGACCGAGGCTCGAGCCACCATCCACCCGCTGGACGCCGAGGCCGGGCCACCCCGGGAGGTCTCGGTGCAGGCGGCCGACGGCCACCTGGACGCCCTGGCGACGCCGGATCATCTCGTCGAGCTGCCGCTGTCCACCAGCGCGGCACCGATCGGTCGGGTCCACATCCGCCTGCCCGCTGCCCGGCTTTCCGAGCTGCCGTCGTCCGAGGCGCTCTCGACGGCCGCCCATCAGGTCGCCGCAGCCGTCCAGATCGCCCAGCTCGTGAGCGATCTTCAGCGTCGCAAGAACGAGGGCCACACCCTCTACCAGGCCCTGCTCCAGATCTCCAACCACGTCCCGCTCGCCGACACCCTGACGGCGATCGTCGAGGGCGCCCGCGAGCGGCTCGTGGCCGACGAGGGCCGACTGTGCCTGTCGCCGGCGACGCTCGAGGCGTTCGCCGCCAACGCCGAGCTGTCGGCCGCCCTCGCCGACGGCCTGGCCTGCGAGCTGCCAAGCGCTGGTGACGCGCGCTCGACGGCCGCCGCGACGCGCCGCCATCGCTGCCCCATCGGCGACGAGGCCAGCTACGGCGCCGCGCTGCGGGTCCCGATCTGGGCACCCGGCGAGCTGCTCGGCGAGCTGTGGATCGCCCGACGCACCGGCGAAGCCTTCTCCGAGCGGGATCGCCGCTACCTCATGACCCTCGCCGGAATCGCGGCGATCGCGATCACCAGCGGCCGGCTCCGCGAGCGCGATCGTCAGGGGGCGATCCTCGCCGAGCGCGACCGTATCGCTCGCGAGCTGCACGACAGCCTGGCCCAGGTCCTCGGCAGCAACCACCTGCGCCTACGGACCCTGCTCGCCCGTCCCGAGGTCGCCGGCCGTGGTCGCATCAGCGGCGAGCTGGAGGACCTCGCGGCGGTCAACGAGGAGGCCTACCGCGACGTTCGCGAGGCGATCCTCGGACTGCGCGAGGCGAGCCGCACGCAGGGCCTGGTCGAGGCGCTCGGCGCCTACATCGACAAGTACGCCCAGCAATCGGGGCTGTCGGTCGAGTTCGAGTCGACGATCGACGGCGAGCTCGCCCTGCCGGCAGCCAGCGAGATCCAGGTCATCCGGGTCATCCAGGAGGCCCTGACGAACGTTCGCAAGCATGCCCGGGCGACCACCGCCCGCGGCCGGATCGCGTCCGGCCAGCCGGGCACGATGGCGATCGTGGTCGAGGATGACGGCCGGGGGTTCGACCCCGACGCCGCACCGGAGAGCCGGGACGGTGGCTACGGCCTCCAGACGATGCGCGAGCGGATGCAGCTGGCCGGCGGGAGCCTGCGGATCGACTCGGGTCCCGGTCGCGGCACGCGGATCATCGCGCTCGTTCCCGACGGCTCGCGCGGGCGGTCCGGCAACGGTGCGATGGTGGCGCCAAACTGAGATGCACGAGATGACCGCCGAGATCCGAATCCTGCTCATCGACGATCAGCCGCTGTTCCGGCGGGCCATCGCGACCCTCGTCGGCGATCAGCCAGGGCTCGTCGTCGTCGGCGAGGCCGACAACGGGCTCCAGGGCCTCGAGCTGGCCCACGCGCTGAAGCCGGACGTGGTCCTGCTCGACATCGAGATGCTGGTCATGAACGGCGTCGAGGCCACACGCCGGATCCGGGACGAGGTCCCGAGCGCGAAGGTCGTGATCCTGACCGTCTCGGAGCAGGACGACCACCTCTTCGATGCGATCCGCTACGGCGCCCACGGCTACCTCCTGAAGGATCTTCGGCCGGAGCAGCTGTACGACCTCATCCGGGCGGTGATGCGCGACGAGACCGTGCTCTCGCCGGCGATCGCGGGACGGCTGCTGCGAGAGTTCCGGGAACGACCGGAAGGCCGGCGCGTGGCGACGCCGAGCGCGCCCGAGCCGAGCCTCACCCGGCGCGAGATCGAGATCATGCAGCTCGTCGCCGACGGCCTCAGCAACAAGGAGATCGGCGTCCGGCTGTCGATCACCGAGGGCACCGTCAAGAACCACGTTCACAACGCCCTCGAGAAGCTGCAGCTGGAGAACCGCATCCAGGCCGCGGCGTACGTCGTCCGGCACGGGCTCGGGCTGCGCCTCGGCAGCGAGGGCTGAGGAGCCCCGTTTCGGCGGCGCCGCTCGGTGCCCGCGCGCTCGCATGGCTCGCTCGATACTCCCCCGCTGGGTACAGCGAACCGCACCGAAGGTGTGCCCACCAGCGGATGGACGGCCGCGTTCGGCAGGGCTAGTTTCGAACCCGACTTCGCTCGTGACGGAGGCAGTGGTGCCAAGGAACGCTCGGCGCGTCGTCATCCTGTACGCGCACCCGCTCCTCGGCGAGGGCCTGGCGCGCATCCTGCGCACCGACGCGGGCCTCGCCATCGAGGCCGTCCACGTCGAAGATCTCCAGGCGGCCGCGACCGTGCTCGCCGACGCGCCGGACGTGATCGTGATGGAGCGTGGCGCCCTGAAGGCCCCTGACATCCTCGCCCTGGCCCCGGCTGCCCTGCTCATCGACGTCGGGCTGGACGCCGGTTCCAGCTGGGCCTATCACCGGGACGAGCTGTCGCCCCAGCCCGAGGACATCCTGCGCGCGATCCAGGGGGCCCCGGCAGCCCGGCGCTCGCGTCCGACGCCCGGCCGTCGGGCCCCGCACGGGACCGCACCGGTCGCCTCCTGACGCATCCGGACCAACCCGCCGACTCGACCGAGCGATAGAGAGCCCGCGCCTTCGCGCGCGCGAGCTGCTGTACCCGATTTCTACCGCCCGGCGGATGGGAACGGCGCCCTTCAGGCTCGACCATGGCATTCGTGGACGAGTCCGTCCCGGGGCTCTCTTCCCTTCTCGCCCCGGGGCGGGCCCGGCCACGCAATCGAAACCGCAACCAGGACGTCCCAGATGAATGCCATCCACACGGTCCGAAACGCATCCGATGCAGACCTCACGCGCTGGACGAAGCGCGTGGCGCTGCTCGTCGTCCTGGCCTTCCTCGCCTTTGCGGCCTTCTACGCCGCCGACCGCTGGCGGCCACCGGCGCCGGCGATCGTCGACCAGCAGATCGCGGGCCTCGAGCAGGCCGTCCGCGACAACCCCAACGACATCGCCGTCCGCGGACAGCTTGCCGACGCGTATGCGGCCAAGGGCCGTTACGTGGAGGCGATCGCCCAGTACGACGTGATCATCGCGGCCGGCGTCAGCCTCGAACCCGCCCACCTCGGCCGGGGCCGGGCGCTCCAGGAGCTCGGCCGGCTCGACGAAGCCGCCCAGGCCTTCGAAGCGGTCGTCGCGGTCGCGAAGGATGGCGAGATGGCTCACGTCGACCTGGGCCTGCAGGCTGCCTACTACGGCCTCGGCTCGATCGCGATGCAGCAGGACCGCCCCCAGGATGCGATCGGCCACTTCGAGAAGGCCCTCGCGATCAGCCGCTCCGACGCCGACTCCCTGTACCTCCTCGGTACCGCGTTCATCGCCACCGGGGCGCCAAGCAAGGCGATCACCGTCCTGCGGGCCTCGGTGACGTTCGTGCCGGTCGGCTGGAGCGAGCCGTACGTCGCCCTGGCCGAGGCGTACGAGGCGACCGGCGAGGCAGCCCTGGGCGCCTGGGCCACCGCGATGGCCCAGCTGATGTCAGGTGACAGCGCGGCGGCCGAACCGGCCCTGCTGGCCCTCGTCGAGGGTGATGCGGCACTCGATGCGGCCATCGGGCTGGGACTGCTGTACGAGACGGGCGGTGACAACGCCCGGGCCGCGGAATGGTACGGCCGGGCCCTCGAGATCGATCCGGCCAGCAGCGCCGCGGGCCTCGGGCTGGGCCGGGTCGGCCCGACCCCGACTGACGCCGAGGGGAGCGGATCATGACCGGCATCACGGCCAACCCCGAGCTGGCACCGGGCCTCGACGCCCCGGTCGAGCTCCCCGAGGACGTGCAGCAGGAGGGCGGGCCGGGAGGCCCGACGGCGGAAGACTACGACGAGTCCCGCCGGCGGCGACGCTGGATCGCCCTGCTGGCCCTGCTCGGCCTGCTCCTCGTCCTGATCGGCCTCGCGCTGTGGTACTTCATCTTCCGCCAGCCGCTGCCGCTGCCGATCCCGACGACGATCGATCTGCCCGGCTACAGCACGAGCTTCTACGGCGCCGCCAACCCGCTCGGGATCGCAGTGAGCCCGGACGGCGACCGCGTCTATGTCGCCCAGACGGAGGGTGACCGGGCCGTCCTCATCTACGCCGCCGGTGGCGCCATCGTCGGCACCGCCGTCCCACCGACCTCGACCGGGACCGACCATGTGCCGGTCTGGATGGCCATCGACCCGATGTCCTCCGAGCTGTACGTGTCGGACCGGCCGATGGGCACGATCTACGTCTACGACCGCGACGGCGCCTTCCTCCGCGAGGTGGTTCTCGCCAGCCGCATCCCCGCCTGGCAGCCGATGGGCCTCGCCTTCGACGCTGCGGGCAACCTCTACGTGAGCGACCTGTCCGGTCCGACTGCCCGCGTCGAAAAGTTCGATCGAGGGCTGACCCTCGTCCAGACGTTCGGCGAGAGCGACCGGCTGTCGTTCCCCAACGGCGTCGCGATCGACAAGGACGGCAACGTCCTGGTCGCAGACAGCAACAACGGCCGCCTGCTGGCCTACAGGGCTGACGGGACGCTGCTGGCCCAGGTCGGCCGAGGGACCGGCAAGGGCGCGCTCGCCCTGCCCCGGGGGCTGACGACCGACGGGCGTGACCGAATCTACGTCGGCGACTCGACCGGCCAGGGCGTCCTCGTCTATCGCCTGACTGACGACGTGACCCCGACGCTCGAATACCTCGGCTTCTTCGGGGGCGAGGGAATCGCCGACGGCCGCTTCAGCTTCCCGAACGGCGTCGCCGCCGACGGCCGGGGCCGTCTCTACGTGAGCGACACCAACAACGACCGCGTCCAGCTATGGAGCTACTGATGGAAGGCGTCCCGGAGGAGGTGCACCCGAGTGACCCGCTGGCCGCCGGATGGGCGGCTATCACCGCCAAGACCCATCACAGCAGAAAGGAGGTGGGAACAGTGAGACGTCTGGCCCTGCTCTTCGCAGGGGCCACGCTCTGGCTGTTCCTCGCCGCGTTCCCTGTGTTTGCGGATGGTGGCGTCCACGTGGCTGGCAACAACTCGGGGTTCAGCACCCTGACAGCCGACAGCTGCGCGGGCTGCCACCGTGCCCACACGGCACAGGGCGAGTACCTGATCAATGCAACCTCGACCGAGGGCCTCTGCCTGACGTGCCACGGCGCGGCGAGCACCGGCTCCGCGGTCGATGTCATGACCGGCCTGCAGTACGCCGTCGGCACGACCGACCCGAGAGGGACGGCCGTCCTGGGTGCGCTCCGCGGTGGCGGCTTCGACATGGCCCGGATCGATGCCGGGAACATGGCGCGGCTGACCTATCTGCGAAACGCCACCGATGCGTCGCAGCGACCGAAGGTTGGCGTGGGTGCGGCGGAAGCCGTCACCTCCGCCCACATCGAGATGGCCGCCAACGGTCTCGCCAACCCGGGCGTCGCCTGGGGCAACGGGGCCGTCGGGAGCGGCGCCGGACCGTCAGTCACCGTGACGTGCGGCTCGTGCCACAACCCGCATGGCAACGGCCAGTACCGCATCCTCAACAAGATCCCCGAAGCCACGGGGATGAGTGACGTCTGGGAGCTCGACATCCTGGCCACGGTCGCGTCGAACGATCGGATCTACACCGAGGTTTCGCACGCGCTCCTGGTCGGCGACACGGTCGAGATCACGGGCAACAGCACCGTGGCGGACGGGAGCTACACCGTCGCAACCGTTTCTGCGAACTACTTCACGCTGACCGGCGTGAACGTGCTCGCCGACGGTGGCGCGGAGGGCACCGTCGAGCGAACGAGTGGCGTTCCGGTCACCGACGCGACCTTGCCGGCCGCAGACGACGCCCGGAACTACACCGTCATGCAGGTGAAGGGCACCGAGGGCACCGAATCGACGTACCTGCTCTATGCGAGCCAGGTCGAGGCGGCAGCGCTCGCCGGGACCTTCAACAGCATCCCCGGGGACTACACGGAGACGGGCGGCGACTACTTTGCCCGCAACGTTCCGTGGAACCCCGGCATCAACGCCACCTGCGATCCGACGGTGAACAACAGCACGAGCGTCCAGCCTGGCTGCGCGACGGCCAACAGTGCCCCCAACGGGCGACCCTCGACCTTCAGTGCGCAGATCACGGCCTGGTGCGCGTCGTGCCACACCCGGTACTTCGCAAACAACAACCCCAACCCCGATACCGCTGACCCGCTGGACACCGGCGCGTCGTGGCGCTATCCGCGCCCCGGCGATTCGCTGTTCAACCATCAGCACCGGACCGTCGCCGGACGGGACTGCCTGACGTGCCACGTGTCACACGGCTCCAACGCCGCGATGACCGGTGACTACACGGGCGACTTCCCGTATCCGGACGGGTCGACCTCGGCCTCGAGCCGACTGCTGAAGGTCGACAACCGCGGCACCTGCCAGGCCTGCCACGACCCGACGGGGACGATCTCCGCCGGGACGTACCTGGGCCCGGACCCGATGCCCGACGTTCCATAACGGCGAACCAATCGGTGGTGGCCGGCGACCTCGTCCCGGCCACCACGACCACTTGAACGCGCCAGGAGAGGACACGTGAGCCGCGCCGTCTTCGGGACCGGAGCTCGCGCATCGGTCGCCACGGCGACCGCAATCCTCGGTGCCTGGCTTCTCTTGGGCGCCGGACTCATCCTCAGTGTGCCGATCGCCTCGGCTGACGGCGGCCCGCACGTCGCGGACGCCAACTCCGGCCTCACCACTCTGACCGCCGACTCCTGCGCGGGCTGCCACCGGGCGCACACCGCCCAGGGCGAGTACCTGATCGTCAGCACGACGCCGGATGCCCTCTGCCTGACCTGTCACGGCTCCGCCGGGCTGGGCGCAACGACTGACGTGACGCTGGGCATCCAGTTCCGCTCGGCGGGCTCCCTCGGCGACGCGCCGCAGGACGAGACCGACCCAACCGCCGTCGCGGGGGCCCTGCGGGGCGGCGGCTTCGCCTACGCCCGCATCGGCTCCGGCAGCGACGCCTCGGCAGCGTTGCGTCCATCGCGCCTGTCCTACCCCCGCTTCGATGGCCGGGGCGGCCGAGTCGTCAGCCGCTTCTCGACCCTCGTGCCGGTGCTCCCGGCGGGACTGGCGGCTACCTCGGCCCACCTCGACCTCGACGGCGACGGTGGCGTCACGGGGACCGGCACGGCGTGGGGCAACGGCCCTCTCGGGACGGCTGGCGCAGGGCCAACCGTGGAGCTCGGCTGCACGTCGTGCCACAACCCGCACGGCAACGGCCGCTACCGGATCCTCAACCCGATCCCCGCGCCGCCCGCAACGAGCGGCACATTCACTCCGGTCGCCGATCCCGGCATCGATGTCACCGACGCACCGCTCCCGCCTGCCGGCGAGACGCGCAACTACACCGTCATCCCGGGGACGCTCGTGAGCGAGACGGGGACCGATCCCACCGCTGGTGACTACTGGCGGTCGTGGCGGTCGTGGGATGGCGTGCCGACCTACGACCCCGACTCGCCCGACGCCGATTCGCATGGGATCGTCCCGGCGACGGGCAGCATCGGCGACCAGCCCGCCGGCACGGTCGGGGCGAGCTGGCGAGCCCAGATGACGGCCTGGTGCGCCGCCTGTCACACCCGCTACCCGGCACCGCGCAGCGCCGCGACCACACCAAGTGGCGACGCCATCTACATGTACCGCCACCAGACCAACGAGAGCGAGTGCACCCAATGCCACGTCGCCCACGGCTCCAACGCCGCGATGCCGGGTGCCTACTCGGGTGACTTCCCCTACCCCGGCGCCTCGACATCGGGCTCCAGCCGGCTGCTGAAGATCGACAACCGCGGCACCTGCCAGGCCTGCCACGACCCGACGCGCACGGTGCCGTACACGGGCGTCCTGGATAACCCATGAGCGCGCACCGCCGAGGTCGACTGCGCCGGCCCGGCCTGCTGCTCGTGGCGGAGTCACTGCTCGTCGCGATTACCCTGACGGTCACGTCCGGCATGACGGCGGGACTCGAGCCGACTCCCGCCCCCGAAGCGACCGCCGAGGCAAGCACCGAGCCCAGCCCAACCGCCGTGGACGAACCGAGCCCGACAACGGGCAGTGAGCCGACCCCGGGGACCGAGCCGACACCGACGTTCGAACCGCAGCCGACGGCGGCGCCGACCGCCGAACCCCAGCCGTCGCCGGCGCCCGAGCCGACCTGGGACCCGACACCGGATCCCTCGAGCGAGCCGCTACCCGATCCGTCGTCCGATCCGTCGGCCGATCCGCGCCTCGAGCCGTCGCCGAGCCCGACCGCTGCGCCGCTCGGCCTGCATGTCGACCACGTCTGGATCGACACCCTCGATCGAAGGACGGGAACCCTTCAAGCCGGGGCGCTCGATGCTCCCGCCGTGGGCGTGGAGCGGGGTCAGATCTACGTCGTCCGATTCCGGGTCGTCAACGACGCCGAGGCAGCGATCGAGATCCGACCGGTCGTCGAATTCGGCTTCGGGGCCGAGCCGGACAGCTGGCAGCGCGTCCCGGCGATCGACCCAGTGCCCGACGTCGCGCTGTACACGAGCGCGAACGTGCTGCGCGGCGAGGAGGAGGGAGCTCGAACCATCGCCGTCGCCGACCTCCGCCTGGCCACGAGCGACAGCCCTGCCGGAATCGCCGCGGCCGGCCTGGCCGTGGCGGGCGTCAACCCGGCCGCCCGGATCACCCTCGCGGCCCACGAGTTCACCGAGATCTCCTTCACGGTGCGGGCCACCGCCAGCGCCGCGTGGCTAGCAACGTACGCGGTTCGCCTGGCCGACGGCCCCGACGCCGTCGAGATGCTCGAGGGGGCGATGCTTCGAATGGGCGGCCGCCCACCGGTCGAGCTGTCGGCCGGCCAGCGATCGGGCGAGGTCGTCGGGGCACCGTCGATCCGCGCGCCGCGGGTTGCGACGACGTGGGCGCTGAGCGCCGAGGCGTTCGTCACGCCGCACGGCGACTACACGCTCACGACCGACAAGTGCGCGGCCTGCCACGCCACCCATACGGCCCAGGGGCCGCTCCTGGCGATCCAGCCGCCGCCCCAGTCCAACCTCTGCCTGACCTGCCATGACGGCACCGGGGCGACCGCGAACATCGATGCCGAGTACACCGCCCCGACGGTCCCGGCCAACGATCCCGACACCGGCTCGTGGTACTCGCACCCGGCAACGACCGCCTCCACGCACCTCAGCGATCGCGAGCCCGAGGTCGAGGGCGTCCTCGACCGGCATGCGGCCTGCGCCGACTGCCACCAGCCCCACCGCTCCGACGCAAGCCCGGCTGCCCAGACGGCAGCCGGCTGGACGGCCTCCGGACCGCTCCTCGGCGCCGCCGGCGTGGTCGTCACGAATGGCGCCGCAGGCACGGAGCCGACCTACGAGTGGCAGCAGGAGTCGACCTTCGAGTACCAGCTCTGCTTCAAGTGCCATTCCGGCTTCACCGACCTCCAGCCGCAGACCGGAGGCCCATCGACGTGGGCCCTCGACAAGGCGGTCGAGCTCAACCCGGCCAACGCGTCCTACCACCCGGTCGAAGCCGCGGGGACGAATTCGACGTCCCAGATGGCTCGCAGCCTCCAGGGCACCTCGCCCTACAAGCTGTGGACGTTCAGCGTCGACTCGACGGTCCGCTGCGTGAGCTGCCACGGCGACTCCCGCAAGGCCAACCCGGCCGCGCCGCCAGATCCGGGCAGCCCCCTCGCCCCGCACGCGGTCCCGAACCGCTCGATGCTCATCGCGCCGCTGCGTGACCGGGACCTGAAGAGCCCGTCCGCGGCGTACCAGGCGTCGAACTTCGCTCTGTGTTATGTCTGCCACGCCGAGGCGCCGTTCGTCGACACCAGCCAGGGTCCCCGCCTGGACAGCAACTTCCCGCTCCACGGCACCCATACGGCGGACATTCAGTCCTTCAGCGGACCGCTCGGCGGCACCGTCGACGACGACGGGGCCGGGCTCGGCAACGCCTTGTGTGCCGAGTGCCACTTCCGGACCCACGGCACGACCTACGCCGTGGACGGCCAGGAACCCGAGCGCCGCCTCGTGAACTTCGCGCCCAACGTCCAGCCGTACGGGGGCAGCAACCCCACCTACCAGGGAGTCCTCGACTACGACGACGCCGGCAACGGCTGCACGCTCCGCTGCCACGGGGTTGATCACGGGAACTGGCGCTACTGACGCCCTATACCCGGGCCTATATCGACCGGGCAGGTCCCGACCCGGCGGGCCGTTCGGCTCTATCCGAATCGTGCCCCTCGGCGGATGGTTGAGAAGACCCCCCAACTCGACAATCCGGGCATGGACAGACTGCGCCGCCCGAGCATCCGCCTTGCACTCGTGATCGCCCTGACGTTCCTGGTCGCGCCGACGGTCGTCGCCTGCGGCGGTGGCAGCGAGCCCGACGGCTGGGTCGGCGGCCCGGCGGCCGAGCACACGCCGGCGATGGGCGACCCGGCCTTCGACGCCGCGGCCCAGGCCACCTGGAACGTCCGACCCGACTACGTCCGGAGCCATCCCCGAATCGAGGCCGCCTACGCCTACGCGCTCGCGCGGCCGGACGTCATTACCTGGCTGCCGTGCTACTGCGGCTGCGTGGCGATGGACCACCGCAGCAACCTCGACTGCTTCTTCAAGCCGACCCAACCGGGTGCCTCGCTCGAGTTCGAGGAGCACGCCTCGTACTGCGATGTCTGCGTCGAGACGGCTTTGATGGCCAAGCAGATGCTCGCCGACGGCGCGTCGCTGGCAGAGATTCGCGACGAGGTCGACGCGACCTTCGGGGGCCGGGCCCCGGGAACGGTCACGCCGCTCCCACCGGCCTGAGCAGCAGTCCGATGCGCCCTTCGTCCCACGACCCCGAGCGCCCCCCGAGCAGCGAGGTCACGCTGCTGGGTCGTCTCGGCTTGAACGGGGCCGCGAGCGACGACCAGGTCGAGGCGGCGCACGACGAGATCGCGGCCTTCCTCACCACCGCGCCGGCCTCCCTTCGCGCCTGGGCCTACGCCCGGATGCGAGAGGCCGACGAGGCCTACGTATTGCTTCGGACCGGCGGGCATCCGGGCACCCGCACGGCCGAGCAGACCGCCCTGCTGGGAGACGATCTCCAGTCCGTCGACCAACCCGTGCCTGCGCCGTCACGCGAGGGCCGCCGTGCGACGGGCCAACGCGATCGATCTCGGGCGGCAACCCGAGAGCGGCGAAACGGCAACCATGCCGGAGCGGCGATGCTCGGTGACGCCCTTGGGGGCGGCGACTGGTACGAGCCCGCGGTCACCCCGCGTCCGGATACCGAGCGCCGCCGGCACGTCGAGCGCGTCGTCCGCGGCCGAGCCGGCCAGCTCGAGGTTCGGGCCGAGGCCCGTCGCGGCGGCCTTCGGCGGGTGGGCCTCGCGGCCGGGATCGTGGTCGCCCTCGGCGCCGTCGGTGTCATCGGCTTCAAGCTCGGCGAGCCGTCGGTCCCCGGCCTCACCGGCACACCGGCTCCCCAGGCCAGCGGTCCGGTCGTCGACCAGGCCCAGGTCACGGCGTTGATGACGCGGCTGGCCGCCGACCCGGAGGACGTCGAGGCGCTCCAGGGACTGGCGAACATCTACTTCGGGGTCAACGACTTCGCGACCGCCGCGCTCTGGCTGGACAAGCTCCTGGCCGTCGAGCCGGAGAACATCTCGGCCCTGCTCGGCGCCGGTGCCGCCGCCTACAACCTCGGCAAGCTCGATGAGGCCGAGACGGCCTGGACCAAGGTCGTGGAGCTGGAGCCGGACAACGTCGAGGCCCACTACGACCTCGGCTTCCTGTACCTGGCCCAGGAGCCGCCGGACCTCGCGAGGGTCGAGCAGGAGTGGCGCAAGGTCATCGAGCTCGACCCCGACAGCGACATCGCCAAGACCGTGGCGGCCCACCTCGAGGGCCTGGTGCCGGCGGCAAGCGGCTCGCCCGGAGCGTCCCCTGCGGGATCGCCCGAGCCCGCGTCGTCAGCGTCTCCCGAGCCGGCCGCATCCGCCTCGCCGGCAGCCGTACCAAGCGCGACCGGAGGCAGCTGAGATGGGCCTGGTCGGCATCCCGCTCGCTCTCCTGGCCGGCGTCGTCTCGTTCGCGTCACCCTGCTGCCTGCCGCTCGTGCCGGCCTACGTCGGCTACATGGTCGGCGCAGCGCCGCAGGGCACCCCGAACCAGCGACGCGTCGCGCTGCTCCAGTCGCTGGCCTTCGTGGCCGGCTTCTCGGTGGTCTTCATCAGCCTGTGGGCCTCGGTCGGGCTGCTCGGCTACGCGCTGCGCGATCAGGCCTGGCTGATGCGCCAGGTCGGTGGCGCCGTCCTCGTCTTCCTGGGCCTCCACGTGGCCGGCGTCATCAACGTCACCGCCCTGTGGCGAGAGGTTCGCCTGCCGGTCAGTCCGCTCGGCGGAACGGGCCAGTTCGGTGCGCCGGTCGGGCCGCCCAGCTACGGCCGCTCGGCCCTCCTGGGCGTGGTCTTCGCCGCCGGCTGGACGCCCTGCGTCGGCCCGATCCTCGGCGGGATCATCGGCCTCGCCTCGGTCAGCTCGACCGTCGCCGAGGGCACGCTCCTGCTCATCGCCTATTCCATCGGGCTCGCAATTCCCTTCGTCCTCGTGGCACTCGGCGCGGCCAGCGTCAGCGGCCGTCTCGGCTGGCTGCGGAGCCACCACCAGGCCGTGTCCCGAATCACCGGCGCAATGCTCGTCGGCATCGGCTTCCTGATGCTGACCAATGCCTTCAGCCGGCTGTCCCAGGTCATCCCGTCCTTCGGCATCTAGAGGCATCACGATGAGCCAAACGGCCCGCACCGGAACGCTCCAGGCGGCACAGGACCCGCTCGACGACATCGAGGGCGAGCTGAGCCTGCCGGTCACCGACCTCGCCGACCGCCTGTGGCACCTGTTCATCTCGATGCGGACCGGGCTGGCGCTGCTCCTGTTCCTCGCGGCCCTCGCCCTCGTCGGCACGCTCGTCGCCCAGGCGCCGCCCGGCATCGCCGGCGATCCGGCGGCGTACCAGGGCTGGCTCGAGGCGATCCGCCCGCGGTTCGGCGGCTGGACCGGGATCCTCGACGCCCTCGGACTGTTCTCGGTCTTCAACTCGATCTGGTTCAAGGGCGGCGTGGTCCTGCTGTCGACGAGCATCCTCGCCTGCTCGATCAACCGAAGCCCGCTGCTGTGGCGCCAGGCGACCCGCCCTCGTACGACCGTCAGCGAGAGCTTCCTGGAGCACGCTCCGCTGGCCGAATTGCTCGACGCCGCGACGACCCCGGAGGTCGCCCGGGCCGCCCTCCAGCGAGCCCTCGCGCACCGCGGCTACCGGACGATCGAGAGCGCCGACGGCGAGGCGGTCGCGCTGTACGCGGATCGCTTCCGCTGGGCGCCATTCGGGACCGTGATCGCCCACCTGAGCCTCATCTTCATCCTGGCCGGTGCCGTGCTCGGCCAGGCCGGATTCCGAGTCGAGGACCTCGCGGTCGCGGTCGGCTCCAAGGTCGCCATCGGCAACGGCA
Organism: Chloroflexota bacterium; assembly: GCA_012026785.1. Classification (GTDB taxonomy): domain Bacteria; phylum Chloroflexota; class Limnocylindria; order Limnocylindrales; family CSP1-4; genus UBA5189. The sequence goes on along the minus strand of VEOW01000005.1, from coordinate 23,459 downwards.
CGAACCTCGAGATCGAGGCCGTGTCGTTCAGCGACTCCTACTACGACGACGGTCGGCCGGCCGACTACGCGAGCCACCTGGTGCTGTACGAGAACGGCGTCCAGGTGGCGGAACGGACCATCCGGGTCAACGACCCGCTGCGCTACGGCGACGTGTCGTTCTTCCAGTCGTTCTACGGGCCGGCGGCCGACGTTCGGGTGACCGACTCGAGTGGGGCATTCGTCTACGAGTCGGGCGTGCCGCTGCTGTGGCGCTCGAACGACGACACCAAGGCAATCGGGCGCTTCGCCCTGCCGTCCCAGAACCTCGTCGTCTACGTCATCGGGGTCGCGTCGGGGCGAGTCGATCCGGCGATCCGTCCGGGCCAGATGCAGCTGGAGGTCTACCAGGGCACGGCCTCGACGCCGACCGCCATCGAGGTCGTCGACCAGGGCCAGCCGGTCACGGTCGCCGGGCTCGACTTCACCTTCCTCCGCGAGCGGCAGTTCACCGGGCTCATCGCCTCGCGCGATCCCGGGGCGCCGCTCGTGTGGCTGGGCACGCTGCTGCTGGTCGGCGGGGTGGCCCTGGTCTTCTTCTTCCCAGCCCGCCGGCTGTGGGCTCGCGTTCGGCCGATCTCGGGCGGCGCGCGCATCCAGGTCGCGGCGATCACGCGACATGACGTGACCTTCGAGGCCGCGTTCGGCTCGCTCATCGAGGACGTCCGCGCCGGGTTGGATCCGGCGCCCAGTCGAGAAGGGTAGGCAGGCAGATGTTCAAGATGTCGGAGTACGCATTCGTGGCGGGCCTCCTCGCGGCCGGCCTGGCGTTCGCGTGCTACGTGGCCGGGATGGTCCTCGCCCGGATGCAGGCCAATCGACCGGCCCTCGCCGGCGCGGGCGCGGGCGGCGGCACGATCACCGTCAGCGGCTCGCGCGCCGCGGCCACGCTGGCCACCTACGGGACCCTCATCGCCTGGCTGGCGTTCGTGTTCCTGGCGGCGTCGCTCATCTTCCGGACGATCCACGTCGGCCATGGGCCGTTCTCGAACATGTACGAGTTCTCGGTCGCCTTCGCCTGGGGGGCGCTGGGGGTGTACCTGTACTTCGAACGGCGCTACCACCTCCGGACCCTCGGCCTGGTGGTGCTGCCGGTCACGATCGGTTTGCTGCTCTACGCGACGACGATCCCGTCGGCCGCCGAGCCGCTCGTGCCGGCGCTGCAGAACAACCTGCTGCTGACCGTCCACGTCGCGGTGGCGATCGTCGCCTACGGCAGCTTCTCGGTCGCCTTCGGGGCGGCGCTGCTGTACCTGATCCAGCCCGAGACGGGTCGCCGAGGCCTGCCGCGGCCGGCGATCCTCGACGAGATCAGCTACCGGGCCGTCGTCATCGGCTTCCCGTTCCTGACACTCGTCATCGTCCTCGGCGCGCTGTGGGCCGAGATCGCCTGGGGCCGCTACTGGGGCTGGGATCCCAAGGAGACGGCCTCGCTCGTGACGTGGCTCATCTACGGCGCGTACCTCCACGCTCGGGTCGTCCGGGCCTGGCACGGACGGCGAGCCGCGTGGCTGCTGATGTTCGGCTTCGCCGCGACGCTGTTCACCTACTTCGGCAACTACTTCTTCGGCGGGCTGCATGCCTACGCCGGCCTCGACTGAGGCCGCGACGATGGGTCGCCAGCTGGCCGCCACGCCGGCACTCGCCACCGGATCAGGCCTGGTGCGGCCGGGGCGGGGCCGCTTCGGCAACCTCGCGCTGATGGCCGTCACCGCGGTCGTCATCCTGGCCGTGGCGGCCCTCGTCAACCGACCGGCCACGACCGCCGATGGTCTGACCCCGGTCGACCTGGTCGGCTCGCCGACAGGGCCAGCGCCGATCGTCGGCCAGGCGGCCCCGCCGTTCGCAACCACCGCGCTCGACGGCTCCGAGGTCAGCCTCGCGGCCCTCGCCGGCAAGCCCGTCTGGATCACCTTCGGGGCGACGTGGTGCCAGCCGTGCCGAGCCGAGAACCCGGACATCCAGGCGGCCTTCGAAGCCCACGCCGGCAGCGGCCTGGTCGTGGTCCAGTTCTACATGAACGAGGACCCCGCGACCGTGGCTGACTACGCCGGTCGGGTCGGCCTCACCTACGTCCGGGTCCCCGCCCCGACCGGCCGGATGGCCACCGAGTACCGCATCCTTGGCATCCCGTCGCACTTCTTCGTCGATCGCGACGGGGTCCTCCGCGAGGTCCGCGTCGGGACGCTCGATCGAGCCGGCATGGACGCGGCCCTGGCCCGGATCGCCGGCCAGGGTTGAGGCGTCGGTCGCGTGGCGCCGGAGGAGGTTGCGGCGGCGAGCTCGAGGCTGGCCCGTCTTCGAAGCCGGCTGCCGCGCCTGCCGCGGCTGACCTTCCGGAGCCGACGGGGGCGGCTGATCGCGTTCCTGCTGGTGGCCGGCTTCGGTGGTGCCGTCGCGATCGGCGGGGTGGCCGCCGTCGAATGGACCGATACCGCCGACTTCTGCGGCCGCTGCCACACGATGGGCCCGGAGCTTGCCGGTCACGAGCTGTCGCCGCATCGCGAGCTGGCCTGCGCCGAGTGCCATGTCGAGCCCGGGATCGAGGGCTGGGTCAAGGCCAAGATCAATGGCACCCGCCAGCTGGTAGAGCTGCTGACGGGCACCTTCCCGACGCCCATCCCGCCACCCGACCACGCGGCGTTGCCCTCGACGACCGACACCTGCCGACGCTGTCACGACATCAAGCCGCTCATCGAGAACGGCGGGCCGGTGAAGCTCGTCCTGCGGACCCGCTACGCGCTCGACGAACCGAACACCCGGCAGCAGGTCGCGACGGTCATGCGGCCGTCCGGCCTCGGGACCGGGACCGCGACGCGGGGCATCCACTGGCACATCCAGGTCGACGTCGAGTACACCAGCACCGACGTCCGAGCCCAGCAGATCGATCTCGTGCGGATCGCGGCCGCCGATGGCTCGAAGCGAACCTTCATCTCGATGGGCGAGGTCGCGGACCCGACGAACGTCCAGCCCGACATCGACCGGCTCCTCACCGGAGAGTCGACGCGGCGGATGGACTGCATCGACTGCCACAACCGCATCGGCCACCGCCTGCCGCCGGTCGACGAGGCCCTCGACGACGCCCTCGACGCCGGCAGCATCGCGGCGGACCTACCGTTCATCAAGCGCGAGGCGGTCATCGCCCTGTCAGGTGACTACGACAGCCAGGCGGAGGCGGAGGCGGCCATCGAGGGCATCCGGGAGTTCTATGCCAGCGGCTATCCCCTGATCGCCCGGTCGCGCGCCGCCGACATCAACGGCGCGATCGACGAGATCAAGCAGATCTACCCGCTCGTCGCGAGCCCCGAGCTGGGCGTGACCGGCACGACCTACCCGGACAACCTCGGCCACGTCGACTTCCCGGGATGCTTCCGATGCCATGACGGCGGTCACTACGAGGTCGTCGGCGGTGCGCTCACCGACAAGGCCATCCCTTCGGCCTGCTCGACCTGCCACACCTTCCCGCAGGTCGGCGAGAACACCTCCGCGATCCTGATCGGCGAGCGGCCGGCGAACCACCTCGAGGCGCTGTGGGTCTTCGATCACACCCGCGACATCTCGACCGTCGACCCGTCCGGGACGACCTGCGGCGCCTGCCACACGCCGACGTACTGCGAGAACTGCCACGCCACCAACGCCGTCCAGGTGCCGCACGACGACATGGTCTTCAACCACGCCGACGTGACCCGGCGCGTCGGCGCCCAGGCCTGCGCGTTCTGTCATCAGCCGACGTACTGCGCCCAGTGCCATGGCGACGAGGAGGTCCTGCCCCGGCCGGGATCCATCTCCTCACCATGACCCCTATGCCCAAAACATACCGGCCGATGCATGGTTCGCCGTGGCCCTGCCGGTCATCCTGCCCGAAAGGGCCAAACGACCCGACCTGAACCGAATCGCGAATCCACCAACCGAGGGAGCAGCGGGTTGGAGTCAGCGACGATCGGAGAGACAACGCAGCCGGCACGCCGCGACGGGCCGAACGGGCACGACGCGACGCAGCCGCAGGACCTGCCGCCCTCCTCGGGGCGACGGCGCTTCCTGCGCTTCCTGCTCGGCTTCTCCGCGGCCTCGACCCTGGGCATGATCGTCGCCCCGGTCGTCGGGTTCCTGGTCCCGCCCAAGACCCAGGGCGGCGGCGGCGGGCGAGTGGTCGCCGGCACGCTCCAGGACATCCCGGCCAACACCGGAAAAGTCGTGGCGATGGGCGGCGCCCCGGTCATCGTCAGCAACACCGAGGCCGGGGTCAAGGCGTTCTCGGCGGTCTGCACCCACCTCGGCTGCATCGTCGACTTCGACGAGACCGTGCGGCACATCGTCTGCCCCTGCCACGACGGGCACTTCAATCCGGCCAGCGGGGCCGTGCTGTCCGGGCCGCCGCCCGCGCCGCTCGCCCCGGTGGCACTGGCCATCGAGGGCGACGAGATCGTCCTCATCCCGAGCGGGAGCTGAGGTGAGCGCCCGGACCGAGGCCGCCCCGAGCCGCGTCGGCACCTGGTTCGAGGAGCGCCTCCGGATCTCCGGCCTGCTCGCCGCCATGCTGCACGTCCGCATCCCCGTCTCCGCCCAGACCTACTACCTCGGGGGCATCACCCTCTTCCTGTTCGGCGTCCAGCTCGTCTCGGGGACCCTCCTGACGCTCTACTACAAGCCGCCCGCCGACGCCGCCTACGAGAGCGTCAAGTACATCACCAGCGTCGTTGAGTTCGGCTGGCTCATCCGCAGCGTCCACCACTGGGGCGCGACGCTGATGATCGCGACCGTCGTGCTGCACCTGGGCCGGATCTTCGTCCAGGCCGCCTACAAGTACCCGCGCGAGCTCACCTGGGTCGTGGGCGTGCTCCTGCTCGCGGTCACGATCGGCTTCGGCTTCACCGGCTATCTCCTGCCATGGGACCAGAAGGCCTACTGGGCGACGACCGTGGGGACCGAGATTGCCGGAGGCGTCCCGGTGATCGGCGACGCGCTGCTGTACCTGCTGCGGGGCGGCGCCGACGTGACCGACGCGACGCTCAACCGGTTCTTCGGAATGCACGTCCTCGTCCTGCCGCTGCTGCTCGGGCTGCTGGTCGTGGTCCACCTCACGATCGTCCACCAGCTCGGGCTCGCCAGCCCCCGCCACCTCGAGCCACGGCCCGAGCGACGGGGCGGGCCGGCGCGACCGGTCGAGGAACCCCTGAAGCCGTTCTTCCCGCACTACATCCTCGACGAGGTCATCGCCTGGTTCGTCGTGCTCGCGGCCCTCGTGGTCCTGGCCTCCGTGCTGCCGGCCGGCCGCGAGGAGGAGGCCGACCCACTCGTGACCCCGCCGCACATCAAGCCCGAGTGGTACTTCCTGTCGGCCTACCAGCTCCTCAAGGTCGTGCCGCGAACGATCGGCATCCTCGTGCCCGTCGTGGCCATCGGGATCCTGCTCCTGCTGCCGTTCCTCGACCGCAACCCGGCCGTGGCGAAGCGGCGCCGGCCGATCGCGCTGAGCCTGGCCGCCGTGAGCGTCGTCGTGATCGTCGGGCTGACCGTCTGGGGGGCCCAGAGCTGATGGCCGCCCGGCGTCGTCCGACGACTCGGGCTCGGCTGGTGGCCGTCGCGCGGCTGGGGCTGCTCGCCGCGAGCCTCGGCGTCGCCGGGATCCTCGGCGTCTCCGGCGCGCTGGCCCAGGAGACGCCCACGGCCCCGGCCGCGACGCCGGCCGCCACGGAGCCGGTCGCGCCCGGCCCGTCGAGCACGGTCGTCCCAGTCGGACCGGACGCCAGCGGCACCCCCGACACGAACACCTGCCGGACCTGCCACACCGCGATCGACAACGCCCAGCACGAGATCACCGAGGCCTGGGCGGCCAGCGTCCACGGCCAGAACGGCATCGGCTGCGCCGACTGCCATGGCGGCGACCCGACGTCCGACCAGGTGACGATCGCGATGTCGCCCGCGAAGGGCTTCCGGGGCAGCCCCGGCCGGACCGAATCGGTCGCCACCTGCGGAACCTGTCACTCCGACGTGGATCGGATGCGGCAGTACCAGATCCCGACCGACCAGTACGCCAAGTACCAGGCCAGCGTCCACGGCGAGCGACTCATCTCGGCCGGCGACACCCGCGTCGCGATCTGCACCGACTGCCACGGCAGCCACGACGTCAAGAAGGCCTCCGCCCCCACGGCCAAGGTCTATCCCCTCAACGTCCCGCAGCTGTGCGCCTCGTGCCACGCCGACGCCGACCTGATGGAGCCCTACGGGATCCCGACGAACCAGCTGGCGATCTACGCCGAGAGCGTCCACGGCAAGGCGCTGCTCAGCGAGTCCGACCTGCGGGCCCCGACCTGCGCCTCGTGCCACGGCTCCCACGACGCCCAGCCGCCGTCGAGCGCCGAGGTCGTGGGAGTCTGCGGCAAGTGCCACACGGCGACCCAGGCGCTGTACGAGCAGAGCCGCCACGCCGAGCTGGAGATCGGTCCCAAGTGCTGGACCTGCCACGGGACCCACGACGTCGCCCTGCCGGACGAGTCGCGGTTCTTCCACCCGAAGCCGCCGAGCATCGACTGCACGATCTGCCACGACCCGGTCGATCGCGGCCTCGTCCTGTCGGCCGACCGCTTCACCAACGACGCGGACCGGCGCTGCGACACCTGCCACCACCCCGACTCCCTGCTGTATGCCCAGGCCGAGGGCATCCACGGCGCCCTGGACCGAGCCGCGACCGCGTATGACGCGGCCGCGGCCCGGATTCGCGAGGCAGCCGGCGTGGGCATGATCGTGTCGGACGCCGAGGTCGAGCTGGCAGGCGCGAAGACCGACCTCATCCGGGCCCGTGCCGCGGTCCATACCACGAAGCTCACCGACGTGGCCTCGCTCGCCGACGAGGCGGAGACCAAGGCCGGGGCCGCCCGCGGCCTGGCCGACGAGAAGCTGGCCGCCAGCTTCTTCCGGAGGGCCGCGATGGTCGTCGTCCTGGCGCTGATCCTGGTGAACGTCTTTGCCCTGGTCCTGATCCGCCGCCGCCTGGACCACTCGTATGCCGTGAACCCACCGCCCGGCGAGATCCTGGCCAGGGGGCCTGACGGGCCCTAGCCGAGCGGCGAGAACCGACGCTACCCGGCGCCCGGCAGCCGGTTCTCCAGGACGATCCGGATGCGCTTGTTGATCCGGCCCTTCGACTCGTAGCCGGCGACCCGGACGCGCCCGACCTCGCGGGTATTGGCGACGTGGGTGCCGCCGTCGGCCTGGAGGTCCAGGCCGACGATCTCGACCGTCCGGACCTCGTCGATGCCCGCTGGCAGCAGGTTGATCTTCGTTCGAATCAGGTCGGGGATGGCGAACGCCTCGGCGCGAGGCAGGACCCGGACGCGGATCTCGCGGCCGGCCTCGACCTCGGCGTTGACCCTGACCTCGATCTCACCGACGAGGTCGCCCGACAGCCGTTCGAATTCGAAGTCCATTCGACCGGACCCGGGCTCCATGTTGCCGCCGGTGACCTGGGCCCCGTAGTCCCGCCAGACCACGCCGCACAGGACGTGGAGCGCGGTGTGGGTTCGCATCAGGAGGTACCGGCGATCCCAGTCGATCTCGGCCTGGAGCTCGTCGCCGAGCGTCGGCGGCTCGCCTGGCGCGATGTCGTGGACGATCTCGCCGTCCTCTTTGCGGGCCCCGAGGACGGCCCACGCTCGACCATCGCCTGACCGCAGCAGCCAGCCGACATCGGCCGGCTGGCCTCCACCACCGGGGTAGAAGACGGTTCGATCGAGGGCGACCGCAGAGCGACCGTCGGTCCCCTCGAGGACGGCGGTGACCAGGCCGACCGCCGAGCGGGCATACGCGTCCGTGTAGCAGAGCTGTTCGCCTCGGCGCATCGCCGAAGCGTACCGAGGAACGGTGCCGGCCCGCACCAGATAAGCCGCAGATAAGCGACGACCAGTACCGTCGCGATCCCTGGTCGATGGGCCGCGACGGAGCAGTCGCGGGAGGTCCGGTGGGGTCTTCGAGCGTGCGAGCCGCCGATGGTCCCAGGACGACCCCGGACCTTTGGTGCATCGACCCCGGACGGTCACACCCGTACGTTCAGCTTCCCTACAGGTCGCGGGGAGTTCATCGCAAGGAGCTTGCACTCATGCGTCGCTGGTAGCCGACTCCAATCACCCCTGCCGGTCCGGCCGTTTCCTTCCTCCCGGTCGGGCCAACGAATGAACAGGACCCGGTGCCCATCCGGGTCTTGTTCTTTTTCTCGCGGGTCAGGTCGTCGCGGGAAGCGACAGTGGGAACGACGGAGCCGCCGGGCTCGGCACGAGCGCGAGACGCACCGCGACCATCGCCGCCTCCACCCGTCCGGAGGCGCCGAGCTTGGCCAGGATGTTGCCGACGTGGACGCCGACGGTCTTCTGGCTGATGAACAGCCGCTCGCCGATCTCGCGGTTGGTGCGGCCCTCCACGATCAGCGCCAGGACCTCGCGCTCGCGACGTGAGAGGCCGAAGGTCTCGCTCGTTCGGCTCGTCTCGTCCTCGCGGGCAAAGGCCGCGGCGATCGCCTGCCGGGCAATCGGGGCGACCGCCGGTGCGGGGGACGCCGGCTCGGCACCGGCGGGAGATGCGGCGCGAGAGGCCATGGGTTCGCCGTGCCGGTCCCGGATGTCGTGGTGGCCATCGCCCACCCCGTCCTCGACCGGGATGGCGACCCGCGCGCGACCCGGTGATCCGGGCTCGCCTTTCGCCGGCGCGCCGGGCCCGACCGGCATCGGCGCCGCGGCGCGCGCGTCGCGGGGCAGGCTGATGAGCCCACGGCCGGCGAGCGTCGTCAGCTCGCGCAGGAGTGGCCTGGCCCCGAGCTCGCGGGCGATCCTGACGGCCTCGAGCAGGGGCCCACGGGCCGCGGCCCGGCCGACCCGGGCGGCGTGGGAGGGCAGCGCGGCTTCCGCCTGGCGCCACCGCGACCGGGCAACCTGGTAGGGCTGGCCGGCGCGCTTCCAGGCCTGGGCGGCAGCGTCCCACAGGGCCGGATCGTCCTGGCCCTCGAGCCGCGCGCCGAAGGCGCGCGCCGTGGCGAGATTCGCGTCGGCCTCGAGCCGGCTCGGAGCGCCGGCCGGCAGGCCGCTTGCCCGGAGGGCCGCTTCGGCCTCGGCGAGGACGCGGCGTGCCCGCTGGCGGGCGCCGGTCACCTCGGGCAGCGCTCGCCGATCGCGAGCATCGTCCGCGACCGCCGCCTGGACCTCGAGGTACGTCGCCGCCATGCGGGCCGTGATCGCCCAGTCCTCCGAGCCACGGACGAGGGCCCAGCCCCGCTCGACCGAGCGCCGGGCATCGGCGACGTCGCCGCGCCACAGCGCGAACGAGGCCGCGGCGCGGGTCGCCGGCACCTCGAGCTGGGGGTCGGGGGCGTGGTCGATCTCCAGCGGCCGCCAGCCGAGCAGGCTCGCCGCCCGCTCGTCGACGCTCGTTTCGACCTCGAGCATCGCCGCCGTGAGCGACGCGTCAGCGAAGGCGACTGCGTCGGGGCTCCATTCGAGCGCCCGCCGGATCGTGTCGCGGGCCTCCGCCCAGCGGCCGGCCGTGAAGAGTGCCTCGGCGATGTTGCCCCGCAGCGGGTTGCCGTAGGCGACCTCCAGCCCGTTGGCGCGAGCCTGCTCGACGGCCTCGTTGGTGATCGCGATCGCGTCGTCGCGGCGGCCGACGAGCGCCAGCGACGTCGTCAGGTTGAGCGTCGCCCGGAAACCGACGTCGGGGTCGTCCAGCTCGCGCGCCAGGGCCCGAGCTGTTTCGAGCCGGCGAATCCCGGCCGGGCTGGACGTGCCCCATGCCTCGGCGACGCCGATCGTGACCATCGCATGGGCTTCGATCGAGCGGGCCGCCGGGCCAACCGCCTGGGCCAGGGCGATGGCCTCGCCCGCCACCCGCGCCGCCTCGGCGAAGCGGCCGAGCAGCATCAGCGTCTGGGCCAGCGAGGCAAGGACGCGGGCTCTCAGCTGGCTCGGGCCGCGCGGCGCGATCGAAGCGGCCCGACGATGCTCCGCCAGCGCCCGGTCATGATCGCCGAGGGTTCTCGCCGCACGGCCGAGGGTCTCGTGGAGGGCCGCCTTGACCTCGGCGTCCTCGCGCTCCCCGAAGCGGCCGGCGGCCGTCTCCAGGTAGGCCAGCGCTCGGTCGGGACGGCCGGCGGCGAGCGCGATTTCCGCCGTCTCGATCAGCAACCCGCCCTCGGCCGACCGGCCGGCGGCGGTGATCGGGCCCAGCTCGAGCGCCAGCTCGCGGGCCGCCAGGGCATCACCCGCCGAATCCAGTGCCTCGGCCGCGGTCGCCACGGCCAGCGCCGCCGTCCGCGCCCGCGCCGGCTCGTGCGCCGCCAGCCAGTGCGTCAGCGCCGCCGACGGGTTCGGGCCGAGGGCGGCGGCCAGCGCAAGGTGGTGACGCCGCCGCTGGACCGGCAGGAGATCGTCCTCGATGGCCCGGGCGACGAGCTCGTGGCGGATCGCCAGCCGGGCGTCGCCGTCCTCGACCACGAAGCCGTGCTCGATCGCCTCGTCGAGGCCCGCCCGGAGGTCGGCGTCGAGCGCGCCCCGACCGCGGCGAGGGCGCGTCGTCGATCGGGGCGGCAGGCCGTCGGCGAGCGACTCGTGCGCCGCTGCGACGCGGGCGAGCGTCCCACGGTCGATCGGCAGCCCGGACGTGGCGAGCAGCCGCATGACCCGGCGGCACTCCGGCCCGCGGCGGCCCATCCGGGCCAGGACGAGCTCATCGAGGCGCGAGCCGAGCGACACGCCCGGCAGCTCGCGGCGGGCGGCCAGGACCTCCTCGGCGACCAGTGGTACGCCGCCCGAGCGCTCGGCCACGAGCAGCAGCGCGGCGGCGGTCGGCCGCTCGCCCTCCAGGGCCGCAACGAGGCGCGCGATGTCGAACCGGTCAAGCGGTCCGACCTCGACCGTCTGGGGCGGCTCGGGCGCTGCCGACATCGCCGCCAGCTGGGGCAGCAGCGGATGGCCGCGGGCGAGGCGATCGCTGCCGTAGGTCATGACCAGGCAGACCCGCGACGGCCGGGTGACCCGGGCCAGGAATGCCGCCAGGTTCCGGGTCCCGGCATCGGCGTGGTGCAGGTCCTCGAGGACGAGCAGGACCGGCTCCCGCTCCCCGCTGCGCTCCAGCAGACCCTGGATCGCCTCGCTCAGCCAGGCCGCCCGCCGCTCGGGCGCGATGGCGGCCCGCCGCGAGCGCTCGGGCGTCCAGCCCAGCCGCGGCGCGAGATTCGGCAGGAGCCGGGCGAGCGGCTCAGCCCCGGGGCCGACGATCCGCGCCAGCGCGCCGTCCTCGAGCGACGCCAGCCACGGCGTGAAGCCCTCGGCGATGGGCGCGTAGGCGTCCCGAGAGCGAGCCGGCCTGGCCGTGCACCGGACAACCCGGACCGGCTCGCCGAGCCGGCCGACGCGGCGGATGGTCTCCGACACGAGGCGACTGACCCCGATCCCACCGCGCCCGGCCAGCAGGAGCCGGGGGCTGCGTCCGTCGAGGGCGGCCTCCAGCGCGACGGCGAGGTGTGAGAGCTCCCGGTCACGGCCGATGAAGTCCTCGCTCACGTATCGCGCGGGCATGAGCCCATCGTGCCACACGGGCACCAGCCTCCGAACGTGATTTCTGCCGCGCGGCGCGTGTCGTCAACGGCTACAGTCCCGCGGTGGCCCAGCCCCCGCCCCGCGACCCGACGGTCGCGTGGGCGACCCCCGACCTCGGCACTGCCGCCCCGACCCTCTGGCGGGACGGCGATTTCCTGCGTCTCTGGTCGGCGTCGACGATCTCGGTCTTCGGCTCGCTGATCACCCGCACGGCACTGCCGTTCGCGGCCATCCTCGTCCTGAACGCGGGGCCGCTCGAGATCTCGGCCCTGCGTTCGATGGAGCTGATCGCGGCCCTGCTGATCGGTCTCGTCGCGGGCGCCTGGGTGGACCGCCTTCGCCGGCGCCCGATCATGATCTGGGCCGACCTCGGCCGGGCCGTCCTGCTCGGCTCGATCCCGGTCGCCTACGTCCTCGGGGCGCTCTCGCTGCCGCACCTCCTGCTGGTCGCCTTTGCCGCGGCGATCCTGACGACCTTCTTCGACGTCGCTGACAACGCCTTCCTACCGACGATCGTGCCCCGCGAGCGGCTCGTCGCGGCCAACAGCGCCCTGACCGCCAGCGGCTCCGTCGCCGAGTTCAGCGCCTTCGGCATCGGCGGCTTCCTGATCGAGCTGTTCACGGCCCCGATCGCGATTGCCATCGACGCGCTGACGTTCCTCGCCTCTGGGGCGTTCCTGGCCAGCATCCGCCGGAAGGAGCCGCCGCCGCGATCGCACGCCGAGCGGGAGCCGGTGCTGCGCGAGATTCGCGACGGCATGCGGATCGTGGCGCGATCCCCGACCCTCCGCGCGCTGGCCCTGTCCCACGGCGGCACCCACATCCTGTGGGGGGTCTTCGGGACCGTCTACCTGCTCTTCGCGACCGAGGACCTGGGCCTCGGCCCGGCCGCCATCGGGATCATCGCCGGGCTCGGCGGCGCGGGCTCGCTGGCCGGCGCCGCCATCGCGCCCCGCCTGACCCGGCGCTTCGGGATCGGCCCGACGATCCTCATCGGCATGGTCGGCTTCACCCTCGGCAACGCCCTCATTCCGCTCGCTCCGGCCGGCGCGGCGCTCGTCGGCGCGGCCTTCCTGAGCGCCCAGCAGCTGATCGGCGACTCGTTCGGCACCGTCTACGAGATCGTCGAGGTGTCGCTCGTCCAGTCGGCCACGGCGGATCGGATCCTCGGGCGGGTCAATGCCACGATCCACACCTTCACGACCCTGCTCACCCTCGCCGGGGCCGTGATCGGCGGCGTGATCGGCGAGCTGTTCGGCCTCCGCGCGGCATTCGCGATCGGCCTCCTCGGGGGCGTCCTCTCGATCGCGGTCGTGTGGTTCTCGCCCGTCCGCCACATCCGGACGACGCCGCCGCTCATCGAGCAGCCACTCGGCGGCGACCAGCTGCCGCTGACCGAGTAAGCCGGGCCACGAGGATGACGGCGCGAGCGCGCACCGACCGAGCCACCCCCCACCCCCGCAACACGCTCAACGAGCTGAGCGGCGAGGAGTGGCTGTACTTCACGAAGTCGCTGTGGACGACCGCCTATCCGTCCGAGCTCGGGCACGGCCTGCGCAAGCAGCACGGCGCGAACAAGCCGCCCCGGCTCATGGCCCGCCTCATCGAGTTCTTCACCAAGACCGGCGAGCTGGTGCTCGACCCGTTCGCCGGCGTCGGCGGAACGCTCCTCGGCGCGGCGATCGCCCGGGGGCCGCGACGGGCGCTGGGGGTCGAGCTGTCGCCGCGCTGGGCCGATGTCTACCAGTCGGTCGTCCGCGCGGCACTCGCCGACCATGATGGGGCGGGTCCGCTCCTGGCCGCCCTCGGCTCGACCGCCCCCGGCGGTCCCCGAGCGTTCGACCCGGGCGGCTGCGAGCTCCGCGTCGGCGACGCCCTCGCGATCCTCCCGACGCTCCCGGCCGAATCGGTCGACCTCGTCGCCACCGACCCGCCGTACAACGTCCAGCTGCCGATGACGATGTCCGGAGGGCCACTGTCGGAGGAGCATTCGAACCGGCGGACCGACTACGCGATGGTGACCGACGAGGCCGCCGACCTCGCGAACCTGCCCGATTACCCGGCCTTCCTCGATCGAATGACGGACGTCCTGGTCGAGCTCGAACGACTCCTGCGACCGGGCCGCTACGCGGTGCTGATCGTTCGCGACGCCTACCAGGGCGGGCGCTACCTGTTCACCGGCGCCGACCTGGCGTCACGCGCCGCCAGCGTCGGCCTCGTGCCCAAGGGTGACCTGATCTGGTACCAGGCCGGAACGCGCCTGCGACCCTACGGCTACCCGAACGACTTCGTGCCGAACATCGCCCACCAGCATCTGCTGGTGCTTCGAAAGGGTGGCCGGCGGGGCTGACCCGGCACTGGCCCGGCCCGCCCCGCCGTCGATCGGCCGAAGCCCCCGAATCCGTTCCGGCCTACTGCAGGCCGCGAGCGGCGAGGAGCGCCGACAGCGCGTCCTCGACATTCGGCTCGCCCGGCTCGCGGGTGGTTGCCTGGACGGCCGCCGACGGATACGTCGCTGCCGGTTGCCGCACGGTCGTGCGGTGGATCCAGCCGCGCTCGCCCGTCGCGCTGATGACCTCGAGAAATGCCGCGTGCTCCGTGATGACCTCCACCTCGTCGCCGCTGCCGAGGTCGGCGAGCCGGATCCCGAGGATCTCGTCGGGGCGATCCAGGAGCGGCACGATCGCGTAGCGAACGACCCGCAGGTCGGCCTCGGCGCGCCGGTCGTCGAAGCGGCGGGCGGTGTGCGTCCGGGTCAGCGCTCGCGTCGGATCGGCGCGTCGAGCCTCCAGCAGCGAGGGCCGCCGCCAGCGCGGCATCAGCGCCTCGGGGTCGGCCGGGTCGGCGGTCGCCGGGTTCATGGCCGAGACCGCGGATGCCGGTCCCGCCTCGGTCGCCGCTCCGGCGGCCGCGGCGGCTGCCCGCGGGGCTCGGCCGCCAGCTCCGGCGGCCGGCGGCCGGCGGGCCACGCCGACGAGCCCGACCAGGCCTGCCAGGACGATCGCCAGCGCGACCGCGATCGTCGTCCCGACGCCGGCAACGAGGCACGTGATGAGCACGCCGGCGAGCACCGCGGCCATGATCAACAGGCGCCCGACGGCGCGTGCGAGACCATCCATGAGTGCAGCTCTCCCTGGGTCGAGATGACCCGCGATGAATGAGCCGAGCATCGGTCTCGCACCGGGGGCCCGCAATGGTACGGGGGTCCGGGGGGTCCCGAGGGCCCCGGGCAGGCAACGCGGTGGCCCTGTTGTCGAGGGGGACTGGCCCGTTCAGGTCATTGGAGCCGCCGGCCGAAGTGCCCACGATGCCGTCATGCAGGTCATCGTCTCCCGCCATGCCCAGGCCGGCCGCCCCTCCCGGCTCGCGGTGCTGTCGGCGATCCTCGTCGGAGTCCTGTGCGTCACGACCTCGGGCGCGGTCCTGTGGCTGGTCTTCGGCGTCGGCTTCCTGGAGCTGTTCAATCCGACGACGGCCCGGCCCAGCGCCGGCCAGCTGGTCGTGGGCGGTCTCGCCTGGGCCCTCGGCCTGACAGCTCCCGCGGCCTTCGGGATCGCGGGCGTCGCCAAGCTCGCCACGGCCCACGATCGCTGGCGGGCTCGCCGGCCGCGGATCACTCCGGCGGTCCGTCTCGCCCGGGCCATCGGCGACGACCACATCGTGGCCACCAACCTGCGCCTCGGCGACGGCGGCAAGTCGATCCCCGAGCTGGTCATCGGGCCGTTCGGGGCGGCCGTCATCGAGGAGCTGCCACCGCCCGGGGCCGTCCTGTCGCGCGGCGTTCGAAGCTGGGAGGTCCGCGTCGGCAACGGCCGCATCCGGGTCATCGACAACCCGCTCGAGCGGGCCGCCCGTGACGCCGATCGAGCCCGCGCCTGGCTGTCGAACGAGGACTCCGACTACGTCGTGAAGACGTACGCGGCGGTCGTCGGGCGTGATCCACGGATCACCCGGACGGCCTCGTGTGCCGTGCTCGCGCCGGACCAGGTCGCCGAGTGGCTGACCTCCCTGCCGCCGCAGCGGTCCCTCGACGACGCTCGGCGAAACCGGGGCGTCCGCCTCGTCCGGGAGGCCCTGTAACCGCAGCCAACCCCACGCCAAAGGGGGTTTGGTAGGGGAGGGAGGACTCGAACCTCCGACTTCCGAGGTATAAGCTCGGCGCCTCTAACCAACTGGGCTACTCCCCCACCGCCATCCTACTCCGCCCCCGGCGAGTCGCCTCCGCCTCAGGTGAGCAGCGGTTTCACGACCTCGAGGGCGACGACGAGCACGAGGTAGGCGACGGGAACCGCCGCGAACAGGCCCAGCGCGGCGCTCCACGGTGTCCGCGTGGAACGTGCGCCGGCGCCGCGCGGCAGCGGCACGATCAACCAGGTCACGACCGAGCCGGCCACGAGCACGCCCACCACGTAGGCGGCCGCCGCGGCCAGCCGCAGGTCGCCCCCGGGCAGATCGGGGTTGCGGGTCAGAGCGATGTCGTAGACGAGATACCCCGCGCCGAGCACGACGGCCACCGCGACGCTCGAGGCCACCGCGCGAACGACCGGCCGCGGAGCGTTACGGAACTGGCGCCAGCGAATCGCGAGCCACGAGCGGCGCGGGGGCGCCGCTGGCGACGAGGTCATCGGTCGACGATCGTGAGCGTGCGCCGCGGCGGCAGCGAGCCGGGCGCGTGTCGAGCCAGGAGCCGGACGCCATCGACGAATCGCTCGATCTCGGCCTCGCTCGTCCAGAAGCCGAGGCTGATTCGAATCGCCTCGAGCGGCGGCACCGTTCGGGCGATGGCGAACGTCCGGGCGGCGAGCTCGTCGAGCGCCGCCTTCGCCTCCCAGCCCCCGATCCGGAACGTGACGAGGCCGGCCATTCGATCGCGCGGCGTCAGGACGGTCAGGCCGTCGATCGCCGACAGCGCGTCGTGGGCCCGGCCGGCCATCTCGGCCACCCGCCGGTGGACGAACTCGAGGCCGACGAACATCGTCAGCCAGCCGATCGAACGGGCCATGCCGACGATCGAGGGCCGGTGGAAGTTCGAAACCTGGAAGCGTCGCGCGTCGGGCTGCGGCTCGTACGATCCGCGGGCGTCGTAGGACGCCCACGACAGGAAGCTGTTGAACGTCGAGCGGGCCTGGGACAGGAACTCCCGGGCCACCCACAGCGCGCCCATGCCTTCCGGGCCGAGGAGCCATTTCTGGGCCGGTACGGAGTACATCTGGGCCCCGAGGTCTCGCGCCGCGACCGGAATCGCGCCGGCCGCCTGGGCGCCGTCGACGAGGGTGATCGCCCCTCGCTCGCGCGCGAGCGCGGCGATTCGCGCCACCGGGAGGACCGTGCCGGTCGTCCAGAGGACATGCGAGCAGGAGACGAGCCGAGCCCCCTCCCCGATCGCCCGATCGAAGCTCGCCACGATCTCGTCGTCCGAGGCGCCACCCTCGAACTCCGCGAAGCCGAGCTCGAGCCCGAGCCGGTCACGAAGCGCATACAGCGGCCCGAGGGCGCCGGCGTGCTCGTGGGTCGTGGTGACCGCCCGATCGCCGGCGCGCCAATCCAGCGCCCAGGTCGCGAGGTTGAGGCCGTCGGTCGTGGCATGGGTCAGCGCCACCTCATCGAGGTCGCCGCCGATGACGGCCGCGACCGCCGCGCGGGCCTCGTCCATCCGCTGGAGCGTGTCGACGAAGTACTCGTACTGGGCGCGGCCGACGTCGCGCTCGTAGGCCTCGATCTCGGCCATCGCCGCCGCCACCTCGGCCGGCAGCGGCCCCACGGAGCCCGTGTTCAGCTGGATCGCGGCCGCCAGCGACGGCAGGGCCGCCCGCACGGCCGCGAGCTTCTCCGCGTCCGTCATGAAGGGGGAGACCACCCGCCTATGATACGGGCGATGGCCCTCTCCTCCGATCGGCGATGAGCGGTTTCGCGCGTCCCGAGCTGCTGGCCACCACCGACTGGCTGGCCGACCAGCTCGGCCGGCCCGAGGTCCGGGTCGTCGACGCGCGCTGGCGCCCGGACGGGACCGCCCTGGCGGCCTTCGAGGCGGGACACCTGCCCGGCGCGACCCACGTCGACTGGCGCGACGAGCTGAGCGAGGTCGCCGGCGAGGAGGGGCCGCCCGGGCTGCGACTGGCGCCGCCCGAGAAGGTCGTCTCGTTCATGCATCGCGCCGGCGTCGGCGACGCGACGGCGCTCGTCCTGTACGACGACACGCTGGGGCTGTATGCGGCGCGGGTCTGGTGGAGCCTCCGGGTCTACGGCTTCGAATCGGCCCGGATCCTCGATGGCGGCTACACGGCCTGGCAGGCCGAGGGCCGGCCACTCAGCACGAGCAGCCTGCCAGCCCCCGAGACGACGTTTCGACCCCGCCTCAACCCCCGAATCCGCCTGTCGACCGTCGACGTCCGGGCGCTCCTCGGCTCACCCGAGGTCCAGATCCTCGACGCCCGAGCGAACCCCGAGTACCGGGGCCACGAGGGCAACGCCAAGCGTCTCGGCCACATCCCGGGCGCGATCAACGTGCCGGTCGGGGTCATGCACGAGCGTGGCTCGCAGCGGCTCCGCGAGGCCGAGGAGATTCGGGCCCTGCTGACGCGGGCCGGCGTCGTCCGAGGCCGCCGACTCGTCTGCTACGACGGGGCCGGCATCGGTGCCGCCCGTCTGGCCTTCGTCCTGACGTTGCTCGACTACGACGACGTCGCCGTCTACGACGGCGGCTGGGCCGAGTGGGGCGACCGCCTCGACCTGCCGGTGGAACGGTAGCGGCGCCGCGGCGGACAGCCCGCCCAAGGAGCCACGGGCGACACCCCCTCTCTGGTATGCCTGTCGCAGGAATATGCCTGCGACGCTCATACGGAGACGGGTTGCGCCGAGCGCTGTGCTGAACGAGGTCGCCGTCAGGTTTCGGTCCGGCGCTGGCGGGACCCGGCGGCGAGCGCCACGACCTTGCGGGCACCGGCCGTCACGAGGTGCTCGGCACCGGCCTGGAGACCTTCGTACAGGGCGCGAACGGTCTCGAGCGTGTCCGCCTCGGCGGGGTCCTTGTCGAGCCGCAACCGGGCGATTCGAGGGAACCGCAGGGCGAACCCGGACTTGTGGCGGTTCGAGCGAAGGATGACATCGAAGGCGACCTCGACGACGACCCTGGGTTCGACCACCCGATATCGGCCATGGCGGCTGATGGTGTGGTCCTCGAACCAGCGGGTCATCGCCGCGATCTCGGCGTCGGTCAGCCCGCTGTAGGCCTTGCCGATCGTGACCAGCTGGTCGCTGGCCTCGTCACGGACCGCGAAGGTGTAATCCGAGAGCACGCCGTGGCGCTTGCCATGGCCGACCTCGACGCCGACCACGACGCAGTCGATCGTTGCGAGGGCCTTCTTCATCTTCAGCCAGCCGTAGCCTCGTCGGCCGGGTGAGTAGGGGCTCGTCGGGTCCTTGACCATGAGGCCCTCGTTGCGTCGCGCCCGGGCGTCGCTGAACGCGAGCTCGAGGCCGTCCCTCGAGTCGGCCGTCGACAGGTGGGCCAGGGCGAAGGCGCCATGGCCGCCGTCGATGAGCGGCAGGTCGAGGGTTTCGAGCAACCGTCGACGCTCCCGGAGCGGTGTCTCGAGCAGCGGCGTGACCGTTCGAGCGTCGGCGTCGAGATCGTCGTCCGGCCCGGTTCCGAGACCGAGCAGGTCGAAGGCCACGTAGATCACCGGCACCTCGGCCCGCAGGGACGGCGGCGGGTCCTTGCGGCCGAGCCGGGCCTGGAGCGCGATGAACGGCAGCACCGCCCCGTCGCGGAAAGCCAGGATCTCCCCGTCGAGGATCCCGTCCCACGGGAGTGCCGCCGACGCCTCGACGATCTCCGGGAACTGGCCGGAGATGTCGTGCAGGTCGCGCGAGTAGAGCCGCACGTCGCGGCCCAGGCGGTGGAGCTGGCAGCGGATGCCGTCGTACTTGTCCTCGACCCAGACCGTCGGGCCGAGGCGTCGAAGGATCTCGGCGGCATCCTCGGCCGGCGAGGCGAGCATGAACTTGAGCGGGTGGAAGAGTGCCAGCTCGGCCGTGTCCAACCGGCCCTCGCGGGCGAGCACGGCCGTCCGGCCGATGTCGCCGGTCAGCATCCCGGCCCGCTTCACCGCGTCGAGCGGGTGCTCGAAGGCTCGGGCGATGGCAGCCTCGACGAGACCCTCGCGGAGCCCGATCCGGAGCTCGCCGGACAGGACCCGCACGATCCCCCGGGCGGTTCGTGGGTCGGCCCGGGCGAGCAGCGCGGCGAGCAGCGCCGACTTTCTCGCCGGCCCGGACGCGGCTTCGATCTCTGCGAACGTTCCGGCCACCTCTGGGAGCGACGGCGACGCCTCGGGCGGTGGTGCGTGCCCGACGCCCTCGAGAACGTCCCCGACCGCCGCGGCGAGGTCCGAGTGCCGGTCGTAGGCCTCGGCGAGGGCGGCTCGATCGGCTCCGCTCATCTGGGCCACGGCGTTGGCGATCGTCGCCCAGCCGATGCCGGTCGCGCGCTGATCGGCCTCGGGGAAGGGGCGCCCCGTGAGGAAGACGACCGCAATCCGCAGCGCATCCTGGTCGAGGGTCCGGAGGTACTCGGCGAGGAGCCCGGTCTTCTCGGAGGTGCGTGTCGTGGCGGCGACGCGCTCGGCGAGCTCGCTCCAGCGCCGCATGCGGGCGATGGTATACCGTGCCTCCCGATGGCCGGCCGTGCGTGGTTCCCGGAGGCCCTCGAGGGCAAGCTCGTGGTGCTGCGCCGCCACGCCCCGGAGAACCTCGCGGCCTTCCGGCGCTGGTACTCCGATGCCGAGGTCGCGCGCCTCGCCCGCTACCAGGAAACGCCGATGCGGGTCGACGAGATCGAGCGCTTCTTCCAGGTCCGGGCCCTCGGTGACGACAGCCTCACGATGGCGATCCACGAGCGGGCGACCGATCGGCTCGTCGGGACCTGCTCGTTCAGCCAGGTCGATGGTGACAACGGCTCGGTCATGTACCACATCACGATCGGCGAGAAGGACGTCTGGGGCCGTGGCTTCGGCACCGAGGCGACCCGGCTGATGCTGGAGCACGCCTTCGACACGCTGGGCCTGCATCGCGTTGCGCTGACCGTGTTCGAGTTCAACGAGCGGGCCATTCGGGCCTATCTGCGCTGCGGCTTCATCGTCGAGGGCCGGGCGCGCGAGGCGATCTGGCGCGACGGCCGCTGGTGGGACGAGGTCGGGATGAGCATCCTGGCCACGGAGTGGCAGGCGCGGCGTCATCGAGCGAGCACCGATACCCCTTCCCGCGCCGACGCATCGGTTCCGACCAGCACGGGTGCCGCCCCATGACCGGCGACGAGGCGCGCGCGGCGTTCCGCGAGCGGCTGGAAGCCCGGGGCCATGTCGTGGACAACGCCCGCGAGGCGGTGGCGATCCTGGAGGCCGCGTTCGCCGAGGGCGCGCTGCAGCGGACGCCGCTCCTGGACCAGATGCTCGCCGACCTGATGGTCGCGCTCGAGCAGGACGAGGGCCAGAAGCTCGGCGGCAAGAGCGCCGAGGCCGCCCGATTCATCCTTCGAGCGATCGACCGCGAGCTGGAGCGACAGGCCGGCACCTGACCCGCGCCGCACATCCGGCAGGGATTTCGGGGGGTCGGCAGCTGCGCGCGACGAGAAGCACAGGCACTGCGTGGGCAGGGGCTTGACTCTCGAGCGGGTCGAGGGTCCACGATGGCGGGCATGACGCGCACAGCCCAGTCCGGCGAGTTCCTCTCGATCGGGCGGTTCGGCCGACTGGCAGGTCTCTCGATCGGGGCGCTGCGGCACTACGACGAGCTCGGGCTGCTCCACCCGGTCCAGGTCGATCCCGAGACCGGCTACCGGCGCTACGCCCGGGAACAGCTCGAAGCCGCTCGGGCGATCGCCCGGCTTCGGGATCTCGAGGTGCCGCTCGAGGAGATCCGCGAGCTGCTGGGGACGGACGACCCCGACGAGCGGCGCCGCCGCCTGGCGGTCCACCGGTCCCGCCTGGAAGCCCGACTCAACCGGCTGATCCGGGTCCTCCATGTCATCCGTCAGCTCAGTGAAGGAAGGGAGCCACTCATGACCAGCGACACCGCGGGGGCAACCGCGGGAGCCGAAGCAGCGGCTCCCCCGACCATCGATGCGCTCGGCCTGGACGCCGACGCGCACCGGGCGCTCGGCAAGGCCCTCTACAACCAGGTTTGGACCCTGCTCGAGTCGGCAAATCGGACGCCCGAGCAGGTCGACGAGATGCTCTACGCCTGCCACGCCTCGGCCTACCACTGGTCGAAGGGCGGCGGCACGGTCGCGAACCGCGCCCGCAGCGAGTGGCAGATCGCCCGTGTCTATTCGACGCTGGGGCGCGGTGAGCCGGCGCTGTGGCACGCTCGCCGCTGCCTCGAGCTGGCCGAGGGCGCCGTCGCGGCGGGCGTGGCCGATGACTGGGACGTGCCCGCCGCGCTGGAGGGGCTCGCCCGCGCCCAGGCCGTGGCCGGTGATCACGCCGCAGCGGCTATCACGCGGGCGCGCGCCCGCGATTCCCTGGCCGGCATCGGCGACCCCGAGGATCGCGAGCTGATCGAGCAGGATCTCGCATCGGCGCCCGTCTGACGTCGGGCTGACAGTCCCGGCTCGTCCGGCTCGCCCCCAGGGCTCGCCCCTGGCCCTGCCCGCCGGTCGGCGGGACCGGCGATACTCCGGCCGTGACCCAGGCCCAGCGCGTCGTCTTCGACCACGTCTCCAAGCGCTATCCGGCGGCGGCCGCCCCGGCCCGGGCGGCCGCCGCCGGCCCCGCGGCCGTCGAGGACCTGTCGTTCGAGGTCCCCGCCGGGACGATCTGCGTGCTGGTCGGGCCGTCCGGCTGTGGCAAGACGACCAGCCTCAAGCTCGTCAATCGACTGATCGAACCGACGTCCGGCCGGATCCTCGTCGGCGACGTGGACGTGGCGCAGCGCGATGTCATCGAACTGCGGCGCGAGATCGGCTACGTCATCCAGCAGGTCGGGCTGTTCCCGCACCAGACGGTCGGCGAGAACATCGAGACCGTGCCGCGCCTTCTCGGCTGGGACCGCGCCCGGCGCCGGGCCCGCGCCGACGAGCTGCTCGACCTCGTCGGGCTGCCGGCTGACCGCTATCGCAACCGGTATCCGGCCGAGCTCTCGGGCGGCGAGCGCCAGCGGAGCGGCGTGGCCCGGGCCCTCGCCGCCGACCCACCCGTGCTGCTCATGGACGAGCCATTCGGCGCGGTCGATCCGATCGTTCGGGAGCGGCTCCAGAACGAGCTGCTCGCGATCCAGGAGGGACTGGCCAAGACGATCCTGTTCGTGACCCACGACATCGACGAGGCGATCAAGATGGGCGACCGGGTCGCGGTGATGGAGGTCGGCGGACGCCTCGCCCAGTTCGGCACGCCCGATGAGATCCTCGCCAACCCCGCCTCGGAGTTCGTGGCCCGATTCGTCGGTGCCGATCGCGGGCTCAAGCGCCTCGCGCTGGCGCGAGTCCGCGATCTCGAGCCTGCCTGGGCGCCGACGGCACACCCGGGAGATTCCGCCGCCGAGGCGAGGGCCCGCGCCGCAGCCGACCCATTCCCGTACCTCCTGCTCCTCGAACCCGACGGCCGGCCGATCGGCTGGATCAACGGCGCCGACATCCCGTCCGACGGCCCGCTGCAGGCCGCCATGGCCAGAGAGATGTCGCCGCTCCTGGATCGCCGCACGACGCTGAAGGACGCGCTGTCGATGCTGCTCGCGAGCAGCGTCCAGGCGGGCATCGTCGTCGACCGCCGCGGGACCTACCAGGGCCTGATCACGGCCGACATGATCGTCGAGCGGATGCGGCCGGACGCCGCGCAGGGGCGGCCGG
>VEOW01000238.1 GCA_012026785.1 Chloroflexota bacterium | reverse complement strand
CGATGACCTCCTGACTGCTTGAGGGGTTGCCAGTCGGATCAGCCGGCAAGGCGCCGGCCGTCCGGTTCATCCCGAAACGGAATCGCCCATCCGCGAGCGACCCGGAGCGTTCGCGAGTGCCGGTACGGTGCCGCCGGCAGCGCGCGCCACGCCCGCCCAGAAGAGCGGCCAGGCGGCCCAGCCGCCGACATCTCCGCCGAGGACGCGGCCGGCGGCGACCGAATGCCGCTTCGCGAGCGGCCATGGCTCAGTGCCACCAGGGTCGAAGCGGCAGGTCGGCAGGGCTGCCGGCGTCGGGTCGGGCGAGGAGCAGCTGGGCGACGTCGAGCGAGCCGTCCTCGAACCCTCGCCGCGCTGCCGCCATGTAGATCCGCCAGGTCCGGTAGACCTCCTCGTCGACCAGCTCCCGCGCCCGAGCGGCAGCGGCCTCGAGCCGCTCGACCCACGCCTTCAGCGTGAGCGCGTAGTGGGGGCGGAGGCGCTGGAGGTCGATCAGCTCGAAGCCGGCCCGCCGGGCGACCGCGACCGCCTCCTCGACAGTGACGAGCTCACCGTCCGGGAAGACGTACCGGCCGACGAAACCGCCGTCGGAGAACCGGAGCCAGCGGGGACGGAGGCCGTCGGCCGTCGTCGCCGTCGCGATCCCATGGTTCAGGAAGCGGCCGCCCGGCCGGAGCGCCCGCAAGGCGGCCCGGAAGTACTCCGGCAGGTGGTCTCGGCCGACGTGCTCGAACATCCCGACTGACGCGACCGCATCGAAGACGCCGAGCGCGCCGAGATCGCGGTAGTCGTGGACGATCGTCCGTGCGGAGGCCTCGAGGCCTCGCTGCTGAATCGCGTCCGTTGCCCAGGCTGCCTGGACAGGACTCAGCGTGATCCCAGTCGCGTCGACGCCATACCGCTCGGCCGCATAGATAAGGAGCGAGCCCCAGCCGCAGCCGACGTCGAGGAGCCGCATGCCCTGCGCGAGCCGCAGCTTGCGACAGATGAGATCGAGCTTGGCCTCCTGAGCGTCATCGAGGTTCGTCCGGGGAGCCTCGAAATAGGCGCACGAGTACACGAACCGCCGATCGAGCCACAGCGCGTAGAACTCGTTGCCGACGTCGTAGTGGAACCGCACCGCGGCCATGTCACGAGCGCGGGAATGACGACGGCCGACGAGGCGAGCCCGACGCCGCAGCTGCGGTCCCGGCCCGGCGCCCCGACGAAGTTCGAGTCCCAGGCGCACGAGTCGCGGCAGCGAGCGGGCGAGGTGCCGAACGTCGAACGAGCGACCGGCGCCGACCGCCGCCCAGATGTCGCCTTCGATCTCGATGTCGCCACGCAGGTAAGCCTCGCCGAGCGCGTCAGCCGAGGGTGGCCACAGGAGCCGGCCGAGGGCGTCGGGTCCGTTGACGACCACTCGCGCCGCATGGGTCCGCTCCGAGGAGGCGTCCCCGGCGAGCACCAGCTCGAGTTCTCCCCCGGGAGCGAGCGCTCGGCCGACCAGCTGGAGCACCTCCCGAGCGATCGCGAGCCGGCGACGCTCGCGCTCGGTCGAGGCCGCGAGGGTCGGTGGGAGGGTGTTAGTCCGCGCCATAGCGGCGGATCCCTTCGAGCTTGGTTCGCTTGAGGAGCAGCGCGTTGACGGCGACCAGGAACGAGCTGCCGGCCATGCTGATCGCCGCGATCTCGGGCCGGAGGATGAGCCCGAACGCGGGGTAGAAGCGGCCCATCGCGATCGGGAAGGCGACGGTGTTGTATCCGACCGCCCAGAAGAGGTTCTGGCGCATCTTCCGGACGGTCGCCCGGCTGAGCGCGATGGCCCCGAGCACGTCGACCGGGTCGCTCTTCATTAAGACGACGTCGGCGGTCTCGACGGCCACGTCGGTCCCGGCGCCGATCGCGATGCCGACGTCGGCCTGGGCCAGCGCCGGGGCATCATTGATCCCGTCACCGACCATTGCCACGAGTTTGCCGGCCGCCTGGAGCTCCTTGACCTTGTCGGCCTTCTGGCCCGGCAGGACCTCGGCAAAGACGGTGTCGAGGCCGAGCTCCGTGGCGATGCGGTCGGCCGTCGCCCGGTTGTCGCCGGTCAGCATCGCGACCTGGATGCCGAGGTTGTGGAGGCGATCGATCGTCTCCTTCGCGTTCGGGCGGACGGCGTCGGCGATCGCGATCAGGCCCCCAGCCTCGCCATCGACCGCGACCCGGACGACGGTGCGACCGGCGCCTTCGAGTTCGTCGGCCCGGGGCCCGAGCCCGTCGAAGTCGATCGCACGGTCGCGCATGAGCTTGGCGTTCCCGACGAGGACCGTCCGGCCGTCGACGGTCGCCTCGAGCCCGTGTCCCGGGACGGCGGTGAAGCCGGGCGCGTCGACGAGCGCCAGCTTGCGCTCCTTCGCCGCATCGACGACCGCCTGGGCGAGCGGATGCTCGCTGGAGCCCTCGGCCGACGCCGCCAGTCGGAGGACCTCGTCATCGCTGACCGGGTTGCCCGCGCCGACCAGGTCGACGACGCGCGGCTGGCCGACGGTCAGCGTGCCGGTCTTGTCGAAGATGACCGCAGCGATCTTGGACGCCTGCTCGAGGGCGGTCGCGTTCTTGAACAGGATCCCGTTGAGGGCTCCGAGTCCGGTACCGACCATGATCGCGGTCGGCGTGGCCAGGCCGAGGGCATCGGGGCAGGCGATGATCACGACGGTGATCGCGAGGGTGAGGGCGAAGATGAACGTCGATCCGCCGATCGTCAGCCAGCCGAAGAACGTCAGGAGGCCGAGGATCACCGCCGCCGCGACGAGCCACTGCGCCGCTCGGTCGGCCAGTCGCTGGGCCGGCGCCTTCGAGTTCTGGGCGAGCTGGACCAGCTTCACGATCTGGGCCAGCGCGGTATCGGCGCCGACCTTCGTCGCCCTGAACCGGAAGGTGCCGGTCTTGTTGATCGAGGCGCCGATCACGTTCGAGCCGACCGTCTTCTCGACCGGCACGCTCTCGCCTGTGAGCATCGATTCGTCCACGCTCGACGTGCCGTCGACGATGACGCCATCGACGGGGACTTTGTCGCCTGGCTTGATCAGGACGATGTCATCGATGACGACCTCGGCCGTCGGGATCTCGACCGACTCACCGTTGCGAATGACGGTCGCCTTCGGCGGCGTCAGGTCGAGGAGCGCCTTGATCGCGTCCGACGCGCCGGCGCGGGCGCGCATCTCCAGCCAGTGGCCGAACAGCACGAACGTGAGCAGGACGACCGCCGCCTCGTAGAAGACCTCGCCCTCGAAAAGGAACGTCGCGGCCACGCTGAACAGGTAGCCGCTGCCGACCGACAGCGCGACGAGGACGTTCATGTCCAGCGTCCGGGTGCGAAGGGCCCGCCAGGCGCCGACGAAGAACATCTTTCCGCTCCACAGGACCGCGGGCGTCGCCAGGAGGAACGCCAGGATGTCGGCGTCGACCCCGAACGGCGTGCCGAGGCGGATGTTGAAGACCTCGCTCGCCAGCGGCGAGTAGAGGAAGATCGGGATCGCCAGGACGAAGGCGACGATGAAGCGGTTCCGCATGTCGCGGACCATCTCGTCCATCGTCATCCCGCCGCCGTGGCCCATGCCGTGCGCCATTTGAGCTATCTCGCCGGAGACGGGCGCGCCCGTCGCCGGCATCGGCATCGCGTGGCCGGCGTGCGCGTCGTGGGCCACGGCCGGCGCCTCTGCCGCGGCCGGCACCGGCATCGCGTGGCCGGCGTGCTCGGGCGCGGGGGCGTGGACAGCGCCGTGCGCAACCGTGCTGCCGATGACGGCCGGCTGCTCGTCCCGGCAGAGGTGGCACGGGACGACCTCGCCGCCGCACGAGCAGCCGAAGCGTTCGATGAGCGCCCGGACATCGTCGGCGGACAGGACCGACTCGTCGTAGCGGACGGTCACGGTCTGGGAGACCGGGTTCGCCTCTGCGAGTTCGACACCTGTGCGGCGCCGCAAGTACTCCTCGAGACCTCCGCTGCTGCTCGCGCGGAGGAGACCACCCGCCTCAAATACGCTGCTGGTCACGGCTTGCTCCGTTCGTCGCGTGTGGCATCATTGTCTCCAACTACACCACTGTCGTAAATGCGGCGAGTGGATCGCATCGGGTTGATCGATCGTCGTGTCTCGACCTGAGAGCGAAGTGAGAGCATGCTGAGGAGGTCTCATCCAAACCTGGACGATCGCGGCAGCGGCGCGCGCTTCTTATCCGCGTCTCACCGGGAACTCAGGTTTCACGCCCACAGTCTGGATCTGGCACAACCTCGACGCTTCCTCCTACGGGGCCGGCCGGGCGCTGGCAGCGACCTTCGACTACGGCAACGCGTTCCTCATCACGGCCGGACTGCTCAACGCGCTCGTCATCACCGACGCGCACGACATCGCGCTGCGGCGCAGGTAGCCACCCATGAGCACCCCGAGCCACTTCCTGATGATGGCCCTGTTCTCCTGCTGTGTCTCGGTCGTCGGAGG
>VEOW01000101.1 GCA_012026785.1 Chloroflexota bacterium | reverse complement strand
CGTCGCTCAGCTGCTGGCCCTCGGGTGTCCGGATCGTCAGGACCACCAGCCCCAGACCGAGGACGACCGCCGCCGGCGAGTCGGTGCCGGAGACCTGCGTCTTGAGCGCGTTCGGGACGGCGACGACGTCCACCCGCGCCCCGGGAACGAGCGCGCCGCCGACGGCCTGGCCGGGCTCGACGGGGACGGCGAACGCGACCTGGCCGGCCTCGAGCGGCGCGCCAAACCCGAACGCCAGCTGGCCCGGGTTCGTCTCGAGGATCCGGACGTCGACATCCTGGCCGGCCAGGATCGGGACTGACGCGTATCGACCGATGACGGCATCCAGACTGCGCGCGGCGTTCGGCGGCGCATCGGCCGGACCGACGCTGACGATCTCGACCATGTCGGCCGTGATCGGCGTGAGCACGGCGATGTCGGTCGTCGCCCGAACGATGCCGTTGCGCGGCTGGCCGAGGTAGACGAGCGCGCTCGCGCCGAGGGCGGCGACGAGGAAGAGGGCGAGGTAGATGCCGCGTGGCGCTCTCATCTCGATCCTCCTTCGCTGTCAGTGGCTGATCGCGGAGAAGACGACGGTCGCGGCGATCGAGCGCGAGAACTCGAACGTCCGGACCGTCCCGTCGTCGTACGTCGTCTCGACGGTGAGCTGGACGCGGACGGGGTACGAGCGTTTGTCCGGCAGTGGCGTATTCCACTGGATCCGGATCGGCTCGTCGGCCTCGTACTCGCCCTGTGGCGAGGCGCGCGACGCGCCGTTTCCGCCGCCGAGATAGCGGTAGCTCACGAGGCGGGTGGTCGCGCCGCCGATGACGACGCCGCCCGAGCGCATCACGCCCTCCTCTTCTACGAGCGCACGGATGAACAGGTCGCACGGCAGTCCGCGCGGCCACCAGATCTGGGTGTGACCCGCGGCGTCAGCAGGGATCGCCACGCCACCTGGCAGCGTGCCCGACGGACTGCCACCGGGCACGACGACCGGCGGCAGGTACTCGATCGGCAGCCCCGAGATGCCCGCGGCTGCGTTGGTGATGTCGATCGCGAACGGGATGACATCCTCGTATGGGATGCCGGCAGGCGAGAAGAACGCTCCGTAGGCCTGCCCTGTGACGTGGGCCGTGACGATCACCTCGAACGAGCCAGGGCCGTAGACGTGCGTCGTGGCAAGCCGGAACGGCATAGTGGGTTCGGGTGGGACGCTGGCGACGGTGCCGTCCCCGAAGTCGACCGTCCAGCGTCGGACGCGCAGCGAATTGCGGATGACGTAGGCGCTGATCTCATCGCCGATGGCGTCCCACCAGCTCCCTGACAGCGCGGCGGTGACAGTGCGGACTGAGCCGGCCGGCGCGATCGCCGGTTCGACCGCGACTCCGAGATCGAGGCGGAGTAGCCCAGATGCCTCGCGACGGACGCCGATGCCGGGACGGGTCCGGCTGGTGAGTACCATCGTCGGCTCGAGCGGATTGACCGCGCTCCCGTCACAGGTGAAGACGGTGACGAACCACTCGTCTCGGATTGGCTCCGTGCCGATCCATGCGATGTGACGCCACGATGAGTAGTACCGCAGGCAAGCCCTGGTGTCGGGCGGAGCCCACTGCCCTGCCGTCTGGACGCCGACGTAGCCGCGACCGCCGTCCGAGGTCCAGGTCTCGACTTGAACGTCGATGCCGTCGTAGGCATCTGCGGCCGACGCCATAACGAGAAGGAGCGCTACCGCTCGTACGGCAGCGAGTGCGGCCTTGATCATGGGGCCGCCCCGGTCTCGAAGCTCTCGACCTTCCAGACGCCCGCCGTCCGTCGGAGCTCCACCGTGAGTCGTCGGGGATCGAGCGTCACGGGCGACTCGAGCGGCTGGCCGGTGTCCAGGTCGATGTCGTAGCCAGCCTCCAACAGCGATGCCGTGAGGCGCGCGCTGTCGCCGGTCTGCTCAACGTTGATATCCGTGAGGTCGTGAAGCGTCGTGATCGACGCCTTACCCGCCTCCTGCTGACCTGCCAGGAAGCCGGCGACGGTGAGGTATGCCGACGAATCGCGGCTCGTGACGAACGGCTCGATCAACTCGGGATTGTTGGTCCGGCGCGCGGCCACGACGGCATCGAAGAACGCGCGGGTCGCTCCCTCTGGCGTGGACGCATCGACCGAGGGAGCGGCCGTCGCCGTGGGCGGGAGCGAAGTCGGGGGAGCGGGAGACGGACCGAGCTGCCCGACAAGGAGGACGCCGACCGCGACGAGAACCAGCACGACGACGGCCATCGCCACGACGACGAGCGGGCGGTTGCTCTCCGGAATGCGGTTCACGTCACGTCCTCGCGGCTGCGGACCCGTCGATCGTGATGGTCACGACGGGCGCGATCCCGGCCAG
Source organism: Chloroflexota bacterium (assembly GCA_012026785.1). GTDB lineage: Bacteria > Chloroflexota > Limnocylindria > Limnocylindrales > CSP1-4 > UBA5189. The sequence continues at coordinate 39,725 of VEOW01000101.1, read as the reverse complement.
TCCGAGAAGCGGGATCCGGGCTGGGACGGCAATCTGGATGCTGACGGTCGGGGCGGAGTTCGAGGCGCCCGTGATCGGATCACGCCCCGGCTCGTTGGAGACGGCGACCTGCGCGCCCGCGGCGATCTCGTCGGGCGAGCCGACAAGCACGTCGCCCGTCGCGGCGAGGTTTCGGGCGAGGTACTCGCGGGCCAGGCGCTCGGCCTCGGCCACGTCCAGCCTGGGTGGCTCGCCCGCCGCAAGGGGGTCGGGATCGAGCGCCTGGGGCGCGACGAGGGCAGCCATGTCGAGCTGCGCCCGCAGGCGCGTTCGCAGCCCCTCGATCGTTCCGACTGCCAGGACCAGAGCGAGAACGAGCATGAGCACCGGGAAGAGCAGGACGGCGTACACCGCGACCTGGCCTTGCTCGCCGCCTCGATAGGCTGTCACCGGGTCACCTCGCTCCGGGTCACGAACTCGGCCTCGAGTGGCACCGCCCAAGAGCCGGCAAACGGGATCTCGGCCTCCTCATCGAGCGAGAGCTGGACGCGGATAGGCTCGCCCCAGTCAGCGACTGCCGGCTCGACGATGACTCGAACCCGGTTGGCGTCGAGACCGCCGTCGGCCAGCTCGCTGGCGATCCGTGTCCGGACCAGCGATCCGTCGCCCCCGACGACCGCCGCCTGCCGCGCCCCTGCTGCTGCTGCGGCGTCGAGCACGAGACGGGCGTGCGCGAGCCGGCCGAAGACCACCACCGCGACCAGGATCGGAACGAGAACGAGCGGCACGACGAGGACGGCCTCGACGGTCGCCAATCCGCGCTCGCCGCCGCGCTGGTCCGCCCGGCCAGCTGGTCGCGTCGCCACCGTCACTCGCCCGCCCGTCCCTAGGCCAGAAGCTGGCCAACGAGGTCGCCAATCCGCTGGGCGAGCCCGTTGTTCCAGGCAAGGATCGCGGCCGAGAGGACGACGAGGATGATCCCGGCGGCGATGACGTATTCCAGCGTCGTCAGGCCGCGCTGGTCGGCGCGGAGCGCGCGCCACGCCCGGCGCACGAATGTCGCGAGGGTTCTCAGCATGGTCCGGCCTCCCTTCAAATCCGCCCGAGCGTCGAGATGAACAGGGGTACGACGATCAGGACGATGAACATCGGCAGATAGACCGCCGCGAGGATGCCTGCCAGCTTCGGCTGGACTGTCGAGGCGGCTCCGAAGAGACGGTTGCGCTCGGCCTCGCGCAGGGAACGCTCGTGCTCGGCGAGGACATCCGGCACGCCCTTGCCCGTCTTGCGGGCCTGGCCGAGCCCCACCGCCAGGTCGTCGAGCTCCTCCAGATCGGCCGCGGCGGCGACGTCGGCGAGGGCGGCGTAGAAGTTGACGCCGGCCCCGTAAGCCGCGATCGCCGAGCGGATCTGGCTGGCGAGCAGGTTCTGGCCCACCGAAGCGGGGTGGAGCTCGTCGGCGACTCTCGACATCGCCATCTCGAGGCCCGGGCTCTCCGACAGGGGTCGCACGAGCGCCAGGAAGTCGGGCAGCTCGCGGAGGAGCTGGGCCTTGCGGCGTCGGCTCATCGACGCCAGGTACTCGGTCGGGAAGACGTAGCCGACGAAGGCCACCGGCAGGGCAACGATGAGCGCGGGCTCGAAGAGCGGCGTGAGCGCAAGCCCGGCCCCCAGGGCCGCGGCGCCGAGGACGAGCTTCGCGGCATAGATCTCGGCCGGCGTCAGGGTCGCCGGGTCGAACCCGGCCCGCACGATGTCGCGCTCGCTGACCTGGCTGGCGAGGGCCGGCGTCGCCGTGCCGAGTCGCGCCGCAACCGGAGCGAGCAGCCGCTCCCACCACGGTCGCTCCGCCGTCACGAGCCGCTCGTACCGCTCACGCGACAGGACGCTCGCCCGGACCGCGTCGAGCTTCGGCTGGGCCGGGAACAGCCAGGGATCGAAGATGAACATCAGCAGGCTGAAGACGGCGATGCCGGTGAGGAGGGCGCTCGTCTCGACCATCGGCTACGCCTCGAGCCTCGTGACCCGCCACGACAGCACGACGCCCGTGATCTCGAGCAGCACCGCCGCCGGCAGCAGGACGTATTGGCCGAGTGCCGTCGAGGTAACCGGTCCGACGAGCTCGGGGTTGACCGCCGACAGATACAGGAACATCGCGGGGATGACGATCGCGAGGATCGCCGCCTGCATGCGCAGACCCCGGCTCTCGGCTGCCGCCTGGCGGGCGATCGCGCGGTTGGCCCGCGCCGCCTCGCCGAGTGAGGCGAGGACCTGACCCGCTGCCGACGTCGGCTGCTGGGTCCGGATCGCGACCGAGAGGGCATCGACCACGAGGCGCAAGTTGCGACTGGCCTGCCGACCACGAAGGGCGAGGAGGATCTCGGCCGGCGGCTCGGCGGCGTAGTAGCGTGACTGCGCCTCCTCGAAGTCCGAGCGGACCCAGCGATGGCGCGCCGTCTCGGCCGCCGCGGCGAAGAGGTCGGGGTACGTGCCGCCGGCCGCGGCCCTGTTGACCATCGCCCGCAGGATCCGCGGCGCATCCTCGTCGGCCGCCTGAGCCTCCCCGCGGACGAGGTAGTCGAGATATGCCCGGGGCAGGAGCAGGCCGATGGCGACCCCGACGAGCGCGACGATCGGCGACAGCAGGAGCCCGAACGAACCGAGGACGAGCGGGCCGGCGATGGCGAGCGCGATCAGCGTTCGCGGCGCCATCTCGAGGCGGGCCTTGGCAATCAGCTCGGCGGCCCCGGCCACCCGCCTCCCCCACCAGCCACGGATTGACTCGCCGACCCCTGACTCATCGTTCGCCTTGCCTGGAAACAACGCGAGCAGGCCGAAGAGAACCGCGAGGCCGGCCAGGACAGCGGAGAGGAGCCTCGTATCCATCACTACGCTTCGAGCTCCATCCTCGTCGCCAGGCGGTCGGAGGGTTCCCAACCGTCGGTCGTGACCCAGGTCACAGCGTCGGGCCCGTCTGCCCGAACGCTTCGGAAGACGTCGACGATGCGGTACGCGGCATCGGTACCGATGCCATCGAGGGCGGCGACCTGGCGAAGGACACGGCGCCCGGAGCGCAGCCGGCGCAGGACGAGGATTAGGTCGAAGACCCGGGCGATGTACGTCCGTAGGTCGGCCACTGTCAGGTCGCGCATCGACTGGCGGGCGAGGAGCTCCAAACGGAACAATGCGTCCTCGGCAGAAGAGGCGTGGATCGTCGTCGCCGAGCCGTCGTGTCCGGAATGGAGAGCCTGGAGCGTGTAGAAGGCCTCTTTCGGCAGGCGGATCTCGCCGACGATCAGCCGGTCCGGGCGCATCCTGAGCGCATTTGCGACGAGATCGCCGACGTCCAGCAGCCGGCTCTCAGCCTCGCCTGTGGCGAGGTCGTGCGGGTGGATCGTCTCGAGGTTGAACCGGTCAGGGTTCTCGAGTGCCAGCTCCGCGGTGTCCTCGACGACGCCGACGCGCTCGGCCGGATCGAACAGGTCGGTCAGCGAGCGCAGGAGCGTCGTCTTGCCGGCGCCCGTCTCGCCGGCGACGAGGATGTTGGCCTTGGCCCGGACCATCCGGGCGAGGAAGTCAGCCATCTCGGGACTCATTCCGCCCTCGGTCACCCAATCGCGTCCGTGACGACCACCGGGAGCGAGGTCCAGCCGGAGCCGGTTGAACTTACGGATCGCGAGGTACGGCCCGCCGACGGGCGGGATGACGGCGTTGACGCGAGAGCCGTCGGGCATGCGGGCGTCGACGATCGGGTGGGCGACCGAGAGCTCGCGCCCCGCGAGCGCGGCGATACGCGGGGCGATGTCGACCAGGGCCTCGGCCGACCCGAGGGCGACGGCCGTCTCCTCGAGCCGGCCCGCCCGCTCGGCGAAGACCGCGTCTGGGGCGTTGACGAGAATGTCGGAGACGCGCGGGTCGTCGACGAGCGGCTGCAACGGCCCGAGCCCGCACACCGCCGCCTCGACAGAGGCCACCAGCGCCGGGGTCGCGGCGAGGGCGAGCTCCGGATCGGCGAGGATGTCGCCGATCGCCGCCTTGAGCGTCGCCTCGCGCTCGGGCGTCCGGTCGAACGGGTTGAGCACCTCCGGCGCCAGGCGCGCGACGAGGCGGCTGCGGATCGAACCCAGCGTCTTCGCGCTCACCGGTGGCCGGTCGCGGAACTCCGCCGGCAGCTCGCTCATCGCCGCTCCTCCGCGTGCAGCAGCCGACGGACGCCGGCAAGGACGCTCCGGAAGCGGTGCTCGCTCGAGGCGGGGACACCCGAGAACAGCGGCCAGACGGCCGTCGCCAGCGGCTGGAGGCTGACCTCCACCCCGGGGTCGTCGGTCCACGCCGGGACGCCCCGGTCGCCCGCGATGTCGAAGGCCCCGAGGTCGTCGATCGTCGCGACGAGAGGCACCTGCTCGCCGTCGACCAGCGCCGGCAGCGAGCCGAGATCGGCCGACCGGTTGGCCACGAAGGCGAGCTTGCGACCCGCGCCCATGGCGCGGACGTATGAGGTGATCCGGATGACGTCGGGCAGTGCCTCGACCCGCGGGGTCACGACGCCTAGCACGGTCGCCGCCTGGCCGATGAGATGGCGATGACCCTCCTCGATCTGGTTGCCCAGGTCGGCGACCAGGAGCTGGAAGCCGGCCTGCTCCGCTGCGTCGAGGAGGCCGGCCGCCTCGATCGGGCCGAACGGCAGCTCCGGGCCGAGACCCTGCATCGGCAGCTGCGGCAGCGTCAGCAGCGTTACGCCGCGGGCCGTGTCCACCGCTTGCCTCTCGAACGTGATTGGATCCGGCCAGTCGTAGCGGGTGAGGCTCCGCGAGACGGTGGCCGCATCGAGGCCCAGCCGCAACGCGGCTGCCGGATTGGTCCGCGCGGCATCGAGGAGGAGGACGCGAAGCGGCCGAAGCTCGCCGTCGAGCGTGCGGTAGCGGGCCCGGGAACCGACGCGCGACGCGGCCTCGACCGCCAGGGTCGTCTTGCCGACGCCGCCGACGAACGACGTGAAGCAGACGATCCGCAGACCACCGAGTAGGTGCGGCACCGCGCCGCTCTCCGGCGTGGCGGCTCCGTCGCGCTCGTCGATGGCATCCGTCGGGGCTTGGGTTCTGACCAACCGAAGCCGCGGAGGCCGGTCCTGCATGTCCGCACGCTCCTGGGCGCCCTGAGCGTCGCCGATCCTCTCCGTCGCATCGTCCTCCATCGGGGCGGCTCCGGCCAATGGGACGGATTCCCTATCCCCTACCCCGGACGCCAGCCCGTCGCCACTACCGTATTCACCGCCACTTATCTGCGGCTTATTTGACGCGACGAGTTCGGCGCGCCAGACGCGGCGGCCCCGAAGGAAACGGATCCAGCGCACGAGCCAGCGGTAGGCGGGCTCCCCCCGAATCGGGAGGGCGGCGACGATCACCAACGGTCCCGCGCCGAGGACCATCACGATCACGCGGATCGGCTCCCAGATCGGCAGGAGATTGAGGATCGCGGCCACCAGGACGGCGACGCCGCAGATGCCGAGCTGGACTCCGGTCATGCCGAACGCGATCGGTTCGTCGCGGACGGCGTTCTCGGGAACGTCGACCATCCCGCGCTCGTTCACGATTCGGTCCGCAGCGGACCCGATCGGGACAGCGCCAGCGGGATGAGCACGATGACCAGCAGCACCATGAGGAATGCCGCGCCGGTCGCGAGCCCGAGGAGGTAGTTGGTGTCGGCGACGGTGGGCGGGTTGCCGTCGGAGCCGATGTAACCCAGCGACTCGACGCTGAACAGGACGAAGACGATCGTCCAGGCGAAGCGCACCGAGAGGATCGCCAGCAGGAGCCGCAGCCACAGGTTCGTGATCCGCTGGGTGGCCGGCAGGGCGTAGGCGGCGAGGCAGATCGGGCCGACGAGAACGAGCAGCCGCTCGTACCCCCCGAGCGCCGAGTTCAGGATCTGAACGAAGTTCAGCAGCACGGCCGCTGAGAGGCCCGCGGACAGCCAGGCACCGGTGTTCCAGTTGCCGGGCCCCTCCGGAACTCGCGGGTCGAAGGACGCGTGCTGGAGCACCGTGAACACGCCGCCGGAGGCCGGCCAGTCATGCGGATCGCCCACGGCGCCATCGGGGAGCGAGACGCCGACCATCGCGAGATCGGTCGCAATAACGAACTGGGCGAGGACCGACACGAGGAACAGCCCCAGGATCGAGAGCGTTGCCCCGACGACAAAGCGCGGCGTGACAGCACGCGCCGTGTAGGCCGACTCGCCGGACGTCCGGCTGGTCATGATCAGGTAGCCGAGGATCATCCCGCCGAGCGTCAGCAAAGGGATCGTGACGAGCAGGATCTTGCCGTAGAGGTCCTGCACGACCGCGTCTTCCAAGGGGTCGATCGGCGTCAACGCCCGGCCGCGCATGCTGTCGAGGGCGCCCTTGTTGGCGTCGGCCAGCCGGTCGGACCACCAGATCGTCAATTCGCGGATCGGGTCGCCGATGAGCGGCACGTCGCCGTGCGGATCATGGGCGGCCTCGGTCTCGATCACGGTCGCCGGGGTCGCCGGCATGCTGGGCGAACGGCCCAGAACGGTGAGACCGAGGCCACCGAGCGCCATGGCCAGGAGGAGCAGCGCGAGCGGCGCGATGGGCGCCGGCGCGGTCAGCCGGAGGATTACCTGTGGTACGGGCCGCCTGGGTCGCGCGAGGGTGACCATCGAGCCGACACCGCTAGAACGGCTGCTCGATGAGGCCGTACGCGACGGCGATCGCGGTGATCGTGCTGACGATGACGCCCGCGAGCACCATCCAGACGAGGCCCATGATGCCGTTGGCGATGCGCTTCTGGGCGCGGTGCTCGGCGTCGGTGTTCGCGCCCGCGAGGGTCTTTTCCACGCCACCCCAGACGATGACCGCACCACAGATCGCGATACCGAGCCCGATCGCGATCGCGACGAGCGTCGCGATCATCTTGGTGACCGGGGCGAGCGCCTTCTGGGCGCCAGACGGAACGGTGTCGGCCGCGAGGGCGGGGTCGGCCCAGGTGAGCAGGAGGAGAGCCGCCGCGAAGCCGGCGATAAGCGGCAGGTAAGCGGCCGCAAAGCCGCGGGCGCGAGGACGCATTCGGTCGCCTTCCTCAGCCGGCCGCGGATTCGGCGGCCGAGGAGCGGCCCTCGCGGAAGCGGCGGACGAAGTCGGCGATCGCCGCTTCGTCGGCAGTCGCGAGCTCGAGCCCGGCGGTCCGGAACCACGCCACGACCCGCGAGAGCTTGCGAAGGCGGTAGTACTCGGCGGGCGTGATGAGGACACCGACGAACTCTCCCGACGAGTAGATCGTCGTCGGCCGACCCTCGGCCACCTCGTCGAGGATCGACGCAAGGCGGCGCTGGATGTGGGTGATCCCGATCGTCCGCGGGATGTCGAGGATCTGGCGCTCCTCGCGCGCGAGCCTCCTGATGGCGGTCGCGTTGGGACGCTCGCGACCGGCAACGACCGCAGCGAGGCTCGCGGTGTCATCGGCGAGCTCTGGGTACACGTCGAGCCCGTGCAGCGCCGAGAGCGAACGTTCGATCGCGATCCAGCGTTCGGTCTCTTCCGGCGAGATCAGGACGGCCGAGGGGTCGCCATGGGTGAAAACCATCACCGGTGTGCCAGCCGCGGCGTAGGCGATGGCCAGACTGGCCTTGTCCCGGAGCTTGTGCATCGGCATCGTCCGCAGCTCGGCAGCGATCACAGCTCGTCTCCCTCCTCCCAGTTGGACGGAAGCGGCTCAAGGACGGCCGTTCCCATGCCGTACCAGGTGATCAGCAGCGCCTTCCGCTGTCCCTCGGAAAGCAACTCCCGCAGGTTCCGCCAAAGCAGCGTGGCGGAGCGCCGCTCGGTGACGTCCTCGTCTCGCGGTGGCCGAAGGATGGCGATCGGGCGGCCGTGCCGGAGGACCACGAACGTCTCGCCCTGTGCGGCGCGGGCGAGGCAGATACCGGGTTGTCGCCGAAGTGCGCCGCTTGGGATGACGTGCTCCATACCAGCGACCGTAGCATCGGCGTCGCCGGTGTTCAAGAGAGTCTTGTGTATTGTTTAGTGTACCGGCAGCAGAGGGGCGAGAGGAGTGGACGGGGGGTTCGGGCGGGCACCCAACTCATAAGTCCACCGGCTTTCCCTTGTTTGCGTCCGATCGGACGGCGACGTGACGGTTGAGATCGAGGCGAAACGCCCGAATGCGTCCCGCTCCATCGAAGGCTGCGAGACGAGGTCTTCGCCAGGAGTCAGGCGCGGGCGGCCGGTGCCCCGAAGTCTGGCCGAATGAGTCGGCCGGTCGCAGGCGCGGGACCCGAGAGCACGGGTCGCCAGTCGTCCACGCGGTCCCGGTACAGCCGCTCGAACTCCGACCGCTCCTCATCGCTCAGGTCCGCCGCAACGAGCAAGTTCAGGATGTTCCTATCAAGGTCTGCCGCTTCGCCAAGGAACTCGCTCTCCGACGTGACGTAGCCGTCCGACGTCACCGACATTGCCTTGATCTCGGGCTCGGTCCAGGACTCGCCGAGGACATATCCGATGATCGCGGCCATCTTGCCGCTCATCGCTGAGAAGTGGTCGGGGTGGAGCTTCTCAGCCAACGACCTCACGTGAAGCCCGCCACTTTCCTCGCGTCCGTCGTCATTGGCCGGGGTCCAACCTCACGCGATCGGAGACGGCGGCTGCGAGAACGGCCGGGCGCCTCCGCCGCGATCGAGGCCTCACGCGCGGGAGGAACGCATGTGCCAGCCTGTTCACCTGGATCCAGACCGCAGACGGAACCCTTGCTACGTCCGTGAGGCTTAAGGCGAATTCGGCGGGGAACATTAGTCGAGTGGCGTCGAACTTGTCGATCCGCCCGCTGCCTCAGCACGACCCGAGAGGCGCTCGGCCCTCTTTTCGGGGACCACGACGCTGACCGATATCTGGATGTGGGACGCCTCCTGGCCGTCGACCGCGGCTGCAAGGTCGTCGAGGAGCTTGAACACCGCCGATCTCCGACCGACGTCCTCCAGGTTCGTGTTCAGCGAGACCTTCAGTTGCACATCCGGGGTCGAGCCGTAACCGCCCGGCTCAGGCCCTAGCTCCGGACCCGGCTGAGGTCCTGACTCCAGTCCCTCGGAAGGCTCGGGCCCTACCTCAGAAGGGTGAGCGAGTCGAAGCGACGCGGAGCCGACGCCGATCTCACTCGCCTTCGTGACCACGCGCTCGGTCCCGTCGTCGCCCACCAAGGTCAGCTGGCCGGAGAGTACGGCCTCGAAGATCGCGCGCTGCAGGTCGGCATCACCACCCGGTAGCAGGGGCATCCGCGGTGCGTTCCAGAAGAGGTCTCGCACCTCGTCCAGCGGGCGCGAGTAGTCGGCATCCGCCAAGTTGTGAAGGAGGGCCTTGGCTGTGAACTCGCCGACGCCGACCGTCTTGCCGAGGTCCTTCAACTTGGCCCAGACGATGCTGCCATCGAGAGCGGACTGATTGTCCTGCTCGAACCGGAACTCCTTGTCGGCCCTGCCCTCGCCGCCGTCGCCGCGGCCGAGGTAGACGATGTGCTGGTACGCACGGCGGACCGCGTCGTCCATGACCTTGCGGGCCGCGGATCGCTTCTCCGCCCCCTCCACCTTCATGTCGTCGTCGGCCTTGACTGCGGCGTTGTCCACGACGCGGCTCCAGGCGACGTAGTCGGTGACCGCGGCTCGCGCGTTGCGGCGCCGCTGAGTGTTGACGACCGCGAACACGGCCGACGACGCCCACTGCACCGGCAACTTGTCCGATCCGACGCCCATCGCTGCCCGGATCGCGCTGCGCGTCTCGTGGTCGATCCCGTTCAGGAAGCTGAACCGTCGCGGATCGAGGACGACAAGCCGCGTGTTGCGGGCATCGTCGATGCTCGCCGTCTCAAGGATCGTGCGGAGCGGCCTCGGGTCCTGCTCTTCGGCCTTGGCCTCGACAACCAGCTTCGTCTTGAAGGGTCCAGTCGTGGCAAGCCGATCGACGACGCGCACGAACTCCTCGTCGCGCTCATCGTCCGTGACGCTCGAGCGAGCGGCCCGGAACAGCATGTTGAGCGTCTGCCTGGTCGACAGGAACCAGCGCGCCGGCTGCCCACCTCGGCCCTCGATCTTCTCGAGCGCGGCCAGGCCGGCATCCGGGTCGCCCAGCTCGGCGAGGACGGATTCAGCCTGCGCCACGTCGAACGAAACGTCCGGGACGAACCCGGCGGCCTTCAGCTCGCCCTCCGTCGCCCCCTGCCGGCCCTGCGCCCGGGCGCCGACGATGGAGAGCAGGAAGAGCGCCGTGGCCATGCGCTCGGCGGCGCGCGGATTCGCGGCCGCAAACGGTGCCTTGGCCCGATGGATGTCGAGCAGCCGCGCGGCGCCGCGATCACCGTCGTCGCTGACGATGTCCGTCGCGGCGAGCTGACGATAGTTGGCGGCGGTCTTGTCGTCGGCGATGAGGCCGGACCCGATGATCGCCTCGCGGACCTGGGGAGAGGACAGCGGAAGGTCGCCAGGCCCGACGAGGGGCGGTGCCCACTCGTCCGCCCGGCCGCGCTCAGACTGCGCATACGCCGTCGCCGCGAAGATGAGTATGGTCGACCGAACCTTCTGGAAGCCCGAGACCGGCGCCCACTCCTGCTCGGCGAGGTGGATCAGTGCAGGGTGGAACGGGTAGCACCTGGCCACCTCGCTTGCGAACTCGCCACTCGCCGGACGTGGCAGGTGGGCGAAGACTCGCTCGGCCCATGTGCCCTTCATGGTCCGCTCGTATAGGTCGCTGGTCGCGCCGACCACCTCCGCGGGCGCGCTCGTCTCGAAAAGCCGCCGGCGAATGATCTCGGCAAAGTCGGTGTTCGACGTGACCGTGGTCTTCCTGCCGTTGCGGACGAGCAGGTCCTCGATCTCCTGGCGACGAGCCAGACCGGCGGCGTCGAGGACGATCGAGTCATCCTCGGAGCGGATCATCACGACCACCATCGCGACGTGCGGGATGTCGTTGACCGTGTCGGTCAGTGCACGCAGGAAGGCCATGTCCCGAGTCGCGAGGTCGCCGTGCTCGGCCAGCGAGAGCTGCCGCACGTAGTCGAGCACTTCGTCGACGAGGATCAGCACGGGCCGTCCGATCGCGCCGATCGCCTCGGCAATCTTCGACTTGTCAGCGAAGTGCGGCTGGTAGCGCTTGAACAGCGAGTGGTCGCCACCGAACAGCCGCCAGAGGAAGCGCTCGTAGAGCGTCGCCGCGGGACCGTCGATCGACGGGTCCCCCCGCCCGGCTGTCATGTTGTCGCACGAGAGAACGACAACTTGAGGGTTGTCGAGGTCGGCGGGAAGCTGCCCGCCGATGATCCTCGACGCCGTCGCCCACGCCGCGCCGCCGATGTCAGTGGCCCGGAACTCCACAGGGTGGGCGGCGAGGTGCCAGAGGCCGATCATGGCGTGCGACTTGCCGCCGCCCATCGCTTGGTCGAGTCGCCAGAGCGCCGGGGCTGCTGTGTATCGCCCCCTACCCCCGAGGCGGACGGCCACCCGCGCGACGAACTCGACGAGGTTCGGGCTCGGGTGCGTGATCTCGCCGTAGTAGGAGGCGTCCGCGTAGGGCGGGCGCTCTCCTGCGGTCCCCTGGACGGCGTTGAAGAGCGACATCTGGACATCGTCGATGACGCCGGAGCCGGCCACGATCTCGCGTCGCAACCGCATCGCGTTCCACCAGGGCGTCACCGCCGCGGTCATCCCTCGCCTCCTCCGTCGACCGGGTCGAAGAGTCGCATCTGATCGTCCGCTTGCTTCTGCCTGGCCAGCTTGATCGAGCGCTCCTTGACGACGCCTAGAGTGGCAGACGCGACGGTTCGCCGTCCCCGCACGATGCCATTCCATGCTTGGACATCTGCGTCCGCGTCAGGCAGTCGCGCGGACAAGAACCCCACCGCCGCCCACAGGTGCGGGTCCTCGCCGTCGCGTCCACTCGCGGCCAGGACCTCGGCAACAGCGGCGAGTCCCTCCGGCCAGGCTCGAGCCATCGCGAGGGCGACGTCGATCACGGCGGAGGTCTCATCGATCGGAGCCCTCATCTCTCGCCCGAACCCGATCCGCACTCCCTTGCCGCCGTCTCCATCTCGGAGGATGTCATTGATCTCGGGCAATGCGATGTCCGAGACCATGGCCTGCCAACGCGCCTCAGACTTCGGAGCTACTCCCCGGCCGTATAGGCGAACCCAGAACAGCGCGAAGCGGGTGCGGGCATCGAATGTCTCGAGCGGCAGGTCCTCGATCCTAATCGCGGCTGCCTCCTCGACGGCTCGGCGCGCCAGCACGAGATACCGAGTTGTGTCGATCGGCTCGCCGAGCTGGTCGAGCACAGCAGAGTACCGGCCGACAACCTCCATGGCAGGCCCCGCCGAGGCCATGAGCTGGTCGGTCAAGGCGAGGTTGGCTCGCTCCCACTCGGGGACGCGTGCGCGGACCTCGCGCCGAACCTCGTCGTCGACGTCGTCGACCCGACCAGCCGAGCGGTTCGCCGACGCGGGTCGACAAGAAAGCGTCAGCGTGGTGACGATGTTCGCTGAGCCTGCCTTTCCGCCCGCCTCCGTCTTGGCCGGCCAGGATCCGGTCAGGTACAGGCCACCAGCCGTGATCGCTCCGAGTAGCCGATGCCAGACTTCGGGGTCCCCGTGACCGAAGACGATCGTGACTACGCCATCGTCGCGGACTACCCGCCGCGCCTCGGCGAACGACTTCGCGAGCATGGAGTCATAAAACTCGCGGGTCCGGTGGTCACCTACGCCGGCCCCACCCCGCTTGACGATGATCTCCTCGCTCTTCTCCTGGACCCCGCGCGGATCCGCTGTCATCCCGAACTCCGGATGCGTGGACACGAGCGCGCGCTTTAGCCAGACGTAGAAGAGGTCGGAGGCGTCGGAGTAGTCGATCATGTCGTCATATGGCGGGTCGGTGACCACGACATCGATAGCTGCGGTGGGGAGTGGGAGCGCTACGGAGCTTCCACGCTGTACGACCGCTGGTCGTCCCGCTCGGCGAATGCTCTGATTCCGAAGCACAGCGACCGTGTCGTGAACAATCGACGGCCAGGAACCAGGTCCGTCTCCGAGCCCTGTCTCGAAGTAGTCGTAACTGAAGGCGATGCTGGCTTCATTGACGAAGATGTGGTTGACGGCAACCCTGTTACTCGTGGGATAGAGCATCGGCAGAAGTGCGGCACCTCGAGTCGATCGTTTGAGCTTCCGACAGAAACCGGCCGCCGCATAGCCCGCCAGAGCGGCTAGGTAATCCTGACTAAGCCCGGCCGCGCCCATCTCGTCCGCGAAGCCGTTGATAACGCGGCATAGTCGCACGAACCCCAGACTCTGGCGGTCGTTGCAGAGTTCGCCGTAGCTAGCGGCCCCATAGAGCGATGGCCGCACGGTGTCGTAATCGCCGTCGGGAATTGCCTCGTCAGGAACAGCCGGCAATCCGGAGCCGAACGGCAATTCGTTCCGGAGCGCGGCAGTGGCGGCCTCAGCGGCGGCTCGCTCTTCGAAGGTCGGCTCTCGGAATACCTTGCCAATCACGTCGTCAAGGTCAGCGGCGACAAGGAGTGCGTCATTGCCAAGGCCTTCGGCCGCGAGGCGAGTGTGCACGTCCTTGGGGTGCACGTGCTCGCAGAACGGACACACGGCCGCCTTGCCGCGCTGCGCCTTGCCCCCACGGGTCACCGTCACGAGCGTCGGCTGGCCGATCGGCGGCCCCTCATGAACGACCGCGCGGAACGTCCCCAAGCCGCGGTCGACTGCGATGCGGTAGCTCTGGCCTAGGTCCTTCTTGGCAGGTAGCGGGTGCCGAAGGACGAGCGACCCGGTCACCGGGAAGCGACGCCCGCACTCCTGACATGGCAGCGTGACCGCCCACAGGTAGCCCCATGGCTGTTTACCGTTGATCTTCGGGTAGAACTCCGCCATGGAGGCCTCATACCGGCGGCCGATCTCGTCGAGGACGCGCGCGACATCACCTGTTAGCCGATCTTCCGCGAATCCGAGTGGCGGTCCGATTGGCAGGGGCGGCTCGCTTGACCAATCACGCAGCGGGTAGTCGGCGAGGAGGGTCCCCGCGAGAGTCGCGACGGGCGCGTAGTCGATGCCCCACGCCCTCACGCCAAGTCGAGCCGCCTCCAGTGGGATCATCGCCCGACCGGAAAAAGGATCGAGCATCGAGGCGCCGTTCGGATATGCCTTCGCAAGCTCCCGGACGAGCTCATCGTGCGCGGCGTCCCGGTCGGTCATCGCCCGGCGAACCAGGTCCTTGAGTCGCTCCTGCTCCCGCGTGTCGTCCGGCCACGGCAGGAGGCTAGTGATCACGGCGGCCTTCGCCTGGGCGAGGGGCCTCGCCGCGAACCAGATGAACAGCGCCTTCTCGCTCTTGCCGCTGCCCCATCCGCTTTCGGAGGCGTCGCTGACCTCGGCGCACGGGAACCACCGCTCGATCATCCTCATGTCGGCGAATCTCCCGCCCGAGCCGATGCAAGGGCGCTGCCGGGGAGCGCGACTGTGGTCAGGTCCTTCATCAGGCCCTCGAACCGCTCGGCAGGATCCTGGTAGACGCCAAAGAGCCGTCCCGTGCCGTCCTGGCACTGGTCGACGACGTATAGCCAGTAGGCATCGCCGAGCTGACGTGCGATGAGGAGCTCGTGCCCGGTCATCCTCACGCCGCGAGAGCTAGCCAGGTCCCAGACCCCCTTGACCTCGATGCTCCGCTGGTCGCGTCCCTTGCGGGCGAGGAGGTCGTAGCCGCGCGGCTCGAGGTGGACGTCGGCGACAGACCAGCCCGCTTTGCGAAGGAGCGACGCGACAAGGCGCATCGCGATCTCCTCGCTATCTGCCTCGATCGTCGTCAGAGGCGCTCCGGCCGCCGTGACGGCCGCCCAGCCGAGGCGTCGCGGCTCGCCAACATCCACGACGGCCATCCGCCGCAGCTCAGTGAGCCGATTCTCGACGGCCTTCTCGACCCGCTTGCGCGCCGCGACACGGGTGGTCGCGTCGTCGATGTGCGAGGTGAGTGCCGAGGGGAGCCGCTCCAACTCCACGACGGCCCCGGTCATCCACGCGTCGAGGACGTCTCCGCGCCTGGACCGCTCGGTTGCGACGACATCGGCAGCTCGTTGGTCAGCGTCCAGCACCCGCCCCGGGTGCAATGCGGTCGGCTGGAGTGCGCTGGGCTCGAGGTTCGCGAGCCACTCCCAGCGTAGGCTCCGGGAGCCCGTGTCATCGACCCGCACCAGAAACGGCCATGTAGATCGGCGCTGGCCGCCGAACTCGACCACCTCGGCCTCGTAGGCGACCAGCGTATAGTCGGTCACCGACGTCCGGTCGACGAGGCGGCCGCCCTCGAAGAGCGCGGGGCGGACGTTCCGAGTCGCTGAGTCGACGATCGCGCGGAATGCCGGATCGCTTGGGCCGAGTGGGAGGGCCTGAGAGACATCAGCCCCTGCTGCCCGAGCGCTCTCCAGTGCGGCGCCGCTCGTCGCGACGAGGGCGGACGCGCGGTTGAGGCTGGTCCCTTCCAGACCGGAGACGACGAAGATCCCTGGACCAGCCGCGTGGGCCTCGACCTTCAACAGGCCAGCGTGGTCGAGCCGCTCAAGGAACGCCTCGACGATGCGTGGGTTGATCCGCTCGAGCGTCTCCTCCTGCAGCGCCGCGACCGCCTTCGCGATGTCGACGGCGCTTCGCAGCGCATCCTCCTCGGCCGCCGCGCGCTTCGCGGCGGCAGCGAGCCGCTCCGCGGTCGCCGCTTTGGCGGTCGCGAGCGCCGCGCTGGCTCGCTCGGGGGAGTCGTAGGTCCGCGCGAGCGTCTGCTCAAAGTCGAGGTTCACGAGCTCGGCGAGCAGGCTCAGGCTGTCGAACATCTTCCCGTCGAGCTGGTTGGCGGCGACGACGAAGTTGCTCAGGAGGACCTCGAGGACTTGGCCCTCATTAGTGCCGGTGGCGACCAGGTTGTAGAGCTCGACGTCGCGAGTCTGGCCGACGCGGTGGATGCGGCCCATCCGCTGCTCGAGTCGGACGAGGGACCACGGGATGTCCCAGTTCACGAGCACGTGGGCGGTCTGCAGGTCGATGCCCTCGTTGCCGGCATCGGTCGAGACGATGACCTGGAACTCAGCCTTGGCGAACCGCTGCCGGACGGACTCACGGACCGGATCGGGGTCGCGACCCGAGTAGCGCTCCGCGGTGTAGCCAGCGTCTCGGAACCGCGCCACCAGCCACTCGGCTGTGTCGGCGAACTCGGTGAACACCACCACCTGCTCGCCGTTGCCGGGGAGGATGCCGTTGTCCGAGAGGCACTCCTCGACCATGCGCGGCCATTTCGACACCGCCAAGTCGGGCTTCTCCAGCACCTGGTCGAGCTGGCGGATCGCCGCCTTGAGGTCCTCCTTCTCAGCGCGGGCCGAGAGCGACTGCTCGACGACGACTTTCGCGAGGTCCCGCCCGGCTTCGTCCTCGTCCTCGGGGTCGGCGAGCATCGCCGCATGCGTCGGGCTGTCGCTGCCCATGAGATCGCGCCGGCGTTTCAGCGTCTCCCGCAGGGCGTACAGGCTCGATGCCGCTCGCTTGCCGTAGACCATCTTCGCCAGCGTCACCGCCGCGGGCGGGAAGTACTGGTCCACGAGCGCTAGCGCCTGCTGGTAGAACGCCTCCTCGGTCGCGTTCAGGGCGACCGAGAGGTTTTGGGCTCGGCGACCCTTGAACAGCCTGGTCACGCCGTCGTAGTCGACCAGGTCCTCCTTCATCCGACGGAGGAAGTGCACGGCTCCGGGCTTGAGCTGGCGGCCGAGGTCGTCGCTCTCCTCCACCGACGGGAACACGTCCGGGTCTACGAGGTGCAGGAGTCCGCGGAACAGCGCCTCCTTGCCGCGGTGGGGCGTTGCGGTCATGAGCAGGACGCGCGGCGCACCGCTCATTAGCCTGCCGAGCTGGTAGTAGGACTGGGCGGAGAGCGTCATGCGGTGGGCCTCGTCGATGACGACGACGTCCCACCCCACCCGGTCCGGCCGGATGGCCTCCTGCACCTGCGCATTGACCGACGCCAGGTCGAGCGAGGTGACCCAGAAGTCGTGGTCAATGGCGAGGGCGCCCTCGCGGACGGTGTCGGCCGTGATGCGCCGGAGGCCCCCGCCCAAGAACCGCTCGAAGTCGGCGCGCCACTTCTCCACGAGGTGGGCTGGGCAGATCACGAGCGCCTTGCGCACGAAGCCGAGCCGCTGCATCTCGCGGAGATACATCCCGGCCATGATCGTCTTGCCGGTGCCAGGCTCGTCGGCGAGGAGGAAGCGCAGCCGCGGCTGCGGCAGCATCGACCCGTAGACCGCATTCGTCTGATGCGCGTACGGGCGGAGGGGTGTCGTGGCGAGGGTCGTTGCCTTGGACTCGAGGGTCGCAGCGCGCATCCACTCAGTCCAGAGTCCGGCTAGGACGACGCTCGGCTCGGCAGCGCCGTCCTCGGCGACCACGGTGACCTGTTCGGCAAGCTCAGGGGTGAGGAGGACCTTCCGGTAGGCTCCCGACCCGTTGTCGACGAACAACTGCCAGCCGCTGGGGGTTTCGGAGGCGGCTTCGACCGTCGCGAGGACGGAATCGCCAGGCAGTCGAACGCGCTGACCAACCTCGAATGACGGCAATGCTTGACTGAACCCCGTTCCGGTTGACTCTAAGACCGCCCTATTGTCTCCCGGGCCGGGGGCCTGACGCCGGGCGACCCTGACTCCTTCCGCGAGCGTCCGACCGCGCCGGCCGCACCACGCCCTCGAGGTCACGCGCGGCTACCAGCCCACCGCACCGGGTTGTCTTGGACACCAGACCAGAAGGAGTCCGAGATGACGCTGGGGAGGGTGTCAGTGGCCGAGGACAACGCCCGGCCGATCCGGGAGGTCCGCTGGTCGGCCCGCCGCAAGATGGAGGCCGTCCTGCGGCTGTTGCGGGAGCCGCCAGACGTGGGTCGAGGCCCACCGCCTGGCGCGACGAGTTCCTCGCCGCCGGCACCGGAGGGTTTGAAAGGCCCGGCCCCGAGGACCCGACGAGCGCCCCCTGGCGGACGCTGAGCGCAAGGTCGGCGAGCGCCTGGAGAGTCCGAAATGGGTTAGCAGCCTCGTGGACTATCCTCGACACGAGCGAAGCTAAACGCGCTCAACCAGCTCGGACACCGAGATGACTCTGTCGAGACCGAGCCGCTTTGCGATCTGCGCCGCTACCGGCGGCGTCACGTAGGTTTGAGCGAGTTGCTCGAACTGCCAGAAGACGGACTCCGGATCACCATCAAGCAGGATTCGGCCATCATACAAAGCGATCACGCGATCAGCGTGGCTTACTGCGAATTCTATGTCGTGCGTGATCAACAGCACGAGTTTGCCTTTTCTCCTCAGGTCTTCGACTGCTCTACCCAGTGCCGCTACCCCGGGTTCATCCTGCCCTCCGGTAGGCTCGTCGAGCACGACGTGGGGCGTATCCATCGCCACAACGGATGCGACGGCGACCCGCTTCCGCCATGATCGCTCGAGGTCGAGGGGCGCGCGCCTTTCGATGTTGGCGATGCCCAGCAGATTCATCGCCCATGCGGCCAGTTCGTCGGTGCGCGCTTCAGAGTATCCGAGATTCCGCGGGCCAAAGCACACCTCGTCTCGCACCGACGAGTGGAACAGCTGGTCGTCCGGATTCTGGAAGGCAATGCCCACCTGTCGCGCTAGTGCTGCGACGCGTAGTCCCGCGGCGTCTCGTTCATCCACCAGAACGCGTCCTTGAGATGGACGATAGAGTCCATTAAGGGTCTTGGCGAGAGTGGTCTTACCGGACCCGTTTTCACCAACAATCGCCACGCATCCGCTCGAAAGATCGAGTGATACTCCCTTTAGTGCCTGAACGCCATTGGGATACGAATAGTAGATGTCAACACACTGTATCGTCACGCACCGGCCTCACGTAGTGCGGCGACGACTTCATCAATGCCGAGGGCCAACGGCATATCCTCCGGAACGCGGCGCCTAAGCTGCAGTTGGCGAAAGATCTGCGCGACTCGCGGGCTGCGGATCATTGTGCTCTCTAACAGTTGCCCTATCACCTCTCGTGGCGCTCCATCGGCAACTACGCTTCCCGCGTCGAGAATCATGAGCCGATCGGCGGCCGGAGCGAATCGATCCAGGTCATGCGTTGCGACGAGCACCGTTGCCCCGGCACGCTGAAGTGCGATGAGCACGTCCAGGACTTCATCGCTGCCCATAGGGTCAAGCTGCGACGTGGGTTCATCGAGAACGAGAACATCTGGACTAGTGGCAAGCACGGAAGCGATTGCGACGCGCTGCGTCTGACCGCCGGACAGCTGGAACGGATGGCGATCGCGAACGTCGATAGCCCCTACTTGCCCTAGCACCTCGTCCACTCGGCGCCGAATGTCAGACGCCGGCCAGCCCAGGTTCTCGAGGCCGAAGGCGACTTCCTCAAAGACCGAGGAGGTGGCCCCAGTAAGCTGATCGTACGGATTCTCGAAGACAAAGCCGACTGACTGCGATAGGTCAGCGATGCTGCTGGCCCTTGTGTCCACATCGCCTACGAGCACCCGGCCGTCGAGCGTCCCGTCAAAGAAATGGGGCGCGTGCCCTGCGAGCAGCCGCAACAACGTCGTCTTCCCTGAGCCACTCACGCCGGTTACAGCCACGAACGAACCACTCGCCAACAGCAGCGAGACGTCGGCGAGAGCGCGGTGACCGGCACCAAGTTCATAAGTCCAAGAAACGTCTTCGAACCGGACTGAAGTCATCACCGCGGCCCAAGCAAGGTTCCAACAATTAGCGCAAGCACCCCAGCGACAGCAGCGTACCGAACCACTCTCTCAACCTTGGGATCGGCCGGCGACTCAACCATCGAGGTACGTGGTCCCTTTCGGCCAAATGCCCTAGCCTCGAGAGCCAAGGAACGTGTCTCTGCCGCAACAAGGGTTCCCTGAAACAGAGGGCCAAGGATCGCCAACAACGAGCGGATTCGTCGCCGCAGGTTTGCTCTGACATCCAGGCCACGCGATTGCTGGGCCTCTAGCGTGGCCTGAAGCCGCCGATGAACGTCCGGGATCATCTGAAGTGTGGCCAGAAAGACATAGGCGAACTTCGGCGACAAACCTCTGTCGACCATCGTGGCGGCTAGAACCTTAGAGGGGATCGTCATGACTACTGCCAAGACGACCAACACCAAGACCGCGATTCGACTGATCATTGCGACAGCGAAGGCGAGACCTTCGGCCCAGATTGCGACGGGGCCGATCATGAGCAGTACCGTCTGGCGGTCAGGGTAGAAGAGGCTGTGAATAACGAGTAGCGAGATCGACACCGGCGCCACGATCAAGAGGGCGGTGCGTGAAATCCGCGAGCCGCCACCTCCAAGCGCAACCAGCAGCCAGACAGCGCCAGCGAAGACGACGGTGCCCAATACGTGCGGAATCAGGAACGCGGTGACGATCGCGCATAATCCAACAACGAGCTTAGTTGTCGGATTCAGTCGGTATAGGAGCCCGCGACCGATCCGGTATGAGAGAATCAACCTCGGTTCTCCTGGCAGGCCCGCAGGCGGCCTGCCCCCCGCTGCGCCTTGGGCGGCGCATGCGGCTCACGTCGCGCAACGAGGGGCGAGGCCATCTACTAGTCAGCCGGCCTGGTCGCAGGCGACACCGAAGCGGTCTCACCCACCGGCGGCGGCAAGGTGTGCCGCCCAACCTCTGGCCGATACTTAAGGGGAATGCTACGACCTACCAGGTAAGCGATTACCACGACGGTGATCTTGTCAACCGGCTGCAGAAGGAACTCTGCGCGAAACATAGCGGCCATGAGCTTCTCGCCCGTTGCGAGAATCGTCCCGCGAATGATATCCGCACCACCGCCGGTCGCCCCACCAAAGAAGATCGCGGTCGTGGGTGCGACTGTGAATGTCGCTGCAAACACCAAGACGATACCGACGACCACGACCTTCCAGAATCTCTGGAAAAACCCGGCTTTCGCCATGTAGCCTGCTACTAGACCTACTGTGACTGTCGTGATCGTGTATGGAAGCAACGTCGGTCGAACCACCAAACCCAGGATTATGTTACTTGCAGCTCCAGTCGTCGCACCTACCCACGGGCCGGCCAGCACCGCGACGAGCACCGTGCCGATCGTGTCGAGGTAGACGGGAAGGTGCAATAGATTGACAATCAATCCGCCAACGATGTTGATCGTCACACCGATGGGTATCAGCACCCAGGCACGAGTCGTAAAGTCCTTCGTTATGTGGTGGACGATTCTGCTCACGATGTCCTCATCCTCCATCCAGGCCAGCGATTCCTTAGCCGGATTAGTCTGGATTCTTCAGCTTACGACTACACCTCCTCCTTTCAGACCTCCCCAGGCGTACACGCTCTTGAGGGCCAGCTGCTGGGGTGAGACGGAGGCGACCGCCGATTCGACTCTGTTACGTGCCGCAATCCGATCGGAGGCGAGCCGGCCAAGGTCAAGAGCCACGAGCTCACCGTGCAGCTTCATGAAGCGCCCAGCCACCATCACGGTGTCCACATCGGCGTACGACGTATTCATGACGACGTGCGAGGCAGGGCCCCTCTCCGATAGGCCGAAAGGCGCGAACTTCACCAGAACAAGATCGGCGGCGTAACCCGGCTGAACTCGACCCACCTTGTCTCCCAGACCCAGTGCAACTGCCCCGTTCACGGTACCGATATCTACGACGTCGGTGGGCGAAAGATGCGGAATGCTGCGGCGACGGGCCACCGGCACACGTCCTACTTCGCGCTCTGCGACTCCGTCAAGATAGCGCTGCAAGAGATACAGCGTCCTCATCTCCTGCAGGACACCGAGGTTTGTTAACGCGGGAACGTCGACACCGACCGCTAGTCGAACACCGTGATCGAGCGCGCGGGCTATCGTGGACATGGATCGACGCCCTGAGAACATCTCGGTCTGAGGTTGGGTCGACAGAAACCCAGAGCACCTGCCTAGTGCGATGAGATCATCCTCTGTGTTGTAGTTGCCGTGAATCGGAAGCACATCTGCAGAGAGCAGATCATCACGAGCAAGTGCAGTGAGCTCACCAGGACCGTCATTGTGAAAGACCGACGGGACGGCAAGTGCACGGCCAAGAGCCAACTCTTCACGCGTCAATGCCAAGTCGCCCGGACGAAACTCGCTCAAGCAGAGAGCAAGCGATACAAGACCCTGCCCCTGGGCAGCAAGCTGTTGGTGTATACGCTCGGCGTCCGCCATCCGACCATCGTGGCTCGCCAGCCTGTCCGTGTACCGATGGATGCGCTCATGGAGGTCGTAGCCATAGACGACGCGAATCCCCGTGTCCCTGTGAGCGGCTATCGCGGCGTCGGCATGTTCGGGAGTTCGAACGCAGTGGCAGTAGTCCATGACGGTTGTGACGCCATTGTTGAGGGCCTCAACATCACCGGCCACCACGCTCGCGTAAACGTCGTCAGGTTCGAGAACCTCAGCATACGGCTTGATTTCGTGGAAGTAGTCGTCTCCCCAAGAGGCGGACATTCGACCGCGAAACATGGTTTCCCACACATGGTTGTGGGTATCGACCATACCCGGCAGCAGGATCATCCCCGATGCATCGACGCTCATGGCAGCGTCTGGGAGGTTGTTGCCCACATCGGCAATGGTCTCGCCTTGCACCATCACATCGGCGACCGAACCGACGTCAGCCCCGCCCTCGGCAATGAGTACTGCGCCACGAAACAGGATCGTGCCCGGGTCGTCCCGATGGCCCGACGTCAACTGCGGGCCTGCGCTCGGCTTATCCATGGGGTGCAATCGTATCCCCCAGCCTGCTCATGATCTCACCTACTCCGAGCGCGTACGTCGCGCAATCGTTTGCCCACACCATATTGGCCCTGTCAAGAGGCGCCGATCACAGCTCTGATTCGCTTGGCGTTCTCGGTCAGGGCGCGTTCGATCCGGACGCCGCGGCCACCCAGCGGCAGCGGCGTCGAACAAGGCCCCCTGGCTGGCGGATCGGGTGCTCTCTCATCGGGCACTCGGGCGACGTGGGACAGGCGGGTCACGTCATAGACGATGACTTCGAGGCTGTCGTAGCCCAGCCAGCCACGCCGGTTCAGGCGTTCGGTGCGGCCGAGCAGTAGGTTGGCCGCCGGTCGGAGATGCTTGTGCTCTTTGGGTGCGAGTAGGGCTCTCTAGTAATCGCGGAACCCAGCGGACGGGCATGCCGCTGAAGGCGATCAAGGTCAGTTAGATGCCTCGCCCTTGGACGGACTCGAGGGAGCGGAGGAACGACCATCCCCTCGCGAGGTAACGCTGCGGGCGTTTCGCCCGCCTCACTCCGCGTGTTAGCCATGCACGACCGCCGAACGCGCGTCCCGTTGGGAGAGACCCGTCCCATGCTCGATGCTCGTGACGCACGACTCGGCTGGCGCCGGAGCCTATTGACGCAGCAGGACTGGCCTCAGCAGCTGTCGCCGGAACTCAAGCGCGCATTAGCGAAGACAAGCATCGATCCCTGATGGTTGGGGTGACGAGGCAGTGGCTCCCCCACGATTCCGCGAAGTCATCCAGAGGTTTCTCTCTGCTCGCGGACGTGCTTAAGAGCAGAGCTCCGGCGTGCAGCCAGGTCCTGCAAGTCCACCCCGACCAGCTTCCTTTCGTGCTTCCGCACCTTTCCAGCAACCATGACGGTGTCGATATCGTCATACCCTGCACACATGATGATGTGCGCTGCCGTATCAGGCGCTTCTCCAAAAGGACGTGTATCGATCAAAACAAGGTCGGCGTCGCCTCCGACGCGGATCTCGCCTACAGACCCGCCCAAGCCAATCGTTTCGGCACCGTAGCTGGTGCCGACCTGCAGTGCCATCGCAGGGTTCACTGCCGGAACACCCTCCGATCGTCGAACCGGGACACGGCCCTCACTCCGCTCTGCAATTCCGTCCTGGAGCCGACCAAGCAAATAGAAGCTCCGCATCTCGTTAAGAATGCCAAGCTTTCCAACGGCGGGAACGTCCATCCCGAGGGAGAATTTGACCCCCAGACGGACGCCTCGCGTGATCATTGTCATCGAGCGTCTACCCGACATCATCTCAGTGGTGGGCTGCGTTGTTATCCAAGTGCCTGAGTCGGCCACAAGCTTTAGCTCTACGTCGCTATCGTAGTTCCCGTGCACGGCAACCAGATGCGGTCCCAGTAGATTTCGTAGGGCCAATTCAGTGATCTCACCGTGATAGTTGTTGTGAAAGAACGCCTGTGCGTTGAGTCGCCTCGCTATATCGATCTCAGTAGCGGCT
Source organism: Chloroflexota bacterium (assembly GCA_012026785.1). GTDB lineage: Bacteria > Chloroflexota > Limnocylindria > Limnocylindrales > CSP1-4 > UBA5189. Next base: position 15,455 of record VEOW01000101.1, on the reverse strand, counting down.
CGGGTCATGCTCTCGGGGTCACCAGGGACGAACTCCGATAGGCATACTGCGGCCGATATCAGCGGGACTGAGCTGACGCGCGAGAATAGGCGCTCAAGATCACTGAGCCTGCTGCTGTATGAGATCAATCGGGGGTCGTATCGCGTGTGTTCCCTCTTGTGCAGATCATACCCAAGCACGGCACGGATCCCTGCCGAGTCCAATGCCGCCAGTACCGCGTCTACATGCTCTGGGGATCGTGCACAATGAGCGTAGTCCATGACGCTCGTCACGCCATTCTGCAGCAACTCAATTGCGCCAGCATACACGCTAATGTACACATCTTCGGGGCTCATGTAGCTGATGTACGGAGGGATGGAGCCGAAGTAGTCGTTGCCCCAAGAGTCTGCCATTTCCCCACGGAATAGCGATTCCCACAGGTGAAGGTGTGTGTCTACCATGCCAGGCATGAGTATCATGCCGTCTGCGTTAATCACAAAGTCAAAGGTGCCCTCAATGTCGCCTTCGATGCGGCCAATCTTGGAGCCGACGACGAGAACGTCACATACACGTCCCTGCGTCCAAGATCCAGGCTCCCCGACGAGACGTGCTCCACGGATGAGGACGGTGTCTTCGACGGACCTAGTCATCTACCTTCTCCATAATCCTCATCGGAGACGACCCATCCGCGGGATCGCTTCTCTTGGTGCTTAGCGCGAGAGCTTCCACAACGAGTTCCTTTGCCTTTGCCTGACTCGTGATCGCACCAACATAGTGGACCCTTCCCTCTTCAAGGATACAGAGCCGGTCTGCCAGGGTTAGAGAGAACTCGATATCTTGCCCCACGATTACGAGAGCTGTACCGCCTTGCTTCATCTGAGCGACCTTTCGATGCAGTTGCTCTACTATCGTAGGTGCCAGACCCTCAGATGGTTCGTCCAAGAGCGCAACGCGCGGCCGAACCGCGATAGCTCGAGCGATGGCGAGCATCTGCTGCTCACCGCCAGAGAGCTGATCGCCCCGGTTCTTGAGTCTCTGCTGGATCCAGGGGAACTCCGCCAAAACCTCTCGGATGGCGTCCCTATTCCCCTGAGCCACCAATGTCAAATTCTCCTCGACCGTAAGTCTGGCGAGTATCCCCCTACCTTCTGGTACATACGCGATGCCGAGACGAACAATCTCGAAGGGACGTAGGGACGTGATATCCGTCCCGGCAAATGACACCTGGCCGGTCCGAGACACCATTCCCAGGATTGCCTTCAGCGTCGTAGTCTTGCCTGCTCCATTTCGACCCATCAGCGCTAAGCATTCGCCATCAGAGAGCGAGAAGGAGACGTCCCTCACTCCAGCGCTCTCGCCGTAGAATCCGGATAGATGCTGGAGCTCGAGCAGACTCGGCATGCTCAAGCAACCCCGCCAAGGTACGCTCTTCGGACCGCCGCGTCATGAACGACGTCGGCGGGCTTTCCGTCTGCGATAACGGAACCGCCCAACATCACGATAATCCGGTCGGCGATCTCCAGGGTAAGGCCCATATTGTGCTCAATGAAGACTATCGTGTGGTCACTAGACAGGGCGCTGAGGAGGCTGTTCATGCTCTCGACGTCCTCGATCCCCATGCCGGACGTCGGCTCGTCGAGAAAGATGAGCCTCGAGCGGGAACTCAGGGCCATGGCGACCTCGACCAGCCTTCGCTGTCCATGGCTCAAGGTTGAGACTGATGAACCCGCGAGAGACTTAAGCCCGACACGTTCCAAGATTCCTGTAGCTTCCGTGACCTCGTGCCGTCTGTGGAGGACTGACCATATATCGAATAGGGCGCCGCGCGTGGACCCTACCAGACCCAACGCTACGTTCTCGAGAACCGTCAACTCCGTGAATAGCGAGGTCACTTGGAAAGATCGGCCGATCCCCATATGTACCCGCTCGCGGGCTGAAGTGTGAGTGATGTCTTTACCATCGAGTAGGACTTGTCCTCCGGAGGGCCGCAGTTTTCCGGTCAGCAAATTGAATAGGGTGGTCTTGCCGGCGCCATTCGGTCCGATTATCGCCTGGGTCAGCCCGGACTGGAAGGTAAGGGACACTCCGTCGACTGCTATGAACGAACCGTAAGACTTGGAAAGGCGAACAACTTCCATTATGGGTGCGGTACGGCTGACCGGCGGCCCTGCAATCTTCTTCACGTGCCGACACGCGTCTCGTGGCGCAGGGCTGCCATCCGAAGGCGGAACCATGCGCGTAGATCGGTAATCAAACCCCACAAGCCGCCTCTCAGCCCAATGGCGCTGAGAATCAGGGCGATGCCAAGCAACATGGGCCAGCGGCTCCACACAAGTGCTAGACGATCACTAAGAACCGTGAACACCACGGCACCGAGGACCGCTCCAGCGACTGAGCGAGATCCTCCAAGGATCGAGATCATCAGAATCGCAATTCCCGTGCCCACGCTGACGGCGTCGATAGACACGGATTGAAGGTATAGGGTATGGGCTGCGCCAGCTGTAGCGGTAATTGCGCCGGAGATCGCAAAAGCCGTTATCTTGAGTTGTCGGACGTGCAGGCCAATTGCGGCAACGCGATCTTCATTATCACGGACGGCTTTGAGCGCGTATCCAAGCGGGGACTCGTTGAGTCGCGCTGCGGTCACGACAATGAGCGTGAACAGGAGGGCGGACACCACATACGTCGAGAGCGCATGGTTGAGCTGGAAAGGTCCTAGGGCTAGTAACGTCGACGGAACGCCACGAATCCCATCTTCACCGCCGGTTATACGCCTAAAGGCGTAAACCGAAAAGACTGCCAGCTGGGCAAGGGCGAACGTCAGCATCACACCCGGTATACCCCTCCGAGCGCTCGAAATCGTCCCCATAAAGGCGCCTCCAGCGGTGCCGGCTGCGACCGATACTAAGAGCGCGACGAGGGGCTCAGAGCCCCCGCGAACAGTTGCTAGTGTAAAGGCGTATGCGCCCGCCCCGAACAAGGCTCCTTGTCCAAAGGAGAGGAGACCGCCCGTTCCCAGAAGCAGGTTACAGCCGATGGCGGCCATGGAGAAGACGAGGATTGGGGTGCCTAGCGAGGGTGGCAAAGCCACGGCGAGCGCACCAACAGCACCAATGGCAAAGACTAGATGGCGCAATACTGTCCGCTGTTCTCGAGGGGGTCGATCACGAAGATGGCCCACAGCTATACCCTTGGTAGCAACGGTCAATGCCGTGCCGGACTCGTTTCTCGCTGATGCGTCCTTGTACATCTAGGCGCTAGCCAACTCATGTCTTGTGGTCAGTAGCACGAGAGCCATGAGCACATAGACGAGAATAGAGCCTCCCTCTGGCCAGAAAACGATGCCGATGCTCTGTACGAGGCCTACTGCTAAGGACGCCAGGAACACGCCAGAGATGGTCGTCAACCCACCAATTACGACCACTGCAAAGGCGATACCCATGATCTCATCGCCTGAGCCTGGGGTGACGCCTTGCATCGGAGCTGCCAGAACTCCTGCGATTCCAGCTGTAGCGGCGCCGAGTGCGAAGGTACGTCTGAAGACTGAGGGTACGTTGACGCCGAGAGCGGCACTCATTTCACTCGACTCGGCACTGGCCTTGAGCTGTAACCCAAAGCGTGACCTCTGGATGATGAACCAGAGGATTAGCCCGATAAGCCCAGTCGCGGCCACCACGAACACTCGATAGACAGGCACTACTGCACTGCCGATCCTAAAGACACCACGCAGAAGGTCTGGCGCATCAACGGATTGCGTGAACGGGCCCCACACGAGTATCACCGTTTCGACGATAACGAGCGCAAGGCCGTACGTCCCCAGGATCTGGTAAATGTGACCAGCGGCGTAGAGCCGTCGCAGCAGTAGCCACTCGATCGCCATTCCTATTCCGCCGACTAGAAGTGGGACGATCACGATGGCAGGCCAGAACCAACCCAGGCGACCCGCCATCGTGATTCCCAGATAAGCACCAATCAGAAAGAGGCTGCCATGAGCGAAGTTGACGAAGTTCTGTACGCCAAAGATCAGCGACAGCCCGAATGCGAGCAGGAAGTACACCATCCCGATCACAATGCCATTCAGGAACTGCGCGAACAATAGCGACAGGTCCATCTGAGACTACTACTCGCCCAGCGGTACGAGCGCGTCGCAGCCTGCCTCCGAAGGAGACTTATAGCTCTGCCCGCTGCTTAGGACTTCCACGAGATCATCCTCGTCTGCCATTTCGGCACGAGCCTTGCCGCGGAGAAGCAGATAATCCTTCAGCAGTTGGTGGTCATCGGCACGGATCTCGGACGGACCTGTGAGAGCATCATAAGTATAGCCTTCGAGCGCCTCAATGACCGCCTCGGGGTCCTGAGAACCAGCTCGGGCAACACCTTCGAGGATCATTCGCGCACCTTCATAGCCCTGTGCAGCCAAGGTGCCCGGCGTGCGTCCGTACTCGCCCCTGAATGCGTCGACGAACTCCTTATTACGCGACGTATCCACTGTGTGCCAGTATGCGCCGCCCATATAGACCCCTTCGAGCACCTCGGGGCCTAGCGCGCGCAACTGCTCCAACCCGGACGATACTGCCATCGCGAGCGTCAACTCATCCCGCAACCCAAAACTGATCGCCTGCTTCAACGAGGTCGTGGACTGTCCGCCGAAGTTGAGGAGTAGGAGCACGTCTGGGTTCGCGGCCCTGGCATTGTTCAGGTAAGACGAGAATTGGGTCTCATCAAGGCTGTGGTAGGAGTTGCCGACGTGCGTTGCCCCGGCTTCGGCAAGAAGATCCTTGGTCGCGGTCAGCAGGCCCTCGCCGAACACGTAGTCGGTAGTAATCGTGTACCATCGCTTCAACTCGGGCTTCAGCTTCAGCAAGGGTCCCACAGACTCCCGTACGTCCCCGTAGGTTGTGACTGCCCACCGGAACGTTGCGGTGCGGCACTCTTCTCCGGTGATGGCATCGGCGCCTGTACCTGTCGTATATACACCTCCTTCGCGGTTAATCGTCTCGCTAAGCGCGAGCGCAATATTCGATAGTGTCGAACCAGTGAAGAACCTACTGCCTTGGCCTAATGCATCTCGGCAGCGACGTACAGCTTCGTCTACACTCCCAGTGTCATCCAATTCTTCGATGTCCACGACAAGGCCGTGTCTCGATTCAGCCTCCTTGGCTGCCAGCCTCACGCCCTCGTTGCAGAGTTGGCCGGTCTCCGCCGATGGGCCGGAGAGGGAGAACAGACTCACGAGATGGATGGGGCCTATGCCGGCGGTCTCGTCAGGACCTTGGGAGCCACTTGCCCCGGGCCCAGGCGTCGGACTTTGGGGCGCCAACGCCCCACAAGCCGCCAGAGCAGGCCCGCTCATACCCAGGAGTCCAAGGGCGCCAATGCCGCGGAGGAAGCGGCGCCGGCTAAGCAATGCGGCGAAAGCGTGCTCCCTGTCTTTGTCGCTTCGGGATACAGTGTCTTCAAACTCCATCTATCAGCCCTCCGATCGATCTTCCTTGATGTCGGTCCATGCGTTTCATGTCTGCTCGAATTGACGGTCTCACGCGAGGACTCCCCCAAATGTCGGAGACATTCACCTCCCTCCGTGCGCTGGGAACGTTCGCTGCCCTTGCGACCGCGGTGACCTTGGGGCGGGCATGGCGAGCCCAGCGAGGTCTGAACAATCACCTGTAATGGCGACGCGTGGGCTATCAGCGCCCACGTCGGTTGCAGATGCAAAAAACGGGGCGGGTCGCAGGACGGGGGCCGAACCGCTGTCGACCCCCGAACGAGGCCGAAGTGAAGTTCCCCGGTGAAGTTGAGACTGGATCCCGTGCCCCAAGTCTCCCAGTGGCACCTCTCCGCGCCGCGGCGATGTCGTACCGTCGCGAAGACCCGGCGTCCAAGCGCAGGAAGAGGCTGATTCGGGCATAGCACACCAGTGGGCAAACGATTGCGTCGAAAGGTAGCACGTCGCGTCAAGAGCGACCATCGGCCTGGCGCTCGGCAGCTCGACTCCCGGAACCGGGAGCGACTCCGACGGTGCCTGCGGCGACGTGTCACCCCACCGAGTTCGCTGATGAGCAGCTCGCCCGGGGTGCTCGTCGCGAACGCAGTCTTCGACGTCGCGGTCGAGAGACCCCTGGCGTACATCTCGACGGTGAGCCGTTCGAGGGCGGTCGAGTGACCGGCCAAGCTCGGCAACCTGCGAGCGAAGGTGCCGGCGGAGGCCGCCGACGACGTCCTCGCCCACATCCGGGCGATCCGTGACGCGCCGACCACGAGGCGGGGCAGGCGACGCCGGCCGCCCGTCCTCGAGCGCTTCGGCCGGGCCTACCCCGCCGCGATGGCCTGCCTCGCCGACGACCTCTGCTGACCCACGTCCCGCGGCACGCCAGTGGGATGGTTGCAGCCTTCGTCCGGACGATCTTCGCCCAGCCCGACGAGGCCGCGGCCCACGCCCAACTGCGGGCCGTGGCCGAGCGCCTGGCCACGTCGTTCCCGAAGGCGGCCGAGATCCTGCTTGGCGCGCAGGATGACGTGCTCGCCTAATCTGGCCTGCCCACGCGAGCACTGGACGAAGATCTGGTCGACCAACCCGCTCGAGCGGGTCAACCGCGAGCTGGCCCGCCGCAACGACGTCGTCGGCACCTTTCTGCGTGTTCTGCTTGACGCTGGCGCCGAGTGGTTCAGTGGTCGGTGCCCCATCGTTGCCGAGGGGCCGAGGGTGGCCCGGAATCTTTCTGTCGAGCCCTCGTGGCTCTGACCTTGTTTGGGCAAGTCTCCTCGGCTCGCCGCCAGATCGCCGAGTGACCTCATAGCGGCGTGACGACTCGACGGCAGGATTGTCCGAGGCCATCTGGAGCGAAGCGAGGAGGAGACGCAGGTGGTCATCGTTGGGATCGACGCGCACACGCGCAGCCACACCGCGGCCGCGGTCGACGCGAGCAGGGACGTGATGTCGCCACGGTCACCGTGGGCGCGCATCCTGCAGAGGTCGATCCTCCACGAATGGATCAGCGAGCTGGGTTCGGTGCGACTCGTCGCCATCGAAGGCGCGAAGGGCTTCGGGCTGCCGATCACCCGACGGCTCCTCGCCGCGGGCATCGAGGTCGTGGACGTTTCCCACGCATCTGACGGCCCTTGGACGGCGGGCGAGCCGGAGCCGTGGCAAGGACGACCCTGCCGACGCGGTGACGATCGCCCGGATGGCCCTGCGTGAGCCAGGCCTGCCGCGCCTTCGGGTGTCGCATCTCGCCGCCGACCTCAAGCTCCTCGTCGACGCGCGCGATCAGCTCGTCGCCGAGGGCACCCGGATCCGCAATCGGCTCCACGCGCTGCTCCTCGCCTTGGCACCCGGGTATCGCGCCGAGACCGGCGCGCTGAGTTCAGGCGCTGCGCTGCGGACCGCTCGCCGCCTCGTCCGCGCAGGCGAAGCGTCTGACCCGATCCGGGCGTGGCTCGCGCTTTCGGCGATCCGTCGGCTCAAGGCGATCGACGCGGAGGCCGCCGAGCTCGAGCGGGAGATCGGCGAGCTGGTCGAGGCGAGCGGCGCCTCACGCGTCCGGGCGATCTGCGGCGTCGGTCCCATCGTCGCCGCCAAGATCCTCGGCGAGACGCACGCTGTCGACCGCTTTCCGACCACGCCGGCGTGTCACCGATACCCGCCTCGAGCGGAACGACCATCCGCCATCGCCTCAACCGCGGCGGCAACCGCCAGCTCAACCGGGCGCTGTTCACGATCGCCATGGTCCAGGCACAGTGGGACGGCCAGGGCAGCGCGTACCTGGCTCGGAAGCGCGCCGAAGGCAAGACCCCGCCCGAAGCCCGGCGCTGTCTGATGCGTCACTTGGCTGGGGTCGCGTACCGGGCGATGGTCGCCGACGCCCAGGTCCGCAACACGACCCACATGAGCGGCGCCGCTTGACATAGCGGCGCCCCAACCGCGACCCGCTTCTCCGGCTCGGCACCGCGCTGCTCGTCGCGCAACACGACGAGTGGCTGACGATGGGCAAGCGCTACCTCACCCAGGCCTCGCTGACCCGCCTCATCGTCGGCGTCCCATCGACCACCCTCGGTGACTTGCTTAAGGAGGGTGTGGCCGTCTGAGAAGCGATCAAGATGGAAGACGAGTTACACCACTTGACGGGGCGTGGCCACCGCCCGCTTACGGATGTCATCCTTGATCCTTGCCGGGCGGTCCGGGAAAGCGGTGAGGCAATCAATTACTGACCCTACCCCCGCACGATATCGAGTGCTGTAACTCGAGGACCAGCAGGTCATGGAGATCCGCTCGCCTATGAGGCCTTCGGTCTTGCCACCTTGTTCTCGATATATCCCAGTCCTTCTACCTCGCAGCGGACGACGTCGCCCTCTGCGAGGAATACTGGGGGATTCCTGGCAAAGCCAACACCGTGGGGTGTCCCAGTGAGGATCACATCGCCGGGTTCGAGAGTCATGGTTTGGCTTAGAAAGCTAATCAGCTGTGAGATTGAAAAGACCATCTCCGCAGTTGAAGAGTCCTGACGGGATTCGCCATTGACCCAAGACCGAATCGCGAGAGCGCTAGGATTAGGCACCTGATCCGCAGCTGTGATCCACGGACCGAGTGGACAGAACGTGTCCATACTCTTCGATCGAGACAGCTGGCCGTCAGGCTTCTGCCAATCTCGCGCCGAAACGTCGTTAGCAACGAGGTATCCGAATACGTGCTGGAGCGCATTCGCCTCGGAGACACGGCGCGCGGGCCGCCCAATCACCACAGCTAGCTCAGCTTCATAGTCACCTTGGCTGGTCAGATCCGGCTCGATCACGATGTCGTCATACGGTCCAATGACCGACGATGAGAACTTGGCAAAAACGACGGGGCGGTCAGGACGTGTGGCGCCCGTCTCTCGAATATGATCCAGGTAGTTCAGGCCGATAGCGATAATCTTCCCAGGACGGGTAATCGGAGATCCAAGAGTCGCTGAGCAAACGATATCGCCCAACTCGAGCGCCGGAGCGCCATCGTGCAGGCGTAGCAGATCACTAATGTCCGTCGCCTTGGCACCGATGATCGCCCGCCAACCCCCTCCGTCGTCAGCCGCTAGCACCCATTGATCTGCCGCGCGGAGCCGTCCCATGCGCATGTTCAGCCTCCTCGTTGATCCCCAAGATCGTTACGGTTGACTCCCCAGCTTCGATTCGCCGTAGCCACTGTGCTTCTTGGTCCCGACGCTCAACGGCACCGCGATAGACAACATCGACCGTGGCAGCTGGAATCACGACGATCCCGTCCGCATCACCAACGATGGTGTCTCCGCGCGAGACATTGACGCCTGCGCAGGCGATTGGGGCACCGATACGACCCGTCCATCCCTTATGCGGCCCAGCCGGGGTCGCTCCACAGGCCCATGTCGGGAGCCCCAGTTGCCTAAGTCGGTCTACGTCCCGGACAGCCCCATCGATGACCACACCTGCCACTCCGCGCTTGAGGGCAGCCCTGGCCAGAACCTCACCCCACACAGCCCGATCGCGATAGCCTCCGGCATCAATAACGAGCACATCCCCTGGCCTGGTCGAGAGAAGTGCTCGATGAATGGTGCCGTTCTCACCGGCAACGACTTGGACCGTCAGTGCTGGACCAGCGGTGCGGTCGCCGGCTAGCCGGTGCATGTAGCCGGCCATCGCACCGAGTCGGCCCTGGCAGTCAGCAATGAGACCGGTCGGAAAGGCTGTCCAATCAAGACAAGGATTCATGCTGGCCCCCGGGAGGCAATCACAAATGCGGCTCGCGGCCCACCTACGATCCCAACCTCGGCTTCAAGCTGCCGCGCGCACTGTGGGCAGTAGTACCGCCGAAGCACCACCCGCTCCGCACGGTAATCTTCACCTCGGACCGGGCCCGCTGCCCAGGCGGGCGAGGCCTCCAGGAGCGTGCCCAGCCGGAAGTCTTCTTTGGCACCCGTTAGCTGGTAATCACACGCTAGACAGGAAGTCCGGTCGCAATCGAAGTCGATGAGGACCACGTCGCCATAGTACGTGCGGCCAGATGCCGCTGTCCTCGAGACCCACTCCGTGGCCGATTTCCATAATTCATCAGTCTCGAGCACATCTCGTGCAGGAGGCCTTCTTAGCCGCTCCGCCCGAATGTGTGCCCGACAGGCGTCAGTCGCGGGCATGTCTACCTCGCCGCTGGAGTTCACGACCACGCCGTACACCGAAGAGGCCGCATCGCAACTTACGGCCCCGTTCTTAAGGTCTTGGGCCACGAGATTCACATCGCGGAGGATTGGGTCACCATAGCCGCCGCCGCCCTGCCAGTTGTGATACTCGACTGCATCCGTTGGAAAGCGAGCGTGAGACATGTTGATGGACCGAACCTGTCGTAGCCCGGGGATATCATCTACCTGAGTTGGCAGTGCGCCGGCAGCCGCGAGGGCTGCGACGTCGCCCGCGCCCGTGAAGTGCAGATAACGGACGGTGGATCCAGGAAGGCCGCCGGCCAGACCTGCGGCGTTCGGGATGTCGGACCCTACGCCTGAGAAGGTCGTTTCATGGCCGCTTCCGCCGTACGGGATCATCCCCACGCCAGCTGAGCGGCCGCCGCGGTACGTTCCGGGACCCCCCGAATCGGTCAACTGTCGACGGAAGAGATAAAGAACAGGATACTCAGCCTCCGTCTGCTCGATAGAGGGAATGTTCGCCGTCGTATTGATGATGATGCCGCCGGTATCTACGCCATCGGCGTATGTCCGGGCTCCGCATCCGGCTGCGAAATGGCTGGCTTCGGGGAGGACCGTCAGAAGTCCACGGTCGTTCACGCCAACGACAGAAATGCCTAGCGAGGATCCGCACCAGTTCGCCATCGCTTCCGCGTGATAGCGGGGCGAGCTGAGCAACATTTTCGAGGCCACCGACAGGACAAGGTTCAGCGTCGCGATGATCGCCGAGATTGTCGCAAGTGACACCGGCGTCGGGTGCTCGGCCGTCACAATGGTTCGAGGTGGTGCGAGGATCTTCACGGCGTCAGCCACGCCGTCGTTCCACGGCAAATCGTAGGCCAGGGCCACACAAATGCCGCTGAGGGCTGCAGCTCGCAGTCCACTGAACGTGCAATTGGCGAAACCCGCAACCTCGGCAGCGGAGCCGGCGAAGTCGAGTATCAGCTCCTCGCCCCGCTTGGTGAGGGTACAGACAATCGGTCGGAGACTGGGGCCGTGCCCGTCGTGGTCGAGGTACTGTACCTCACGCCATATGCCGTCGGGGAGGTCGCGAAGTCTTGCCTTCATGCCACGCGACACGTACTCGATGGCTTGCTCCATCACGCTCCCGACCGTATCGGCACCGTACTCCTCGTACAGTTCGAGCAGCCGCTGTCTGCCCCACTGATCGGCGACGATCTGGCCGCGCAGATCCAGTTCTACAAGTGGTTCCCGTATTTGTGAAAGGATGAGCTCGACGAGGTCTTCGCGAATATGCCCGCCATCGACGATACGCGTCGGCGGCATCCGAAGCCCTTCGTCAAACACGCTCTGCGCACTCACGGTGAAGCCACCGGGTTCAGGACCGCCGATGTCCAGCCAATGGCCCGACGATCCAACCCAAGCCCGCAGCGCATCTTTGTAGAAGACGGGCGCGACGGTGGCGACGTCGGGCTGGTGAGTCGCCCCGAGATAGGGGTCGTTGCAGATGAACATGTCGCCGTCCCGAAAGCCAGGATCATCACGCCTCAACCGAATCGTGGATTCGATGATTAGGCGTAGAACGTGAGCCTGGGTGGTGATGTAAGGCCCCATGGCGACGAGCCGGCCATCCGAGGTCGTGATGCCCGTACTCGCATCGTATGCACCAACGAGTACGGGCGACCCCGAGGTGCGCATGTACTTGATTCCCATCTCCTCGGTAATATCCAAGAGGCGGTGCCAAATCACCTCGAAGGTCACTGGGTCGATGGCTTGCGCTATTGTCACTTCACTTCTCGGTCAAGAGTGATTTGGAAGTTGTCGTAGGGATCGATGAGCGCGGTCGCTCCACGCGGTAGCGAGACAGTTGTCCCGGGTTCGTCAATCACGGCGGGCCCCGCAACCACATGGCCCGGGCTTAGTGCCGCCCCGTCATAGGCCGGGGTCTCAATCCACTCGCCAGCTTCTGGCCAGTAGATCCGTCGAGTGTCGACGGACGGGGTTAGCGGGGGAGGAGGTTTGGTAGACGGCCTCGGATCTGGGCTTCGTGTCCGACCAACAGCCTCGACGCCAATGCGCAACAGCTGCAGGCGGGCGTGTGGGAGGCGAGACCCAGCCCCGTACAGGGCTACGTAGCGATTCTCGAAAGCACCTATCACCTGATTCTGGTCTCTGATGCTCGCCGGCAGTGGAACACGGATGTCGTGGAGTTGGCGCTCGTATCGCATGTCCGCCGACCGGCTGATTGCGATATCGCCGTCTTCAACGCCTTGCTGGCGCAGGAGCGCGACCGTGCGTTCTTCGATCTCTGCGAACGCCGATTCTAGTGCCGAGGTGTCTGCCATCAACCCTGCATCGACGGAGATCTCGACGGTATTGCGAAGATCGGATGCAGCGGCCCCGTAGGCCGAGTACACCGTAGCGTTTCTCGGAATCACGATGCGGCAGATCCCGAGGCCATGGGCGTAGGAGGCTGCGTGGAGCGGCCCGGCCCCGCCGTACGCCATCAGCGTAAAGCGGCGGGGATCGTGACCTCGCTCCAATGTTGCCTTCCGGACGAGGTCTGCCATCTGAGCGTCGACCACTTGTCGGATACCGGCAGCAGCGCGAGTTACATCGCCCTCGAACAGCTGATCCGCGATGGGCTGCAGCGCGCTTCTCGCCAAGTCCGGTCGGAGTGGCAGCTTGCCGCCGAGGAAGCGCGCTGGGTCGATGAACCCCAGAGCCACGTCGGCATCGGTGACAGTAGCTTGCTCGCCACCCCAGCCGTATGCCGCCGGCCCAGGCGATGCGCCGGCGCTCATCGGTCCTATTCGCAGACGTGAGTCGTCGACCCACGCAATGCTTCCCCCGCCGGCGCCGATGGAGACCAAATCCACCATCGGCATGAGCAAGGTGTACTGATTGATAATCGTCTCACGGGAGAATCCCCATTTGCCGTCGACCAGCAGGCCGGTCTTGAACGTTGTCCCGCCGACATCGGTCGCAATGACGTCGGACAGCCCAACTGTCTGAGCAAGCGCCTGGACGGCAACCATCCCCGCCGCGGGACCAGACTCGATGGTCCGGATTGGCACGGACTGAGCGACTTGCGCGACGCCACCGTCCGCTTGCACGACCAAGACGGGGACGGTCAGGCCACGATTACGGAGCGCTCCCTCGACGCGTCGAAAGTAATCCTCCACAGTCGGAGCGACATAGGCGTTTACCGATGCCGTCGAGGCTCGTTCGTACTCCCCCAAGACGGGTGCGATTTCATGCGAGAGAGTGACGTGAATACCCGGTGCCTTCGCTCGGATCACATCCGCTACAAGCAGTTCATGCTCTGGATTCCGTGGAGACCATAGGAGGGCCACCGCGATCGCCTCGACACCGAGCCCGACCAGCCTGTCGACCGCGCGCTCAGCGTCGGCACGGTCCAAGCGCACCAGGACACGGCCTCTTGCGTCGATCCGCTCGGTGACCTCAACGATTCGCTCAGCTGGCACAATCGCGGGAGGCTTCTGGGTGCGACGCAAGTGCCGCCGTTCGGACAGGCTCAGTCCTGCTACCCGGCCGCGCGCCCTCATCATGAGCAGTTCGTCACGAAATCCTTCGGTCGTGATGAGTCCGGCCTTGGACCCAGACCAAGTGAACATCACATTCGAGGTCTGGGTCGTCCCGTGCGCAAACTTGACCGTCCCGCGCAGGAGATCGTGGGTCGGAAGGGCGGCTTCCGCCGCCAGTCCGTCAAGCGCGTCAAGGAGGCCAATGAGGAGGTCACTCGGCGTGGTCGGCACCTTGGCGCTGAAGCTCGCTCCATCCTCGATGCGAATCGCGGACGCATCGGTGAACGTGCCGCCTACATCGACTCCCACGATAAACTGCACTCGTGATCCTCCGGGGTCGGGCAATCGTTTGCACTATCGCTGAGGCTGAGCCAAGATGTCAAGGCAGCACGCTGAGCACGGCGCAAGTGGCAGACCGGCAGGGTCCACCACAATTCGAACCATCGCCGACGAGCTTGGGGTCCATCCGTCGACCGTCTCGCGCGCTCTGCGTGAGGACGAATCCAGGAAGATCAGCGCAGCTACACGTGCCCGTGTCCTCGCGACGGCTGAGGCGCTCGGCTTTCGGCCCAACCCCGTGGCAAGCAGTCTCCGAACCAAGAAGACGCGGACCGTGGGTCTGCTCATTCCACGCCTGGCTGACGTGGTGCTGGCCCGAATGTTCGAAGGTGCAGAAGATCGCGCTCGCCAGCTTGGCTATCAGGCAATCACTACGAGCACACGTGACGAGCCTGGTAGCGAGCGCAAGCTGGCAGAAGGCCTGCTCGAGCGCCGCGTAGATGGCCTCATTCTGGCGACGTCGACAACGGGCGACCCGTACCCGGACGAATTGGAGCGTCGTAGGATTCCCTTCGTTCTCCTGAACCGGTCAAGCCGCGATCACCCATGCGTAAGAGGCGACGACGAACTCGGAGGCTATCTGGCTACCCGGCATCTCATCGCCAAAGGCCATCGGCGGATCGCGCTCATTGCCGGGCCTCCGGAGCTGAGCACCACGGCTTTACGCCGGCAGGGGTTTGAGAGGGCCCTCGCAGAGAATGACCTCCATAGCGATGCGAGGCTTGTCATGTCCTCCTCGCTTGAGCCACAGGGAGGGTTCGATGCTGGGACACAGCTCCTGGCAAGACCAGACCGCCCGACGGCGGTATTCGCCGTGAACGACGCCACCGCGGTAGGCGTCATGGCTGCTGCTCGTGATCTTGGTATCCGGCTTCCAGACGACCTGGCGGTATGTGGCTATAACGACTCTGACCTCTCAGGGCTGCTACCGATCCCGCTGACGTCAATCGCACTGCCGCTGCGGGACATGGGCCGCGCGGCGGTCGATCTTCTGCTCGCTCGGCTTACCGGGCAAGCGGCGGAATCGGTGGTACTAGCCCCCCGCCTCATCGCTCGCGAGTCAACTAGCCGACCCGCGCGACACCCATGAGAATGCGGTTCTCCCGCTCGCCCCGCGTGAACGACAGCCCGTGGTAGTGCTCGACCGAGATCTTCCTGCCGCTCGCAGCCACAGTCGCCGCGCTCCTCGGCTTTCCGAGCGGCCGCCATCCAAGATCCAGGCGGGTCGCACGAGTCGGAAATGGTTGCGGTCGCTCCCCCTAATCGTGCATAGTGCGGCCACGATGAGCATTCGGTGCTGTTGTCGCATGGCGATGCTCCGGCGGCCCCGCCGCGCGGAGGACGGGATCTAGGTGGCTGGTGTGAAACGCGCGTTCTGAGGGGCTGACTGGCGGGCGCGGGCGCTGATCACGAACGCCTGGGATTGGCCGCGATTTCGCGAGATGTG
>VEOW01000024.1 GCA_012026785.1 Chloroflexota bacterium | reverse complement strand
CGTCCATCGCGCGACGATCGGGTTCGAATCGGGGACCTTCGGCTGCGGTCGCTCGACAGGCTCGCTCGAAGGCAGGGCGACCACGAACGGTCGAAGGTCGGGCGTCGCGGGCGGCCCCGGGGCCAGGACCTGCGGCCGGTCGAGGGCGCCTGGCGGTTCGAGCCGCGGGGCGTTCGACGGCAGGACCACCGGCTGGAAGGCAGCGTCAGGCACCGCGCTCGACGTGCCGGGCGCGATGCCGCTGGCGCCATTCGCTGCGAGGGTGAGTGTCCCGGCGACGAAGACCCCTGCTGCGATCAACCTGCCGGCCGTTAGCCGGATGGTTGTTGCGCGAGAGGCAATCCGTCGGCCGGCAATTCGATTGCCGGCGATCAGCCGGGTCCGAAGGCCGCGCCTCAGCACGGCCCCTCTGGGGATGACTCGGACACCGGGCGATGCTGGACAGGGTCGCCTTGCGGTCGCCGAACGCCCCTCGGGGTTTGGGTTTCAGCGTCGCGACAGAGCCACTGACAGCGAAGGTGTCATCGAGGCGTGGCACGATCGTCGCGCGATGGACGGCGACGACATCGAAGGCATGCAGATGGTCGAGGCGATCATGGGCTGGGATGGGGACCGTTGCGAGTGCACGGTCTGCGACTGCCCGCGATTCATCGACGAGCCAAACGAGACCTGGTGCCTCGACTGCCGAGAGGGGCGCCACTGGCCGCCCGGCGACGGATGACCACGTCGATTCCGGGCGACTCAGGCTGTTCGTAGGTCGAACGTACGGCCGCGATCGGGACGGTGCGGTCGAGGCCAGGCGCCTGTCCGCGCGCGACGATGCCGGCCATGACGGGGCATCGGCTGCGGGGGGCCGTGGCTGCCGCGCTGCTCGTGCTCGTCGCCGTGCAGGGCGTCGATGCCGGAAGCGGCTACTCGCAGACCATCTACCGCTCCGGCGCGTTCAGCACCCAGGCGACCGACTACTACTGCACCGCGGCGGTCGTCCAGAACGTCGTGAACCTGGTGACCGGCGAATCCCACTTCGGGCGAGCCGAGCAGGCCGAGCTGTACGCCTACGGCCGGGCTCACAACCGCTACTCCTACAAGGCCCGCGGCGTAGATCCGCAGGGCCTCGAGGCGATGCTCGAGCGATCGTTGCCCGGCACGGACTGGCGGCAGATCAGGAAGAAGACCCTCCAGGCCGCGCTTCGAACCGCGGCGCGGCGGATGCGGGCCACGGGTCTGCCGGCCGTCCTCTTCGTCGCCGGCGGGAGCCACGTCTGGACGATGAACGGCTACACCGCGACCCGGGATCCGGCGGCGGGCAAGCGGTTTCGGGTGACCCACGTCCGATTCAGCGGGCCGCACTATCCGAAGCAGAAGGCTCGCTACGGCTGGTTCGACCTGCCCCCGAACACGCGCCGGCCGGTCGACAAGCTGGCCATGGCCTACTTCCCGTACCGCGAGCGGCTGGCGTTCGGGGATCGGCGCTCGACGCCCTGGAACGGTTACTACGTGGCGCTCGTTCCTTGGAGCGTCGACGTGAAGCCCGAGCCCACCCCGACGCCGACGCCCGCGCCCACGCCGACGCCCGAAGTGACCCTGTCTCATAAACACATCTGACGCTG
>VEOW01000057.1 GCA_012026785.1 Chloroflexota bacterium | reverse complement strand
GGGCTGCGGTTGGGCGGCGGCCGGCGTGGGCTGCGCCGGCAGCTCGGGCGTGGGTCTCGGCGCCGTCGTGGGCGGCGGCGCGTCGGCCGCCTTCGCCGTCGAGAACGCCGTGATCGGCGCGCCGCGCCAGGTCCACGGCGCGAGCAGCAGCTCGAAGTCGCGGCGCGAGAGGAGGTCGCGCAGGGCGATGGCGCCGGCGATGTCGGACGCGATCGTGGCGATCTCCTCGGCCAGCCGCGGATCGGCGACCTTGCCTCGCGCGATGACCCCGGCCGCTTCGCGCGCGAAGGTGGCTTCGGCCTGCCGCGGCTTCCGTCCCACCTCGAGCAGCCTTCGCCGCGCTGCCGAGTAGTCGGGGTGCATCACCGAGAACCGGCCGGCCCGGAGCTGCAGGGCCCGCAGCTCGTCGAGCGCGCGGAGGTCGGCGAGAAACTGGCGGACTCGCCCGCTGTTGACGCCGAACGAGCCAGCTTCGGCAGGTCCGGCCTCCCCGCGCTCGGCGTCGTCGGAGCGCTTCCGGGCCGGCCGCTTCGCTTCTGCGCGTGCCGAGGTCGGATCCCCCGTCATTCGAACGTTCGAAGCCGCTCGAACCGTGCGGCGCGGAGCCGGCCCGAAGCCCTTCGAGCGGTCGTAGCGGCGTCGGCGGTCAGGGTCGGTCAGCCACTCCCGCGCGACGTTGATTCGCTTGATCCGATCCGCATCGTGCCCGTTTCCAGCGGCAGCGGCAACGTCGGGATGGTGGCGCTTGGCAAGCGACCGATAGGCCGCCTCGATCACCTCGGTGCTCGCTGACGAGGAGACTTCGAGCTCGCCGTACAGGTCGAAGCGGGGGACGGATTCGCGGACCACCGGCACGCAGTGTGACACGCCGCGGAGGATCCCCGCCGTCCGCCTGATCACTCGCTTTGACCAACGGACTGCTCAGGTGGTGGTCATATCCGGGGCTACCAGCACGTGGTCATTGGCGGGCCGAAGGAGGTGAGCGGCCGCTGAACCCGGTCCCTACCGTCCGATTCGCAGCGGCGCGCCAGCCGGATGTTCGAGCGTCTCGAGGAGGATCGCGCCCCACAGCATCGAGGCGTCACTGACGGAGAGGCGGCTTCGACTCCGCCACGGCCGGCCGTGCGGGTCGATGACCTCCCAGAACGTCCCGTCGCGCTCGATCATCGCCCGGGTCTTCTCGAGCTCGGCGGTCGCTGCCGCCGGATCGACCTCTCGAAGCAGGTTGAGGTAGATCGACCCGAGGCTCGTCCAGGCGGTCGTGGTCTGGTAGTCGGACGACCACAGTCGAAACGCGAAGATGAGATCGGCCTCGCCGTGGCGAGTCACGAAGCGCAGCGGGTGGGGCGTGGCGTAGCCCTCGCGCCGGAGCGTCTCGAGCGCCGCGGCGAGCATCTCGCGGTCCTCGATCAGCCCGCTGAAGAACGGCCAGACGTTCGCCTCGCCCGACGTCTCATCGCTCCCGAGGCGATCGCGGAACCGGTCGCCCAGCCAGAAGTGCCGCCGCAGCAACTGGCCCCAGTCGCGACCCTTCGCGCCGCCGTCTGGTGACTCGAACCACCGCCCGAGCGCGTCAGGCGTCCAGCCGGTCTCGGCCACGGTTCGAGCCAGCAGCGCGACCATCGTGTTGCCGTAGGCGGTCGAACGGTTTCGAAACGTGTCGCGGTGGGCCGAGAAATGGCGGTCGGTTCGAACCAACCCGGTTTCCGGGTCGACGACGGTTCGAACGTAGTGATCGACCTCCGTCGCCAGCCAGTCGCGGTTCGACTCGACCAGGGCCGCCGCTCGCGCCGCGACGGGCCCCGGGGCGCCGTGGCTGAGCGACCGCAACGACGTGAGAAGGAGCGGCAGCGAGGCGACGCCGTAGTCGAAGAGGTCGACGGGCAAGCGGAAGAGCGGGCTGATTGTCGTCGTGACGTGCGAGCGGCGGCGGCGCCAGGTCTCGATGGCCCACTCGAGCGTGAGGGCCAGCCGCTCCGGCCAGGGCTCGCCGAGCCGAACGAGCGCGGGCGCGGCAAACCCGAGGTCGCGCGTCCAGAACTGGCGGTAGGTGCCGGGGCTGGCGGTCAGGTACCGGCCGGTCCAGCAGCGTTCAAGGCCCGCGGTGAGAATCTCCTCGGCCGTTCCCTGGTGGCGATGGTGGCCTCGAAACGCCCGCCGGATCCGCGCCCGGGCGACGTGCACGGCCATGCCGAGCGACGCCGGGTGGAGGAACGCGCGAAACGACACACGCTGAGCGGCCGCCCGCTAGCGGCCGCCCTCGATGGCGCGCAGCACGAGTCGCACGATGACCGCGCCGATGATCGCGAACACCAGCGCGCTCACGAACCCGCTCGGATCGCCGAAGCCCATCTCGCGTGACAGCCAGCCGCCGACGATCGCGCCCAGAATGCCGACGACGATCGTTGGCAGGCAGCCCTGGGTGCTTCGAACTCCGACGAACCAGCCCGAGATCGCGCCGGCGAGGAACCCGAGGACGATCCAGCCAAGAATCTCCATGGGCGGAGTATGGCCGAGGCAGCCGCCTCACGCCCGCTCGCCTCCTCGTCGCACGCCTCCTCGTCGCACGCCTCCCTCGTCGGCAAGGGAGAAGACGGTCCAGTCCGCTCCGTCAGGCTTTGGCCGGAGGCCGTTCGCGACGCCGCCGAGCACGCGGCCGCACTTCATATTTCGTCCGCGATGCCTGTGGTTGCATAAGCTCCTCGAGCTTCAGGGCCGTTTCCACACGGCGAGCCTTGATGCGGGCGGCGAACTGACCCTTCGTCGAGAACGCGGTCATCAGTTGCTGCCAGCCCGGCGGCGCGGGTTCAAGCCAGACCGTGCGCGCATATTCCTCGCCACGCTCCAGGCCGGCGAGGATGCGAGCGAGAGCGAGGACCTTGAACCCGGGTGCCTTGCCGCATTCGAGCCTCGAGATTGTCGATTGATGGACTCCCGCTCGATCGGCGAGGACCGCCTGACTGATGCCGCGTTCGCCACGAAGGTCGCGAAGGACCTTCCCGAGGGCCTCCAGCGCCTCTTGCGTCAGCGGATCGATGCGTCGAATGACATAGCCCATGGGCGCGATCATGGCGACGACCACTTCACGACCGCTTCACGACCGCTTCACGCTCGCTCACCCGCCGACCAACGCCGGCTTCCCATGCATCCATGCGCATAGGGACGGGGTGGCCTGCCGCCCAAGTCCCGGCCAAGGTGCCTGGATCGATCGCCGGGCGAAGAGGCTCCCGAAACGGCCGGGCCACTATGCCTCCACAGGCATGGTGGGCGAAATATGAGATTTCCGCCGAACGGACGGCCGGGGCTAAGAAGCCGTCGTGCTGGGGCCGTCAGGCGGACGGGAGGAAGCTGAGCCGGACGCGGCGGGTCGGGTTGTCGACGTTCGCGTCGAGGAGGGCGATCGATTGCCAGGTCCCGAGCGCAAGGCGGCCGCCGACCACCGGCACGCTGAGGGAGGGAGGCGCGAGCAGGGGCAGAACGTGATCGGCGCCGTGGCCGAGCGAGCCGTGCTGGTGGGTCCACCTCGAATCTCGCGGGAGGAGCCGCTCGAGGGCGGACATGAGATCCGTGTCGGAGCCCGCGCCGAGCTCCATGATCACCAGGCCCGCCGTGGCGTGGGGCACGAATATGTTGAGGAGCCCGTCGGCGGCATTGGCACCGGTCAGGAAGCGCTCGCACTCGGCGGTGAGGTCGAAGAGGCCGCGTCGGCTCCCGGTGTGAACGCTGATCTCGGTCGAATGCACCGCGCTATTGTTGCGGTCCGTCGGTCGAGATGCGCAGCGTCCCCAGCGAACCGCTTGCCCACAGGGCGCCGTCGGGCGAGGCCGACAGGGTTCCGAGACCGGACATGGCGAGCTGCTCGGTCCAGCGCCGTCCGTCGAAGGTGCTGAGGTTGCTGCCACCGAGCCAGACCGTGCCTTCGGGGGTGATCGCCAACCCGAAGGAGGCGTTGTCGGCCGGCAGGCCGTCGGCCGTCCCGTAGACCGTCCAGGTGGTTCCGTCGAACCGGGCGACCTGCATCGCGGGGTCGGCGGGGGTGCAGCACTGGTTGGCCGCGCCGATCGCATCGATCGTCACCCACACGTCGCCGTTCGGGGCGACGGCGAGATTCGAGTGTCGGAACTGGGGATTCCTGCCACAGCCGGCACTCGGCGGACAGCTCACCTCGGCTGGCGTCATCGGCTGCCACTCGCCGTCGCGCAGGCGCACCAGGCCGGGCCCGTACAGGCTCGCGGCGATCCACGGCTCGCCCCGGCCGTCGACGATGATTCGGCCGCTGGTTGGTGGCCGCGGAAGATCCATCCGCAGCCAGCCCTCGCCGGAGCGGGCCAGGACGCGGCTCGAGGTCCCAGCTGCCCCGACTGCCCAGACCCGCCCATCGGGGCCCACCGCGATCGCGAGGGCCGGCTTCTGATCCAACTCGAGCCAGCCGGAGCCCGTCCAGGCGGCGACGTCCTCGGTCGAGGCGACGACCGGCGTCCCGTCGCGCAGCACGGCGATGTCGGTCAGGATGATCCCGGGTCGCTCCGATTCGAGCACCGGCTGCGCGGTGCCGTCGACGAAGTGCCAGAGGTAGGTCGCGTTGAACCGATAGCCGCCGACATCGAGGGCCCACGCCTCGTGGGCCGACACGGCCGCGACCCGTGCATCGCGCAAGACCGGCTGACGCTCGGTTCCGGCCACGAGCACCCAGCTGTCATCGACCAGCCGGTATACGCCATCCGAGGCGAGGACAAAGGTGCTTCCGCCACTGGTCGCGATCCGCGTCGTCGACCAGTCGTCGATCGCCGCCGGCAACCCATCGGCGGTCCCGTACAGGCGCCAACCACCCGGGTCGAGACGCCCGACGGTTGACGGCGCGCTGCCGTCGAATCCGGCCCACATCGTGCCGTCCGCATCGACGGCGAGGAGCCAGCCGTCGGCGGCCCCGTACAGTGGCGGCGCCTCGAGGTCGGTCCAGACCGAGCCGTCGAACCGCTCGATGCGAGCGTCCCAGGCGACCGCGATGCCACCGTCGGGCAACGCCACGATCGACGAGATGTTGCTGTCGACGCCGCGCACATCGGTGTCGCGCACGTCCCGCCAGGCCGAGCCGTCCCACCTGGCCAGCTGATAATCGACCGTCTCGTCGCCGTACACGGCCGAGACGACCCAGGCGCTCCCCCGCGTGTCGATGGCGAGATCGAGCGCGTCGGCGTCAGCCCGAGGCAGGTCGATCCGCTGCCAGGCGTCACCGACGCGGCGGAAGAGAGCGTTGCCGCCGGCGGCCCACAACGTGCCGTCCGGGCCCTCGGCAACGAGGGGCAGGATCGCGCCGGAAGGAGCGGCGATTCTCGCGCCGAGGCGCGTGCCATCGAAGCGCGCCACGCCGTCGACCTGGCTCACCCACAGCCCGCCATCCCCGGCCGGCGCCGCCGCCCAGGCCACGAAGCCCGGGTTGTCGGCGACATCCCAGCGCCGCAGGGCGAGGGTCGCCGGGTCGATCGAGACGAGCCGGCTGACCCCGACGAGCCAGACTTTGCCGTCGGCACCGGCGACGAGGTCGACGTCACGGCCGTCGGTGACGACCTCGACGATCGAAGGGTTGACGACCGGCAGTGGTCGGAGCTGCTGGAACAGCCAGGCGCCGACGAGCGCGAGGCCGAGCGCGAGGGCGGCGAAGAGCGGAGCGAGCACCAGCCACGGCAGTCGACGGGTGGCCAGCGGCGCGAGTGCACCGCCGCCCAGGAGGCCTCCTGCCGAGCCGTGACCAGCGGCCGCGGCCCCCGCCGCGACGCGGGCGGCATCGACCGTCACGTCAACCTCGGCGGCGTACCGCTCGAGGGCATCGCTCAGGCGTCGATCGAAGGCGGACAGGTCAGTCATCGCGAAGCTCCCGTCGCAGGACGTCGCGGATCCGTGAGAGGCGGCCCCGCACGCCCGAGGCCGACATGCCGACGAGGGGCGCGATCTCCGGCGCGTCGAGGCGCAGCAGGTAGCGCATCGAGAGAAGGGCCCGATCGTTCGGGCTCAGCTGGTTGAGGGCGTTGACGAGGTCGATTCGTTCGATGCTGCGCCCCGAATCGCCGCCATCGTCCGTGGGGTCGACGCGGATCTCGGCGACCGGATGGCGGTGCTCGCGCCGGATCAGCTGACGGGCCGCGTTGGCCGCCACCGCCACGAGCCAGGGTCGGACGCGCTCCGGGTCTCGAAGCGAGGGCAGCTTTTGCCAGGCGGTCGTCCAGGCGGCCTGGACCGCGTCGAGGGCCAGCTGCTGGTCGCCAGCGACGACATAGGCGACGCGAACCATGTCGGGGTGGAACTCGTGCACCAGCCGGGCAAACGCGACCTCGTCGCCCGCAGCCGCCTTGCGGACGGTCTCGACCAGCCGGCGCGTCAAACCGTCGCGCTCGAGCTGCGAGACCTGCGAGGCCACCATCGTCACACCACAGAGATGCCGCGCGACGGCGAATCGATTCAGGTCGATTCAGGCCGCGCCGGGCAAGCGTCGATGGTGATCGGGATGGCGACTAGGGCGATTCGTCACTCATCTTCGAGGCCGATGCCGTCCCAGACGACCTTCTCCCAGCCGACCTCGGGCAGGCCCATCGCCGCGCGCTGCTCGGGCGTCATGGCGGCGATCGTGGCCCGAGCTGCTCGCGCCTGGGCGATCGTCGAGGCTTCCAGCTGCTCCTGCATGACCTCGTGCGCGGGTCGCGACTCGACCCATGCCGCCAGCCAGGCCTC
This sequence comes from Chloroflexota bacterium, assembly GCA_012026785.1. Lineage (GTDB taxonomy): Bacteria > Chloroflexota > Limnocylindria > Limnocylindrales > CSP1-4 > UBA5189. The sequence goes on along the minus strand of VEOW01000057.1, from coordinate 11,765 downwards.
GAGCGACGATGCGACCTCGGCGAAGGACCGCTGCCAGGCCGCGTCCCCGGAGCGCTCCGTGAGATCCTCGGGGTCCCAGTCGACGATTCGACCGCTGGCCAGGTCGAGACATTCGAACCCGGGGTCGTTGGCTCGAAGGGGCAGCAGGCCCTCGGGCCAGGCTTGCCCGCGGGGACCCGGCGGGTCGGTTCGAAGCTCGAGATAGAGATCGACCGCGTGCTCGATCGGCAGCAGGCCGCCCCCTGGACCGAAGCCGCCGTTCGCGATTTCGCCGTAGACCCGCCGCAGGTCGGCAGGGAGGGGCCGGCCCACTCGGCGCTCCGCGTCGTCGAGGACCCCGGGCGAAGCGGGCGCGGGCAGCGCCCCCGAGGTTGCGGGATTCGTCATCGAGAAGTCGGCCGCCATGGCATCGACGCGGCCCGCGATTGCCGGGTCGATGGCCCGGCCGGCCTGGTTGGACGCCACCACGGACCGGAGGTCGTCGAGCAGGCCGCCGAGGTTCATCGTCCCCATGGAGCCGGGCGGCCCGCCGCCGAAGCTCCCGAACATCGTCGTGAGCGTGCCGCCGGGGCCGGCCATGGTGAGCGACTGCGGGGCAGCGGTTCGGCGTTCCGGATCGGCGGCGCGAGCCTTGAGCCGAACGATGAGGTTGTCCATGCAAACAGCGTATGCGGCGGGCTCCGGCAGGTCGATTGCCCCGATCGAGTGGCGGGCCAATACCATCGAGGGATGCCGAAGGTCGAACTGGACGGGTTGCTCGAGGCGGCGGAGGCGGCGCTGCCGGAGCTGCTGCCGCTGCGCCGGGAGCTCCATCGGAACCCCGAGATCGGGCTGGAGCTGCCGGACACGCAGGCGAGAATCGCCGCTGCCCTGCGGGATCTCGGGTTGGAGCCAAGGTTGGGCAAGGCGCTCAGCTCGGTCGTGGCGGTGATCGAGCCGGGCGCTGAGGGTGGGGGAGCGCGCGCTGCCACGACGATCCTGCGCGCCGACATGGACGCCCTGCCGCTGCAGGAGGAGACGGGGCTGGACTTCGCCTCGGAGCGGGCGGGGGCGATGCACGCCTGTGGTCACGACCTCCACATGACGATGCTGCTGCTCGGCGCGCGCCTCCTCGTGGAGCGGCGAATCTCACTCCCGGGCCCGGTCATCCTGATGTTCCAGCCCGGCGAGGAGGGCTTCGCGGGCGCGAAGCTGATGCTCGACGAGGGCCTCCTCGATGGGCTCGATCCCGCCGCGACCCGCGCCCTCGCGCTGCACATCTGGTCGTCGCTGCCGTCGGGCGAGATCCACCTCCGCGCCGGGACCCAGATGGCCTCGGCCGACAGCTACCGGATTCGATTGCGCGGCCGAGGCGGCCACGCCTCGAAACCGCAGCTCGCGATCGATCCCATCCCGGCCGCCGCCGAGATCGTGACCGCGCTCCAGGTCGCGCTGAGCCGCGAGGTTGACATCTTCGATCCGGCGGTGGTGACGATCACCCAGATCCACGCCGGCACGACCCACAACATCATTCCCGAGACCGCTCTCCTGGAGGGCACGCTGCGAACGCTGTCGAACGAGCGGCGCGATTCGACCCTCGAGCTCATCCAGCGGGTCGCCGGCTCGATCGCGGCGGAGCACCGCCTGGCGTTCGAGTTCGAGCTCGACATCGCCTACCCGGCGACGATCAACGACCCCGGGGGCGTCAAGCGCGTGGCGAATCTCGCCTCCGAGCTCGTCGGCCCGGAGCGCGTGGTCGAGATGAGCGCGCCGTTCATGAGCGGCGAGGACTGGTCGTACGTGATCCAGCACGCCCCGGGCGCGATGGTCTTCCTCGGGGCTCGACCGGCAGCGGCGAATCTCGCCTCCGTGCCCGACGACCACGTGCCCGACAACCACTCCAACCGCGTCATCTTCGACGAGCCCGCCATGGCCGCCGGCGCCGCGCTCTACGCCGCCTTCGCGCTCGCGCCATGACGAGCCTGAACGCACTCGGTGCGCGGCCCAGTCGCATCGGCATCGTCTCGACCCGCCTGGCCGGGACCGACGGCGTGTCGCTGGAATCGGCGAAATGGGAGACGGTGCTCGAGCGCCACGGCGCGACCTGCTTCTACTTCGCCGGCGAGCTCGATCGACCGCCCGAACGCAGCCGCCTTGTGCCGCACGCGTTCTATCGCCATCCCAACATCGCGGCCATCAACGACGTCGCCTACGCCGGCTCGCTCGAGGTCATGCGGAGCGCCGACGCGGAGCATCCGCTGATCCATCGCCGGGACTTCTTCTCGCCGTACGTCCGACCGCCGACGGTCACCCGCCGGATCGATGAGCTCAAGGTCGCGCTGAAGGCCGAGCTGTACGACTTCATCCACGACTTCGACCTGGACCTGCTGACGGTCGAGAACGCCCTCGCCATTCCCCTCAACATCCCGCTCGGGCTGGCGCTGACCGAGGTCATTGCCGAGACCGGCATCCCCGTCCTGGCCCACCACCACGACTTCGCCTGGGAGCGCCAGCGATTCGCCGTCAACTCCGTCGGCGACTACATCGCGGCCGCCTTCCCGCCGGACCTGCCGTCGGTCTGGCACGTCGTGATCAACACCACCCAGGCCCAGCAGCTGGCCTGGCGCCGCGGTCTCAATGCCCGGGTCGTCCCCAACGTCATCGACTTCGAGACGCCGCCACCGGAGCCTGACGAGTACGCCACGGGCGCGCGAGCCGCCCTCGGCGTGAAGAACGGCGAGCGGCTGATCCTCCAGCCGACGCGGATCATCCAGCGCAAGGGCATCGAGCACGCCATCGAGCTGACCCGCCGGCTCGGGCTCCCGGCGACGCTGGTCATCTCGCATGCCGGTGACGACGAGGGCAACGAGTACGCGGGCCGGGTCCGCGAGTTCGCCGAGCTGCTCGGCGTCCACGTCCGGTTCGAATCGGAGATCGTGACCGTCGAGCGGGGCACCACCGCCGACGGCCGGCCGACCTACACGCTCGCCGACGTCTACCCGCAGGCCGATCTCGTGACCTACCCATCGAGCATCGAGGGCTTCGGCAACGCCTTCCTCGAGGCCGTCTACTTCCGGCGGCCGATCGTCGTCAACCGCTACTCCGTCTACGAGACGGACATCAAACCCCGCGGCTTCCGGGTCGTGGAGATCGAGAACTACGTCACCGAGGCCGCCATCCGCGAGGCGCGTCGGCTTCTGGAGGAGCCGGGCCTGGCCGAGGATTGGGCCCACACCAACTACGAGCTCGCACGCCGCCACTTCTCGTTCGCCGTGCTCGACCAGCGCCTCGGCGAGCTGCTCGCGGAGTGCTTCGCGGGACCGGCGTGACCACCCCCTCGGTGGCCATCGTCCACTACGCCGCTCCGCCGGTCATCGGCGGCGTCGAATCGGTCATCGCCGCTCACGCGGGCCTGATGGTCCGCGACGGCCTCGCGGTCAGGATCGTCGCCGGCCGCGGCCTCGCACCACCGTCGGGCTGTGCCCTGCGAGTGCTGCCGCTGCTCGATCCGCGTCACCCGCGCATCCAGGCCGCCCAGCTCGAGCTCGCGGCGGGCCGGGTGCCGGCCGACTTCGAAGCCCTGGTCGGCGACGTCCGAGGGGAGCTGGATGCGGCGCTCGCCGGGGTCGATGTCGCGATCGCTCACAACGTCGCCTCGCTGAACCTGAACCTGGCCCTGTCCGCGGCCCTGCGGGACCTCAGCGACGCGGCGAATCGCCGATCGCCGGCGACGCCCCGCGTCGTGCTGTGGCACCACGACCTCGCCGCGGTCATGGACGACTACCGCGACTCGCTTCACGACGGCTGGCCGTGGTCGCTGCTGCGCGAGCCGTGGCCGGGCACGACGCCGGTGGTCGTCTCGAACCAGCGACGCGACCAGCTGGCGAGCCTCACGGGCCTGGACCCGGCGTCGATCGCGGTCGTGCCCAACGGCGTCGACCTCGAGACGGCCTGGAAGCTCGAACCGACGGCGGCGATGCTGTTCGAGCGGACCGCCCGGCTGGGCATCGAGCTGTTGCTGCTGCTGCCCGTCCGAGTCACGCCGCGCAAGAACATCGAGCTGGCCCTGGAGGTCGTCGCGGCACTGCGAGCGGGGTGCCGGAGGGCTGCGATCGTGGTGACCGGCCCGGTCGACCCGCACCGGCCGGCGGAGCAGGCGTACCTCGACCGGCTCCTGGCGCTGCGCTCGCAGCTCGGACTGGACGAGGCGGCCTGGATCCTCGCGGCCGAGTCCGGCGGCCCCGTGCCCGACGCGGTCGTGAGCGACCTGTACCGGATGGCCGACCTGCTCTTCATCTCCAGCCGTGACGAGGGATTCGGGCTCCCGATGCTCGAGGCCGGGGCCAGCCGCCTCCCGATTGCCTGCACGGACCTGCCGACGCTGCGCGAGATCGCCGGGGAGAGTGCCCTCTACTTCCGCGTCGACGACGCACCCGCCGCGATCGCGGCCCGAATCTGGGACCGCCTGGATCGCGACCCGACGTGGCGGCTGTCTCGGCGGGTCCGCTCCGACTACGCCTGGCGGGAGATCTATCGAACGTCGATCCGGCCGCTGCTCCTTGGTCCTGCGCCCGGCCGCTGATCGGGCGATTCGGATCGGTCGGGGTGGGCCGGTGTGCACTTCGCCACGGCGTGCGCGGCGGGCACGCTCAGGCGATGGCAGACATCCGGGTCCTCGTGACCGTCGCCTCGAAGCATGGTGGCAGCGATGGCATCGGCGACGCGATCGCCGGCACCCTTCGCAATGCCGGCCTGATCGTCGACGTCGTCGCCCCGAAAGCCCTCTTCGACATCGAGCCGTACGACGCGGTCGTCGGCGGCAGCGCCGTGTACGTCGGGCGCTGGCTCGAACCTGCACGGGCCTTCGTCATCCGCCACAGCGCAGCCCTCCTGCGGCGCCCGGTCTGGCTGTTCTCGAGCGGGCCCCTCGGCCAGGTGCCCGGGCCGGTCGAATCGGCGACCGACGTGCCCAAGCTCCTCGAGCTCTCGGGCGCCCGGGAGCACCGGATCTTCGCCGGCCGCCTGGACCCCAGCGCGCTCGGCATCGGGGAGCGGACGATCGTGCGGGTCGTCAAGGCACCCTGCGGCGACTTCCGGAACTGGGACGAGATCGGCGCCTGGGCCCACTCCATCGCGGAGGCGATCGCCGCGCCGGTCGCCTGAGGCCGCGCCGGGCACCTGACCTCGCCTCAATGGCCGATCAGCGTGGTTCACTGACGCCATGCTGAAGATCAGGCGCGACCGAGAGATCCACGACAAGCAGGGCGGCTGGTTTCGGGCGCGCTGGCACTTCTCGTTCGACGACTACCGCGACCCCGACTATGACGGCTTCGGGGCGATGCGGGTGTTCAACGACGATCGGCTGGTGCCGGGCGCGATCTGGCCGCTCCACCCGCATCGTGACGTCGAGGGGCTGACCTACGTCGTGGCGGGCCTGTTCGGGCACGAAGACAACGTCGGCGGGGCGTTCGGGCCGCTGCCGGCTGGCTCCGTGCAGCGGATGACGCGCGGTTCGGGCGCGTGGCACTCGGAGCAGAACGCCTCGAAGACCGAGCCGATGCGCTTCATCCAGATCTGGATCCTGCCGGACGAGGCGAATCTCACGCCGGGCGTCGAGCAGCGCGTCCTCGGCGAGACCGATCGGACCAACACCCTGCTGCGAGTCGTCGCGCCGATGGCCGAGGCCACGGCCGCGCCAAACGGCCCCGTCGGCGTCCACCAGGACGCCTCGGTGTACGTCGCCCGCCTCGAGCCGCAGGTGCGGGTACGCCACGCTCTTGGCGAGGGCCGCGGCGCGTACGTCTACCTGATCGATGGCGCGGCGACGTTCGACGGGGAAGCCGTGTCGACCGGCGACGCGGCGCAGGTCGTCGAACAGCCAATGTTGGAGATCGAGGCGACCGAGCTCAGCGAGCTGATCCTCGTGGACGTCCCGCTCGAGTTCGAACCGGTGGGGATCTGGGCCAGACGTCTCTAACGCCGGGCCGGGCGCACTCGACCGAACGCGCGGTTCGTGGAAGGTGGGGCGGTCCGCGTGGGCCCGGATCGGTGCGTGGGCGCACCACCGGAAGGTCCTGCCGTGCACAGGTTCGAACTCAGCGGGCGTGGGCGGGGTGCCGAGCGGCCCCCCAGATGGTGCCGTCCGGCCTATCGCCACGGATTTCGATTTTCATACATCGTCGGTGTCTGAATTCGCCTGCCGCTGGCCCCGCGGGCCCTGTGGTTCGGCGATTGGAAGGGAGTCCAATGGGGTTTGTCAGCGTCTCCACCGCCGCACGCGCCGTCGGGCAGGTCGCGCGCCCGAGGCTGCCGTCGGCGGCGGTCGTCTACCTCGTCCTCGGCGTCATCGCGGCGATCGGGCTGGCGAGCTTCCAGGACCCGCTGACGGCGAGCCAGTGGACGCCGCTCTTCCCGCTTGTCGGATCGCTCGGCATCCTCGTCGGGGCGCTTCGCCACCAGCCCGTCAAGATCGGCGCCTGGCTGTCGATCGCGCTGGGGTTGTTCCTGTTCTGGATCGGCAATGCCGCCAGCGCCGGGGAGTCGATGGCCGGGGCGGAGGCGGTGCGGCCAGCCGACCTCGCCTACGCGGCCGGCTATCCGCTCCTCCTCAGCGGCGCGTTCCGCCTGGTTCGCGGTTCCCGGGGCCGCGACTGGACCGACTATGCCGACGGGGCGAGCATCGGGCTGGCCGGTGCGATCCTGCTCTGGATCGTCCTCATCGACCCGGTCGGGCGGATGCACCAGCTGCCGGACGTGGCCCAGGCGGTCATCCTCGCCGACGTGGCGATCGTCGCGATGCTCCTGCCACTGCCGATTGTCCGCGAGACCCGCTCGCCGAGCAGCATCTTTCTCGTCGTCGGCTTCGCGCTCCTGGCGACGGCCGACGCGCGATACGCGCTGCTGGTCTATGGCAACGGGCAGACGGTCCCGATGATCGTCGACACCCTCGGCGGGATCAGCTGGCTGACCGGGTTCGTGCTCCTGGGCGCCGCCGCGCTCCATCCTTCCTCGGGCACCCCTCGGCTCGCCGACCGAGCATCGGACGAGCCTTCGTGACCCGCTCCGGGGCGTGGCGGTGTCGCTGGCGATGCTGGTGCTGCCGGTCGGCTTCTTGACCCAGGCCATCGGCCGGCCCCTCGCGAACCCGCTCCTGATCGGCGCCGCCGCGCTCACGCTGACGCTCCTGGTCGTCCTGCGCTTCCGCGGCGCCGTCGCCGACCTGCTGCTGGCCGATCTCCGGTTCCGGCGCTTCATGAACGGTAGCGGCATGGTGGCCGCGATCAAGGACCACGACGGCCGCTACACGTACCTGAACGATCGGGCCCTCGAGCTCGCGGGGCTGAAGCCCGGCGAGTGGCAGGGCCGGACCGCCGCGGAGCTGTTTCCGCCCGAGGTCGCCGCGGCCTACCGCGCCACGGACACGGTCGTCGCCGAGCGCGGGCAGTACGTCTCGACGGCCGAGTTCGCGGGCCGGACGTGGCAGAGCGAGAAGTTCCTGATCCCGGGCAACGGCGGCTCGATCGGGCTGCTCCTGACCGACATCACCGACCGGCTCCGGGCCGAGGCCGAGCTGCGGCAGCGCGCGGCCCTGCTGGCCCGGGCCGAGGCGACGGCCCACATCGGGAGCTGGGAGTCCGACCTCGAAAGCCGGTCTGTTCTCGTCTCCGACGAGCTTCGACGAATCGTCGGGCTCGAACCCGGGGTCGAGCTCGATCGCGGGGCCTTCCATGCGTTCATCCATCCCGACGACCGTTCGACCTTCGAGCGAGCCTTCCGGACGGTCGAACGCACCGGCGTCGTGGAGGCCGACCTGCGGGTGGTTCGCCCGACGGGCGAGATCCGCTACGTCCACGTCGTCGTGACCCTCGAGTCGACGCCGGCCGGCCGGCGATCGGTCGGGGTCATCGAGGACGTCACCGACCGGCGCGAGATGGACGAGCGGATCCGGATGCTCGACGCGGCGATCGGCCAGGCGCGTGACGGGTTCGTCATCACCGACCGCGACCAGCGGGTCGTGTACCTCAACCCGGCGTTCGAGCAGATCTCCGGGGTGGCGGCCAACGACGTCCTCGGCAAGCCACCCGCCGAGCGGATCGGCAAGAGCCGCAGCTCGTTCGCCCGGGCTCTCGGCCACGTCGTCAAGCACGGCCGGCCCTGGATGGGCGACGTCGTCGATCGCCGTGCCGACGGGACGCTCGTCACGAGCGCGACGACGATCTCGCCGCTGCTGGGTGGCGACGGCGAGGTCATCGGCCACCTCGCGATCAAGCGCGACGTGACCCGCAAGCGGGCCGAGGAAGTAGCCTCAGAGCGGCGGGCCCGCGAGCGTGCCCTGATCGCCGAAACGCTCGCCTCGCTCCGGGCTGGCCGCTCGGTCGAGGAGACAGCCGACGAGATCTGCCACCAGGTCGCCAAGGTGCCCGAGATCACGATGGTGACCCTCATCGCGTTCGACCCCGACGGGATCGCGACGATCATTGGCCAGAAGAACCGAAACGACACCCAGAAGCCCGGGCTGACCCTGTCCCGGGAGCGAAGCGAGTACCTCCAGGAGCGGGTCGCCGCCGGTCCGTGGGTCGAGCGCTGGCTCGATCCCCCCGGGCATCCGTACGGCTCGATGATCCGCGACCTCGGGATCACCGCCCACGCCTATGCGCCGCTGCGCTTCGACGGCGAGCCACTGGGCCTGCTCATCGCCGGCTCTGACGCGCCCGACGCGAGCGCCCAGCTCGCGGAGCGGCTGCCGGCGCTGCTTGAGTTCGGCGCCATCGCCGGCACCCTCCTGGTCGCCCCGCTCGAGGCTCGCAATGCCGCCGCCCGATCCGAGCGGGTCATCCGAAGCGCCATCGAGCGCCACGCCTTCCGAACGGTCTTCCAGCCGATCGTCGAGCTCGACGGTGGCCCCGGCGGTGGCACCGTCCGCGGCTACGAGGCCCTGACCCGGTTCGACGACGGTCGAACGCCGGACACCTGGTTCGCCGAGGCCCGCGAGCTCGGTCTCGGCCTGGAGCTCGAGGTAGCCTGCCTGCGGAGCGCCATCTCGGCGTCGCTGACCCTGCCCGACGATGCCTGGCTGAACGTCAACGTGTCACCCGAGCTGGTGACCTCAGGCCTTCTCCAGGGCCTCCTGCCGCACCTGCCGCGACAGCTCGTCCTCGAGATCACCGAGCACGCCGCGATCACCGACTACGCCGCCTTCCGGGGTGCGGTCATGCTCCTCGACGGGCGGGTTCGAATCGCGGTCGACGACGCCGGAGCCGGCTTCGCCAGCCTCCGCCACATCGTCGAACTCGGGCCGTGGCTGGTGAAGCGCGACCGCTCGCTCGTGGCCGGCATCGACGCCGACCCGGCTCGCCAGGCGGTCGTCGCGGGGATGGTCCACTTCGCCGAGGCGGCCGGCCTCGTGCTCGTCGGCGAGGGCATCGAGACCGACGCCGAGCTCGAGGCGCTGCGCTCGCTCGGCATCAGCCTCGGCCAGGGCTATCTCATCGGCCGCCCCGAGCCGGTCGTCGGCGCCGTGGCGGACGCCGCGGACATTGAAGACTCGACGACGTCCATGCCCCCGGGGACGTCAACGCACCCGGTGGAGGACGGCCGCCAGGGCAAGATCGCTGCCGCCTGAGGGAGCGCGGCGGCGCGTTACCGCCGCGCGGGCACCTTCCTGGCGGGAATGATCCGGGCACTTCCGGCCGCCGGCCGGAACGAGCTCTGGTGGCCGTCCTCCCAGCGGATCTCGTAGCTCGGTCCCACCGCGGACTCCACGACCTCCAAGATCTCGCCCTCGCGCGGCGGCTGGCCGACCCGCTCCGACTCGACGACGATTCGATCGCCGGGTCGAGCGACCGGCTTCGAGGGGCTCTTCGTTGCCATCGGCACTCCTCCTCGGGCTGCAGCGGCTCCACGTTCGCCAGTAGCTCCACTCTCGCCCCGAAAGCCGGCCCTGGGAAGGGCCGTCGGTCACGACCGGCGGACATCCGTGGCCGCCCGCTGCCGGGCCTGGACCCGTAATGAATTTGAAACATCGCGATGACGGACTGGCGATGGGGTGGTGCGTATCGTCACCACCCGAGGCCACCGATTCGGGTTGAGTTTCGTGCCGTCCGGTGTAGTCTTGGCCGGTGCGGTACCCGAGCCCGACACGGGGGTCGGGCGAAGGGGAAGGAGGTGACCCGCAGGCACCACGCGCATCAACATCCGGGGGACTGGAGTCGCGCGGGCAGGGGTGAGCCCCGCGGGGCTGTCAGGGGCAGCGGTCGATGGTCGCCGGGGGTCGACCGCGGGAGGAAGCCCACCCAGTGGAGGAAGGACCCGGTGTTTCACTGTCCATGCCGGTCGCTGTCGGGGAGCGACCGATGACCAGAACTCTCCCGCCGGGAGCCCTCGAAAGCGAGTTGGCCTCCAGGCTCGACGCCCTCAACGGGCGCCTCATGAGAAGCCCATCACAGCAAGCCCGCCGACCTCGCCGGGCCCGCCTCGTCACGGCCCTCACGGTCGGCGCCCTTGCCCTGTTCGGGACAGGTGCCTTGTCGGTGCTGGCCCTCGTGAATGATCAGGGCGTGGTGGATATCCAGACGGACGACAAGAACGCCTGCCCGATCGATACGACGGAAGAGGGGGCAATCGTCCAGTTCGTCGGCCAGGGCAACCAGACCGAGTGCGGGGAGCTCGGCGCCGCCGGATCCGGAGCCTTCGACTCCTTCGTTCGGGTCCAGGCCAACGGTTCCGAGCAGGGCTATAACACCGACGCCAAGGATGTCGGGCTGAACTTCCAGTTCAACGAGGTGGGCGGCTCGTTCACCCATTCGATCCTTGTCAGCGACATTCCCGTCGTGAGCGAGGGCGGCGAGCTCTACTGGGAGCTCTATGCGGACGTCAACGAGAGCAATGCCAACAACTTCCCGAGCCCGCACATCTCCCTGAACGACTTCGAGGTGTGGTTCGTCACGGACTGCGTCAACACGGGGACGCCGACCGACCCATGCCCCATCACCGGCTACCCCTTCTCAGTCCCCAACGAGAAGGTCTATGACTTCCACGGGGACATCCTGATCAACGACGTCAACGCCGGATCAGGCGATGCGGATATCCGCTACCTCGTACCGCTGGCAGACATCGACGTTCCAGATGACTGCGGCTACAAGGACCCGGCGTGCGAGGTCTTCTTCGTCCTCTACACGCAGTGGGGACTTACGGAAAATCAGGGTGGCGACGCCACGCATGACTACCCGACGGATGCGACCTTCGAGGAATGGAAGGTCCGCCAGTACCCGTTCGTCACCGTCACCAAGACGGCCGATACGTCGTTCACCCGGACCTGGGAGTGGACGATCGACAAGTCCGTGACGCCGGCCACCTGGGACCTGTTCACTGGTGACAGCGGGACCTCGGACTACACGATCGATCTCGACAAGACTGGGTCCACCGATAGCGGCTGGGCGGTCAGCGGGACGATCACGATCACCAATCCAGGCGACCTCGACGCGGAGGTTACGGACGTCGCTGACGAGATCACAGGCGTCGGTGCCGTCACGGTCGAGTGCGATGAGGACCTTCCCGTCACGCTCGGCCCAGACGACACCCTCGAATGCGACTACTCGTCGGCCTTGACCGACGACAGCACCCGCACGAATACGGCGACCGTGACCCTCGAGGCCGGCACCGTCTTCATCGGCGACGCAGAGGTGAACTTCGGCGACGCCGACGTCACCGAGGTCAACGCCTCGGTCAACGTCAGCGATACCTACAACGACGGCCAGTTCGGGCCGTTCACCGACGACGACCAGATC